>CANJNY010000062.1 GCA_947475715.1 Prolixibacteraceae bacterium
AATTTCAGACAAGGATTTGAGAAAGGGCTGATCATCGGAGGGCTTCATTTTGGAACCCAGCTAATCACCGGAGGTGCCGGATTCTTTGGCAGGTTAAAATCACATGCCGATTATAAGACGACTTCAAAATTAAGCGAACTTAAAAAGAAACCTTTTAAGGAGCGGTTTAAGGGCAAACTGGAGTGGGACAAGGTATTGACATTTGACAAGGCTACAGATGTTTATTATTCAGGAGTTTATCATGACGAACAACAGGTTGTACACGTAAGCGTGAAAGATTCTGAAAAATTCAAGGCTGTTAATATTGATCAGTACGGGGCACCTGAGCAATTTTATTGTTCATCAGAAGTTTACGAGATCCATACAAACAAAGCAGGGGAGCAGGAACTCAGAATACACGCTGAAAATTGTATGCATTGCAGAACATGCGACATAAAATCTCCCGGACTAGGTATCACCTGGGCAGTACCCAACGGAGGCAATGGTCCGGATTTCCAAAACATGTAGCATTTAAAAGATAATCAAACGATGGCTTTAACAATTATAAGTTTAGTAAAACAGGTTCCGGTACCCAGCGAAATGCGAATGGGTGAAGATGGGCTTATGGACCGGACCAAGGCAAAATCAATTATAAATATTGATTGCCAGTTCGGTCTTGAAGCGGGCTTACAACTCAAAAAACAACATCCCGATGCACGGTTGATCGTTTGTTCAATGGGTCCCGGTTCATTCGAGACCTCTCTAAAAGCAGCAATTGCAATGGGGTACGACGAGGCTTACCTGTTGTCGGACCGTAAACTTGGGGGGAGTGACACCTATGCCACCGGTCTGGCAATCTCCACGATGCTTAAGCACCTGGGCTTTACAAAAGACTCAAAAGAACCGTATATCATCCTTGCAGGAAGACAAACCAGTGATGGTGATACGGCACACGTTCCGTCGCAGGTGGCCGAAAATATCGGAATTCCTCAGGCGACCTTTGTGGAGAGTGTTAAATCGGAAGGCGAAAGCTTTGTGATTGCAAAGCGGATTATCGAAGGGGGTTATCAGATGATGAAATTGCCGATGCCTTGCGTTATCTCCTTAACACCAACCGGAATTCCTCCGCGTAAACCTTCGCTAAGCGGAGCAATCAAAGCACGCAATCTCAAAATTACAACGTTCGGTATTGATGATATTGGATTAGGGACCGAGAAGATCGGTATTAACGGATCACCAACCATCGTGGCGAAGGTGATAAACATGGTCAGTGAGCGGCCGCCAATAACCCTTTCGGAAGGCCATAATGAGATCTCTCTGGTGGATAGCCTGATTGCCAATCTAAAAAAAGGGGGAAATGTTCTGCAAAAGAAGGAAGCAGTTGAGAAGAAAGAGGTCGACAGACCCGATTTTCCCGAGAAGGATTTCAGAAACGGCGCAAGTGGTATAATTACCTGGGCCGAAATCACAAATGGTAATATTTCAAGACCGTCACTCGAATTGTTAACCCCTGCCCGAAATCTTGCAACACAATTGGGTAAGGAGACCAAGGTGATGACCTTAATTATTGGCAAGAATGTTCAAGCTTTGGCTCAGACCCTGATTGAACATGGCTCAGACGAGGTTATATTTGTTGACAACGACAGGCTTGAAGAATATCTTGTACTTCCGTTTGCCTCTATCTTTACACAGGTTATCAGGGAGCGAAATCCTGAGATTGCCCTATTTGCGGCTACCACTTCAGGACGCGAATTAGCTCCCAGAATCGGGATGCGCACCAGTAGCGGGGTAACAGCCGATTGTACCGGTCTTGAGATCGGAGAATATATAAGTAAAAAAGAGAAAGTAATATTCACACCCATCCTGGAATCGCGCCGTCCAACCTATGGAGAGAGTAAACTGGCCACTATTCTTGGTTTTGTTTGCCCGCAGGTTTCAACGGCACGAGCCGGAACTTTTGAGGTTCCTGAGCGAGTAGTGGGAAGAGAAGGGATTATATCCACCTTCACACCGGTACTGGACGAAAAGGATTTTGTTGTTGAAATTCTTAAAACCGTGAGAGGTGAAGGGGGATTGCAGAATCTTTTTGATGCCGACATCATCGTTTCAGGTGGAAGGGGAACCACAACCGACAGTCTGGGTCTGATTAAAGCGCTGGCCGAAGCGCTAAAGGGCCATGGTATCAATGCCGAATGGGCCTGTAGCCGTCCGGTAGTCGACGAAGGAATTACTGAATATGCCCGACAGGTTGGCCAGACCGGCAAGACAGTCCGTCCTAAGGTTTATGTCGCCGTGGGTATCTCAGGTGCCATACAACATATTGCAGGGATGAAAGAGGCCGGTACTGTTATCGCCATTAATCAGAACCCTAAGGCCAGTATCTTTAACAACGCAGACTTTGGGATCATCGGCAATTACCAGGATATTATACCTGAACTTATCGAACGCGTGAAAGGGGGATTTACCTTTGGTATTGAACCTAAAAAATAATTGGACCATTAAAAACGCCCATTAAGCTGCCCCTTCGTTTTAACACGAAGGGGCATTGCTTTGTCAGGTTGCGAAAAATAATTTCAATGGATTGAATCTGCCGTATCTTATTTTATCTCCTCAAACGGAACATTCTGGATCCGGTATAATTTCCACTCCTTAAAGTCAAAATGCCACCATTCACAATCATAAACTGAAAATCCATTCGCTTCCATTTTACTCCTTAGTAAATCCCTCATTCTGCGTTGTTCATCTGTTCCACCTGTATATCCGGGATACGAACGTTCACTGGTTTCATCATATTCGCCAGGCATTGAAACCTCTTTCCCCGAAGCCACTTCATATAAACTTAAGTCGACAGCACAACCCCGGTTATGCTTTGAGCCAACCTTCGGATCAGCAACAAATTTCTTATTCTCTTCGGAAGTTATATCCCAGAAAATCTTGGTTACACTCCAGGGACGATATCCATCAAATATCAACAAACGATATCCCAACAGCTTAAATTCGTTATTTACCCGGACTAATGCTTCAGCAGCGGGCCTTTGAAGGAAGGCACGCGCTTGCTTGTAAACAGGTTTACCAGCAAAATTATTCGTTGTAGCATACCGGATATCAAGTTTGAATGCCGGATCAAGACTGATTAATTCGATCAGGTCAGGATTCCTGAAATCACCTTTCTCGTTAGGTGGTTTGGACTCACAATTGACGAAAAGCAATAGACATAAAATTACAAACGTCCAAAGTAAGTTGCCTGTTTTTCCTGGGTAAGGGGTCATATTAGTTCGTATTAAATAGGTAAAACAAAGATTACCCCTTTTGGTTCCGGATCTAATGAAGTATAGGACCCCACAGGTCCATCAACGTTAACCATTCACATTTGACAACAGATGCCCAAGCCTTTTAAGCCCGGTTAAAACTTCGTTGATTTCTGTTTGATTTCTCACACAAACAATTATTTTTGCGATACGCTTTGTGAAAATAAATGTTGCCTCAAATTTCAAAACTCAAAAAATGAAACCTTCACCCTACAGATGGGTTATTCTAACCATATTGATGCTTGTCACCTTCGCAATTTCAATTCAGTGGTTGACCCACGCCGCAGTGGTACGCCCTGCAGAGGTATTTTACAAAGGACAGGTTGATCCTTCTTCCTTTATCAATATTGATTTTTTGGCACTTTCGTACATGCTGATCTTTTTGGCAATGAGCTTTCCCGCATCATATATCATTGACAAATACGGCATTAAGAGCGGACTAACCATTGGTTCTGTGATGGTTGGAGTTTTCAGTATAAGTAAAGCCATTTTTGCAACCAACTTTAACGGCGTTGTTATTTCGCAGATTGGACTTGCCCTGGCACAGCCATTTATTCTGAATGCCGTGACTGCAGTTACAGTGCGTTGGTTCCCTTTTTCGGAAAGAGGGTTGGCTGCCGGATTGGCGGTTCTGGCACAATATCTTGGAATCATAGTCGCGATGCTGGTTACCCCATTACTTGTAGGTTCCCATCCCGAGCTGGCCAATTACGGAACCGGTTTCGCTCAGATGCTGTGGATATACGGTATTTTAGCTTTGGTTTCTTCACTTGCTTTAATTTTTCTCATCAGGGAGCATCCCGAAGGTTATGAGTATATTATCCAGGAAGATTCGGGGTTCAGAAAAGGGATCCGGGATATGCTTTACAACCGGGATATGCAAATAACCCTGATCTTGTTTTTCGTCGGGCTTGGCATTTTTAATGCCATTAGTTCAATGACAGACCGTATTTCCGAAATGGCCGGAGTTAAAGATTCCGACGGATTAATCGGGGGGATAATGCTTATCGGCGGTATTATAGGGGCACTTATTCTCCCACTGCTTTCCGATAAATTCCGAAAAAGAAAGCTCTTCCTTGTAATCTGCCTCATTGGTATGGTCCCGGGAGTTTTTGGATTATCTTTTGCAGGAAATCTGGGATTGAATCCGGAAAATACCTATTCGATATTACTGGTTTCATCATTTGTGCTGGGCTTTTTTGTAATGAGTGCCGGTCCTATCGCTTTTCAATATGCAGCAGAGGTTTGTCATCCGGCACCGGAATCGGCATCTCAGGGAATCCTTCTATGGATTGGTCAGCTTTCGGGAATGTTATTTGTTGCCGGTATGAGTATTGATCACAACGCTTACCTTATATCTTCGATGTATGCCTTTGCGATCCTTTCGGTTTTAGCGCTGGTGAGTGTCTTTTTCCTGCGTGAGAGTCCGATGATGATTGCAGAGACAATTACAGTTTCAAAGTATGCTATTATTGATTAGTTTTTCAGCAGACCTTAACTATACAAGTAGAAAATAATTATTTTATGCAACTGAATGATTCAGCTTTCAGAGCAACTAACGTCCATTCTAATTAAATATCTCTAATATACAGGACGAGTACCAAATTTGGTTGTTTTCATTTTTACCAAAAATTTGACTAATTTCATTTTTAACCGGAAACCGGGAAACCCTACCGAGCCAATTTCCTTTTTACTCAGCGTATCTGTTTTAAGGATGATATCGGTAAAAGCACCGGCTACTTTGGGAAGCCGGTCTTCCATAACCCATTCTAAATCATCTTCTTCATTAAGGAGGTATACCGGATTGGAAATCATATTTACTAATGGCACACCTATTTCATACCAATCCCCGCCATCAGTAGGAGGATAATCTCCTAAGGGCCCCTCAGGTGGGAGTAAGAATACCCGGTCTACAGAATTTTCTTTAACACTATCTAATACAATATCAACCATTGCCTTATTGAAAGGGACAAATACCCCGGTACCTTCCGGCTGTCCGCTATAAACGAGATTTCCTTCAGCGTTTTCGATTGCCTCTTTTGCAACATGCTCAACCGTCAGTTCCAATACTACTTTGGGTACAATATCCTTCATGTGAACCCTGATGAAAGTGCGGGTTCCAATTGAGCCATAAAAGTGACCTGCCGTAAATAGAACCATTATTTTTCGATTATTATCCCGCTGTTTTGCAAAATGTTTTGCTAAAGCAAGAATAACCGCGCATCCGGATGCATCTTCAACGGGAGATTTAAATGGTGAGTCATGATGACAATGCAGAATTATGATTTCATCACTTTTCCCCGGTATTTCACCCACGATATTAGCGGTAGTGCCTGATTCATGAATTCCGGTATGGGTCATTCTTATGCGACTATTTCCTTTTGTTGCCAACTCACGGAGTTTAGGGCCATCATTTTTGCTTACCCAGAAACCCGGCAGTGGTTTGTCGAGTATATTCTTTTCCTTGAAACCGTAAGGTGCATACATCCGATGTGAACCACCCGGTTGATCTTTAATAATTCCAATAAAACCAATAGCTCCCTTTTTAAATGCCTTTTTATAAAAATGCCAGTTTATTCTTACCCAGGTAGCCGGATGATTAACATTGAGCAATGTCCCTTCAGGATCGTACATGCCCAACGAAAATTTTGCGATCTGCTTAATATTAAGATTTGGAAATGAAATATCTGTCAATACAATCTTACCCTTCCAATCACCACCTTGAAAGAATTTTTTGGGGTCAGCATAAACAAGTTCTCCCTCGATTCCCTGATCAGCGGTATAGGCAGTGTATGGTATCCAGTGTGCATTTAGAGGCTTGAATCCTTCACCTTCATCAAGCTCAAGAAGTGCTTTCTGAGTTTCTCTGTAAACGATAGAAATAGGTTCCTTATGAACATTTTCAAGGCCAAAATTACTTAATTGTTCTATCAAAAAATCTTCGTTCATATGTCCACCGGGGCTTCCTGCTCTCCTTGGGCCAAAACCGGACATCGTTTTAATCCAATCCATCATCAAAGACTTGTCAAAAAAATCACTACTCTTGTTATTCATAGTTTCTCCCTGGTTAGATTGATCACTTATAGCCTGTTCATACGGATTTAACAGACCTGATAGATTCAGGCCTATCAATCACATTTGTAATAATAGGTCTTGTCAACCAAAGACCTATTATTACAAATTCAATTTAAATACAATTATTTATTAATCACCTCGGGAGAACTTATCGTTTTAAAAACAGCCCTGATTTTCAGCTGACTTTCCTCGGGGAATTCGCAGTCAAATTTGAGGGTATGCTTCCCCTGAGTTAATTCAGGAACGGGCTGAACTAACAGAATCTCTTTATTAAAACTCCCCTTTTCATTATACAACTTTAGTTTTCCCGCGTCGCATACAATAGAATACCCTGCCTTAAATTCACCTGGCAATTCGAGCTTATAATAGCCATCCAGTTCAAGCCATGGGTTATTAATGACACCCTCTTTCCCCATGATAGTGAAGCTGAAGTTAAGGGGTTGTCTGGCATCCAGATTCTCAAAATTCCATTCAACGAAGGTGGGTTGACCTGGCTGGAGCAACTGTTTGGCATGTTCAAATTTGTATTTATTAAATGGGTAGAGTTTCCATTCGGTTCCTGTTTTTACGAGGTGAAAATCATTTTCAGGATTCTTCAGTCTCTTAATCTGGTCGGCAGAGAAGATTTTTCTGGTATAAGCCTCCTGCCACAGCCTGATCAATTCGAGCAATTGCGAGGTGTTAGGGTTCTTTCGAAGACTTTTGCACGAAGCGACCATTGCAAATCCGGCATGATAACCGGCAGCGCGGGCCATCATCCATTCGATATCCTCAACGGTTGTGGTAGCTGAGAGTAGAAACCATCCCAACATATTTGGCATGTAATTACGTTCGAGGAATGGCTGATTTTCGAGCCTGTAGTCACCCTGTGATTCGCGGAAGCCCCCATACCAAGGTTCGCCCCAGTTCCAGTAATGACAGATATGCCAGTAGAAATGGCTTGAGCGACTGGTTCCGTTTACAAGCGTATGGTTGGTTTCGCGGAACACTTTTTCGGCAAATGCCTGAATTCCGTAATCGCCCTCACCGGATGCCATACACCCTTCGTGTCCGTCAAAGTCCATTTGGGAAACACCTGTCTCAGAGAAGAAACGGCCGAGGTTTCCGGCAATCTCCTGTTGCAATTCAAAATTAGGGAAAAGGGTTTGATATGGGTAATCCAGCATCATACCAGCCACTTCTCCCTTCTTATGATTCGAAGCTTTCGTTCCAAAGGCACCTCTGCGGCAATCGAGCAATTTATAGGGAGGAGTTGGCGATACTTCGCGAAAGCGGATGATCTCCTCTCCGATCCTTACCGCGTGCAGCGTGCTGGGCTTAATGTTTTTAAAATACTGATCCGATTCGACTGTAATCTCATTTGCATCGGCATCAATCGCTTCTCCGAGAATTGATGATCCGGTAAGCGACAGACGTTTATCAGGGATAGGGGTAACATAGGGATCGTTGGTATTGATAAAGTTACTCAGGGTATGAACACCAATTCGCAATCCTAATTTTGATGCTTTATCCACGCACGTTTTCATCCCTATATTCCCGTTTGGAAAACTCTTCGGATCGAGGATAAAATGGCCCCACGATTGAAACGGACCCTCGTGATAAAGGGAATTTAAACCAGCCATCCTGGTATAGGCCAGCATTGAATCGACATTTGACTCGTTGAAATCACTGATCATGTATGCCCGGCCGGTTTCAGGAGATTGTTTGATCCAAATTCCATTAATTGTGGGATGCGGAAGCCCTTCAGCAACTTCAATCTCACCGATACGATTCAAAACCGCCGCTTCCGGACAACCGAAAAGGGCAATTTTCGAACCCAGAGTGGTCTCATTTGGGATAGGATCCACCGCCATATCCGGATAATTTTCACCCCAAACAGTAATCCGGCGTGGCTTTGACCGATCGAAACTAAAGGCCTGCAAACTGCTTCCGTAAGTTTGTTTTATCGCAACAGATCCGCGGCTAAAATCAGCCCCTTCCCCATTTTTAAGAACACCTCCCATGGTTTTTGGATTCAGACACTGCAGCCCGATGGCATATTCATCATCCCGCACAACACCAACAACCTCTCCGATTGTTTTATCGATTGTCGTTGGATAAGGACCCCACAACACAGCATTCACCTGGTCTGCGGGGGTAAGTTTTGCCAACTCAAAAACCAAATGAGTTTTATTTTGAGTAACCCTGATCACTGCAGAAACTTTCGACCCGGAATAATTCAGGGTAATAAGATTGGTTGCATTATTAAAGGTTGCGTGACTTACACCCTTCCATTCACTCCCAATTCGTATAGCCAACAAAGGGCCCGGCTCATCTTTGGGCAGGTAGTTTTTACCCGATACGGGATTTACGATCTCCACAATTTTTCCGGCTTCAGAAATCGTAATACTCATATTATCAGTCTTCAGACTAATATTTTGCGCTGTGACAAAGGCGACAAACAGAAAACAAAAAAGAAGTAATGAAATGGATCTTTTCATAAATTTACCAGTTTTAAAGGAAGTATATGCTAAAAGTTTAAGTGAATTCTGTTATAAATTATTTTAATGGTACATATCGGGTAAGTCATTCTCAAAAAGGGTAACCGGATGATTAAAAAATTTCTGAAAGTCAACAATCGCTTCTTTTCCCCCTTGTGTTTCAAGACCTTTGTATGGAATATAAAACTGACCGGAGCCATCTTTTTTCCAGTCGGCATTATTCCAGGATGAAATCCAGACGATCCGTTTTGCCTTTGGATCATTGAGAATGGGTTCCAAAACATATTGAGTCCAAAAATTGGGATAAAGATCGGGATAGCGCCAAACATTCTTATCCTTCCTGCAACCACATTCGGTCATCGCTGCAATTTTATGATGAGCTTCGGAATAATCGGTAAGCACACCCAATCCCTTGAGCATTTTTGCTGTACTCTTTTGAGGATCAATTCCAGGTTCATAAATATCCATACCAAGTATATCGACATAATCGTCCCCTGGATAAAATTCCATTCCAGAGATTGCATCAGGCGACCAGGCAAACAGGAGGTTTTTTATTCCTGCATTTCGAAGATAATCAACAGTTAACCGATAAATTGCCTTATATTCATCGGTTGTGCACCACCTCTTTCCCCACCAGAACCAACTTCCATTCATCTCATGAAATGGCCTGAAAACAAGTGGAAATCCGAGCTCCCTGAAAATCGGAATAGCGACTTCGTCAATCTTTGTGAGGTACCAGTCAAGCGAAGGATTACATTTGCGGTCCGGATTCGAAACGATGTTATGAAGCAGTTTGCGGTCACCCTCCTTTGCGTAAAATGAATTGCTTTCAATCCCCCGCAGATGCCAGCAGTAGCCACAAACAGATCCGCGATCATAGGCACCCTTCATCGCCGAAAGATCGATATTCTTATACTGCGGATTTGCATACCACATCAGGTCGCTCTCAAAAAATGCCGGGTGTGATCCTGTAATATCCTTGCAATCAGACCTGTTAATATCCGGATTTACAACCTTCATGTAGGTCAATGTCGTTGGATTCGACATCCCGAACATGATATGATTACCAGAAAGCTTTTTCAGATTTGTATAAAGTGATTCGGTCTCTTTATCCCGAAATTGTGAAGATTCAGCATGTGCGGGATGTTCCCGGTTAACAGGCAGAAACGACATCAGAATTGTCAATATACCAAGTATATTCAATACCATTGAGGATTCCGTTTAAGCAATTTGCAAATTCAAAAAGTAAAAAAACGGGATTAATCATACGGGAAAAACCCGGTAATCGGTTACACCTTCTTAACAGCAACTAAACCAAGAACTCCATTGGGAGATTCAACTTTACCTGTGATCTTTGAGTTTTCAAGTTTACCTGAAATCCTGATATCTGATCCATCAATAGTGACAACTAAATTAACAATGTCTTTTGAGAATTGGATATCAGATACTTTAAGTTCCTGTCCATCCTCAAATATCACTTTTGCGGAAAGCACCCCTTTCTCTTCGGTCACGGTAAGCGAACTTTTAACAAATTCAGCAGGGGCATCAGCGACCTCGACGTTCCAGGTACCCAGTACATTTCTATTATCACTGGCAAAAGTAATCTGAGTCAATCCAACAATGGATAGAATCAACAATAAGAATAATTTTCTTTTCATAAAACGACTTTAATTAAACTGTTAATAAGCTGATATAATGGACAATCCGGCTTTAGTTAGAGAAATTTCCGGGATCTTAAAGTTATTAAGATTATACAAAGTTATTGGAGACCGATTAATAAATATTGAAATATTTGTTAATGAATAGTTTTACCGTGGTTTTTCAAACCGATCGATTCTTATTTCGCGAAATCAACAGGAATAATGAGTTTAAAACTAACATTCCGACCCATGTTAAAAACACCTGTTCTTCCGGTTGAATTATTCACTGGCAGATACTTCAAACGGCTCAAATGACTTTGATAAGCTACATCCGCAAGATTATCCACATTGAGATAAATTGAAAATCGTGTTTTCCGACCGAAAATAACATCTGTTCCCAATCCAAAATTTATAAGCGTATAGGCAGGGGTAGCAGTTTCAGTTCCAAATGCAGCAAAGAACCTGGTTTGCGCCAGATAATTATCTAATCCAATCTTCAGATACGCATTTGCAAGATACCTCCCCAATTTCCTTGAAGTTGCTCTAAGATCAGAAGTTAGTTTTGACGCAGGGGTAAAGGGCAGATATCTGGTTGAATCGGGCTGGTTTTTCTGAATGGAATGGACAAACGAAAAAGAATTCTCAAAATGGAGCCAATGGAGGGGATGGGGGTGAATATCAATGGAGATCTCTCCTCCCGAGAGATTGGCATCGCCGGAAACAAACTTAAAGGCATAATAACCATTGCTCAGCGAGTCTCCCGAAATTGTACTCTGAAGTTTGTGTGAGAAAATATAATTCTGAATTGAGTTGCTAAATAGATTAAGCTCGGCAGTGATGTGTTCTGAATTCAATCCAAATGCATAATCAAACTGCAAGCTGCTCTCAGCTTTAAGTTTAGTATTACCAATCTCATAACGGGCGGTACCCTCATGAACCCCATTTGCACCCAACTCGCCAATATTGGGCGCACGGAAACCACGCGAAAGATTGAATTTCGAATAAAGTTCATCGTTAAATTGCCAGGTTGCTCCTATACTGCCGGAAATTCCGGAAAACGTGGAACGAAACCCGACAAACTGATGAATCGACTCATTAACCGGGCTATCTATTACCCTTCCCAAATTATTCAGGTATAAATTCTTTCCATTCTCAGTTCTGGAATCATAGCGTAAACCGCCACTGACATCCAATTTCCCCAAATTCGTGTGGGCGATAAAAAAGAGTCCTGCATCGAAAAGATCGTATTCAGGAACCAGAAATTCGGTTCCCCTATTTTGGGAAGTCTGCTTCATCCCATTCACCCCCAGAGACAAATCCAGGCGATTCTTCTCAGGCAAGATATACCTGAAATCGTAATTAATCGTATTAAGCAGGAAATAAAGACCATAATTATTCTCGTTCATGATATCTCCATATTCCTGCCGCTGATTCTGTTGCCATCCAATTGTCGTTTTTAAACTTCCATCTCCAACGATAAAATTATTCTCCGAAACTGCTTTGTAGTGATGAATTTTCTGAAAAGGGGTAGCTGGCGTATACGATTTAGAATCGCGATTTGTAACAACTGTCACACTTTGTTCCTCCACATTAAGTCTGATTGGTTTAACGAACTTACCCGTTATGCTGTCCCGCTCTCCGTCTATAATCCCGGGAGTCATGTTGTAAATACTCAGATGCAAATGTGAATAGCCCCAGTATTTGTTCACTCCAATAATTCCACTTAACGAAATTTGCCTATAACCGGAATTATAAACATAGCCATCCTGTCTATTGCTATACGAATGGGCCATTTTACGGCTACCGCGAAAATTCCAGATGAACCCTTTCTGATTTCCAGCAAAGTTTGCTGAGTAACTCACTAACCCATTATTGGACTGGTATTCAGAAAGAAAATCAGCTTCCATACTCCTATCGGGTAAGGTTGGCGAAGAGATCAGATTGATCACACCCGCGATAGCATCAGAACCATAGGAAAGGGAGGCTGCCCCCTTTAATATCTCAACTTTCCTGATTGAAAATTCATCCACCTCGATGCCGTGCTCATCACCCCATTGCTGCCCCTCCTGACGAATACCATCATTTACCGTTACAACCCGGTTGTATCCCAGTCCCCTGATAACAGGCTTCGAAATACCCGATCCGGTGGCAATTTGCGAAACACCTGGCTCCCGGGCTAAAGCATCTATAATATTACCGGAGGAATTTTGCAAAAGCTGAAAATAAGGAACTGTAGTGATAGGGTTGGGAGAGGTGGTTTTTACGGCACCTTTTGATAATCCCGTCACAACAATTTCATCCAGCTCCTTGATCGATTCCTCAAGCTCAAAATCAGTTACGGAAATGATTGAAAGGTCAATATTCCGGGTAATTAACTTGTAACTAAGAAATGAAACCTGAAGCAAAACCTTTGTACGTGGAAGGTTCCTGAGCTGGAAGACACCTGCTTCATTACTGATAGCGCCAGTTTTTAAATCGGGCAGGTAAATACTCACACCGGGTAATGGCTGACCGGTTTTTTTATCCGTAATTTTTCCGGATAGTGTTTGAGTGTCAGGCCAGGAATTGCAGACACCAATTGTACTGCTTGAAATATATATAATTATCCCAAACACAAATATGAATGTTTTTATCATTATGTTGCGCTTTATTGATTAACCGGAAACAGGCAAATCACAAGGGGGTGAATTACCTTAAATCAGGTTATTCGGAGGGGCACGCAGGGAACATGAAAATTGTAAAGCATTAAGATAAAGTACTGATTTGTAATTATTACAGTAATCAGATAAAAAATTATGCTTGATGGACTCAATATCTTGTGAGTCATTCGAAAGTAATGAGAATTCAAAACTGCAGATATCACACTTTTGATGAACGGCAGAGCCAAAAAGATCACCCTTAACTTTATAAATGTGATCATTGTGATGATGTTCAAATTTAACCCATGACGGGAAAAAGAATATAAGCAATAACAGCAGTGAGGCAATTTTTTTAATCTTTTTTCTCATTCGATAATCCGATTTACCGGATTCTAATAAATTTAACTTCTTCCCGTCAATTAAACTACCGGATTTTTTATTAACAATATTGCTTAAATAATGTTTTCGAACGAATAAGAATAAATAAATTTGACCGGTGTGACAATTCGGAAGGTTTTTCTATACCCACCAATATTAGTGAGATATAAAAAGTAATTGCAATAAAATATTTATCTTAATAAATGGCAAACAGTCATTTGCTTCTATTTTCAAATACAAATAAGCAAGCACCGTTTCGAATCAGATGACTTCTTTTTCCCTCCGTCAAGGTGGCGAAATCACCGGCTAAAGAACACTTTATAGATCTCGAACCAAACAATACTCACAAACCCTGCTCCGATACAAAACAGTGCCTCGCTGAACGAAATCGGGTCAAATTGAAAAAGTTGAAGTAAAAATGGGATTGTAAGAACTAAAGCCAGAAAGAAACCTGCACCCCCAACTACCCATTTTACGGTTTTATTGGAAGTGGCAAGGATCTGAAAAATATTGCGGGTCCAGGATCTGTTGGTCAGGATAACGGCAATATTGGCAGCAATCAGCGTGGTAAATGCCAGTGCCCGTACTTCACGTTCAGAATATCCATATTTAAGACTTCCAAGGTAAATCGAAAAAACGATAATCAAAATTCCAAGCCCCTGAGAACAGCTCAATAAGATTTTATTTACACCGAAGAATGGTTTATCAAACGGCTCGGGAGGCCGGTTCATTACATTAGCCTCCGCTTTTTCGGCTTCAAAGATAATCGAACAGGCGGGATCAATAATTAATTCAAGAAATACGATATGTACAGGCCAGAGGATAAGCGGCAGATTTGAGAAAAAAACAGGGATCAGCGATAAACCGGCAATAGGAACATGGATTGCAAAAATATACCCCAATGCCTTTTGGAGGTTAGTAAAAATCCTACGCCCCATCTTAACGGCAGCAACAATGGAAGCGAAATTGTCATCCATTAGGACCAGCATTGCAGCCTCACGTGCCACATCGGTCCCTTTCTCGCCCATTGCAATACCGATATTGGCAGCTTTGAGGGCAGGAGCATCATTTACCCCGTCACCGGTCATTGCGACAATTTCGTTATTGCGTTTGAGGGCATTGACAATTTTGAGTTTCTGCTCGGGTACAACCCGGGCAAAGATATTTACTGTTTTAATCTTTTCTGCCAATTCGGCTTCTGGCAATACCTCCAATTGAGCCCCCGAAATAACGGACTCGGCATTTTTTAACCCGATCTGACGCGCTATGTGAGTAGCCGTAGCCGGATAGTCTCCGGTAATCATGATCACCCGTATTCCTGCCTGATAACATTCGGCTACAGCCTTGGGAACATTTTCTCGAATCGGATCTGAGAGGCCGATAAGGCCCACAAATTCAAAATCAAAATCATGTTGTATATCGGGAAGCTCCTTTATATGCTCCACATCTTTAGCCACGCCCAGCACCCGTAATCCCCCGGATGCCATTTGTGCTACGGCCTCTGACAATTGAGACTTCCGCTCCCCGGAAAGGTGACACAGATCAAAAATAGCTTCCGGAGCTCCCTTTGCTGCAATAGTGCGGGTTTGAGTTTCAGAATTATTAAATACCCTTGACATGGCAAGTAAATCTTTCGAAAGGGGATACTCCTTGATCATTTCCCAATCGGTATGAAGATGTTCCGTATCTTTGAGAAACTGCTCCCCCACCACTGAGATTGCCTTTTCCATAGGGTCAAATGGATTAATCTGGCTTGATAATATCCCAAATTCGATGATCTCATGAAACTCATCCGGAAACACAGGATGTGAATTAACTGTGATAAAATCTGTTCCGTTATGCAGACGGATAACCGTCATTTTATTTTGGGTGAGGGTTCCTGTTTTATCGGTACACAAAACAGTGGTAGTACCTAGCGTTTCGACAGCTGCAGGCTTGCGGGTCAGTACATGTTTTCTGGAAATTCGCCATGCTCCAATGGCCAAAAAAACGGTTAAAACAACAGGAAACTCCTCCGGAAGCATAGCCATCGCAAGGGTAAGCCCGGCGAGAAAACCGTTTAATAAATCTCCACGGGTAAAGGTATAAACAGCAATTACAACCAGACAAAGCACAATCCCTATAATGGCCAGTTTTTTTACCAGAGCCCCCATCTCCTGTTTCAATTTGGTGGGTTCTTCTTTCACCTCAGAAAGAGCTTTACCAATCTTTCCAAGTTCCGTTTTCAAACCGATACTGGTCACGCGCGCAATTCCGTTTCCCAGTACAATCATCGAGCCCGAGAAAACAAAGGGGATATCATCTCCCCCGGGCCTCCCCTCCTCAGCCCCTTGAGTCCATTCAGACTTCCTAACTGGAATAGGTTCACCGGTCAATAACGATTCATTGGAAGTGAGGTTAACCGAGTAGAGAACAACCGCATCGGCCGGCACTCTATCCCCTTCCTGAAGGATTAATATATCTCCTGTGACCACTTCCCTTCCGGCAATTCGCTTTTCGATGCCGTTACGGATCACAAGGGCACGCGGACTGGAAAGGTCGCGAAGCGCTTCCAGAGCATTCTCCGTCTTCTTCTCCTGGAAAAATTCAATCCCCATGATCACGAAAACAAACGCCAGCAGCATAAGTCCCTCCTGTAAATCACCAAGAACCAAATACAAGGTTCCGCAGGCAACCAACAAGAGAAACATCGGTTCCTGAATAACTCCACGGGCAATAACAGCAAAGTTTTTGGGTTTGGAAGATGGTAATTCATTGAACCCCTCTATCGATCTTCGAAGGTTCACCTGCTCATCGGTCAACCCCTGAATTTTTTCCGTTCTGAAATTATTTTTCATCATAATTTACACAAGATAAATTTGTCCGGAACAAGTTTTAAAATTAAGCAATTAGATTGATTAAGTAACCATTGGAACTAAATATTTGGAGGGAGGGAGATACGGGGAGAGAAGGTGTCTATTCCTAAACAGGTTTACAAAGGAGGTGACAAAAATCAGGACGAGTCAGTCAAAAAGGGCCAGTAATGTAAAGATGAGAATTGGTTGAAAACCTCGAAGAGGTGAAATTATTTTAGCAACAAGAGTAAAATACCAACAGCCAAAACCCCAAAAGGGTGACAGAATTATACAAACGCATATTTTCAAAAGCCAAATTGGGAAACACGAATCAAAAGCATTGCACCAAACTGTTCATTTTGAAATTCTAGCACCGATAAAAAAATTGACTATGCCCAACGGCTAAACTGTCTGAGGTTATTACGAAAACGACGAATGCGTTGTATTGCCGGAGAGTAGAAAAGACGACGGACTTTGGGGAATTCAATTTTTCCGAATTCATAACCCTCTGCTCTTAAAGCCTTAATGGCGCGAGGCAATGCCCAGTACAAATGTTCAGCAGCCTTTTTTGAATCATGAAAAGTTATTATACTTCCTGCACGGGCAAAATCGAGTACGTTTTGAAGCACCTCCTCTTTGGTAATATTCTGATTGTAATCACAGGATATGACATCCCACATTACGATTTTATATCTGCCTGAAAGATAACGATATTGGCCTCTTTTTAACCATCCATGAGGTGGACGGAAAAGATTTGATCCGATTAATCTATCTGCCTGAACAATATCCTTATAATAGGTAAGATTATCCGATTTTAGTCCCTGAAGGTGGTGATAGGTATGATTTCCAACGGCATGCCCCTCTTCAATAATCTGTTCAAAGATTTCGGGATAACGAAACACATTCTCTCCAACAGCAAAGAAAGTAGCCTCTATATTATTTTCCCGCAAGAGTTCAAGCACCCACGGGGTTACCTCGGGTATAGGCCCATCGTCAAACGTAAGATACACCGTTTTGGTATCATCAGGCATCCGCCAAATGGCTAATGGGAACCATTTGGTGATATAGTGAGGAAGGTGTACCTGAAGTTTAAATCTCATATTTAAAATAATCTGCTAATCTGAATATTTAATAATCGGAAACAAAAATAAATAAAACTATTTAAAACAATCAAAAAATTATTTTTTTAAACCATCTCCTGCCATATCCGGCTGATAAACAGTCAATAAATCATTTAATCGTTTTGCAACTTCATCGCTTAATGCCTTCTCACCATAATGGGAGGCAACGTTACTTAACTCGCGCATGATATAGAACGAGCGTTGCAATTCGTCCTGAACAGAAGCACGAAAACGGGGTTCAAGGGTAAAGTAGTATTTCAACTCCTCTTCGCAATTTTTCGCCATTACTTTTACTACTTCATTCCCTTTTTGGGAAGCTGCCGGGAAAGTATTCACTTCCTGAGCCAAACTATCTGTCGTTGCCTTTGTCAATGAGCTGTGTGCTGCCTTATAATACGACTCCACCATCAGAAGATTAAAATAGTTATAAGTAACTTTATTATTAGGGACTAATTCGTTACAACGATCAAGCACTGAAATTGCCTCATCCCGTTTTCCTTGTTCCAATAATCCATCAGCAAGCCTGACAAAACTATTTCGTACATTCATCGACATACGAACGTTATTCTCGTCCAGGTAAACCTTAGGGTCGTTCATATTTCCCCATTTGAATTTATTGATAATATTATCATACATCACATCGGTGCGTACCCGGCCAACCTGACCACTTGTAGCAGGCGACTTAATAGGCACAAAACGGTATGCAAAACCTTCTGTCTGAAAATAATCCTGCAGATTAAGGTATTTATCCCGTCCAACTGTGATTGCAAAATAGATTGGTCGTTTCCAGTTGTTATTTGCAATCATGTCCAGGATCATTAACTCATCTTTGGTAAGGTAATTTCCGGTAAGTTTAATCTCAATCTGCGAAACGATTTTGTCGGCATCCTTAGGATCTACAACATTATTGGCAAGGACCTGAGCCTTATCAACCGGATATACCAATTGTCTTGATGGGAAAAAGGAGGCATTTTCAGCCTGTTGTAATTTCGTTCCTGGATCATCCGAGCGGACAAAATCCATAGCTTCTTTAAGATTTACAGGGCGCTTGATCTGATCCAGAACATAAACAACATCACGTGTTCCCTGAACATATTGATTGTGTTCAAAATTGATAGGTAAAGGATCGGAATCGTAAGCTTTACGCCTCATCTGATCGACGTACCAATCTGTTTGAAAATAACTTAAGTTACAAACACGCACATCGGGCCTTATTCCTTCAACCATCTGAGCATACCAGAGCGGGAAAGTATCGTTATCGCCATTTGTAAAGATGATCGCATTAGGGGCACACGACTGAAGGTAGTCCATTCCGAAGTCGCGGGCAGTAAAGCGGCCTGAACGATCGTGGTCATCCCAGTTTTGATTGGCCATCAGCAGCGGAACAGCGATCAGTGAGATCGTTGTTGCAGCTATTGCACTAATCTTTGCCGGGGATAATTTATTTAAAAGCTGATAGAGTGAAAGAACACCTAAACCAATCCATATGGCAAAGGCATAAAAAGAGCCTGCATAGGCATAATCACGCTCTCTTGGCTGAAGCGGTTCCTGATTCAGGTAAACCAAAATAGCCAATCCTGTCATAATAAACAGCGACATGACAACCCAGAAATCTTTTTTACCCTTCTTCCCTGCGTTAAACTGGAAGAATAATCCCAGCAATCCAAGGATCAAAGGGAGCATATAATAACTATTTTTACCCCTGTTTTTTGCCAGTGAAGTAGGGAGATGACTCTGGTCTCCGAGTCTTATTGAATCCAAAAAATTAAATCCTGTAATCCAGTTCCCGTTCAGAATATCGCCGTTCCCCTGAATATCATTCTGACGCCCTGAGAAATTCCACATGAAATACCTCCAATACATCCAATTGATCTGATAGGCAAAGAAGAATGTCAGATTCTCGGCAAAGGTCGGTTTCATTAGTTTCTGAGGCTCCCCTTCCCTGCTTGTAACCTGAATTGGGGTTCCCTTGATATTTGCCCAACTCTGATATTCTTTAATATGTTCGGGATTTGAACTGAACATACGCGGGAAAAACGTAGTAAACTTGCTATCGTAATTCGGAGATTGCTTATAATCTGAAATTTCATATTTCCCATTTCGTTGAATATAGTTAGGACTACCTTTGGCGTATGGTGTTTCGCTGTTGAGCGGAGCATTATAATACTGTCCAAAAAATACCGGTTTACTCCCGTATTGTTCACGATTCAGATAGGTTAATAAAGAGAAAACATTGTCAGGATTATTCTGATCCATCGGCGGATTTGCCGATGAGCGAATAACGATTAAGGCATAGGATGAGTATCCGATAACCATCACTGCAAAACCTAAGAGTGCAGTATTGGTTAAAACCTGTTTCTTGTCCATGGTGTACTTTATTCCCCAAACAATTCCTGCGAATAGCAACAAAAAATAGATGATAGCTCCAGTATGGTAGGGCATTCCGAATCCATTTACAAAAAGGAGTTCAAACCATTGAGCAAGAATAATAACACCCGGAATAAATACAAACATAATCACACCCACCAGTAACATGGAGATCGCCACAGCGATAACTACGCCCATCCGGGTTGTCTCATATTTTCTGAAATAATAGACCAGAACGATGGCCGGAATAGCCAACAGATTCAATAAATGGACGCCGATAGAGAGTCCAACAAGATAGCAGATAAAGATAATCCAGCGATTTGCGTATTTTTCATCCGCTTCATTTTCCCATTTTAGGATACACCAAAATACCAATGCGGTAAATAATGAGGAAGTTCCATAGACCTCACCTTCAACGGCTGAAAACCAGAAAGTATCTGAAAATGTATAGGCCAGTGCGCCAACGGCTCCGGCGCCTAATACTGCAATCAATTGGGGAAGTGTAAGTTCGCCATCGTTTTCTCCAATTATTTTGCGGGCCATGTGGGTGATTGTCCAGAAAAGAAAGAGGATCGTAAACGCGCTGGCCAATGCCGAAAGGACATTTACCATCACCGGTACCTGAGCGGTACTGCCGGCAAACATAGCAAAAAGGCGGCCCATGATCATAAACAGAGGAGCACCAGGGGGATGACCAACCTGGAGACTAAATGCGGTAGCAATAAACTCGGGGCAATCCCAGAAGCTGGCAGTTGGTTCAATCGTTTTAAGGTAAACGATGGCTGCAATCAGGAATATAAACCACCCGATGACCTTATTGTAAAATTTGTACCCTTTTGTCATTAAATCATTCGCGTTTATCATACTTTTCCGGCTATATTTCTTTATTTTCTATTAATCTTCGATCTCAAAATTGTGGCGAAGATACCAATAATCTTCATCTCACCACCTATAAAGCGACTTAACATTATCATAAATTAACTTTTAAAGGTTTGGAATGTGCAAATTTGTAATGAAATGAACAAAAAAACCGATTGTTTCTTTTTTTTACCTCAGATCAGTTTGCAACAAAAAAAAACTTCGTACTTTTGCAGCCGTCTTAAATAATAAGACAATATTGATTGACCCGTGGTGTAATTGGCAACACGTCTGGTTTTGGTCCAGAAGAGTCCAAGTTCGAGCCTTGGCGGGTCAACCATATTACTGTCCTGTGGTGTAATTGGCAACACGTCTGTTTCTGGATCAGAAGAGTTTAGGTTCGAGACCTAACAGGACAACTGATATTCTGGCACTTATCTATTTATTTAGGTAGGTGTTTTTTTGTGTTTTGCCTGGTTCTTGCCAGGTTTTGTGGGATTTTATGAATTTTAAGGGTGATAAGTACCTTGAATTTACAGGCCGGAAAATGACACCGGAGATTTGGACTTTTTGACAAATTTCAACTATAATTTCTCCCAAATTGGACTAATCTTCTCCATTATTTTCTATACCATTCCATCCATAAAGATCAGGTGTCATAATTCGAATGAATTCAAATAAATATTGGGTATTCGGGTTTTAACCTTCTATTTTGCAGATTTGAAGAAGAAATTACCAAAACACAATTTTTAACCTACCCGACATGAAATCCTCTTCCAGGCTCTACCTTTTATTGGGTATAAATAAATACCGGATCTATGCGATTTATCAACACCTTATTTAAGGTTAGATTTGCGATGTATTAATTTTAAAATTCCAATCCTTAAAAACAATAAAAATGAGTTCAGAGTCATTATTACAACAGGAGAATAGCCAGGTACATACAGAAGTATTGGCAGCGAATAAGCATTATGCGGCAAATTTTGAGGCGAAAGGGGAGCTTTCACTGCCTCCGGCAAGGAGATTCGCAATCCTAACTTGTATGGATGCAAGACTTGATCCTGCAAAATATGCAGGTCTTTCCGAGGGGGATGCCCATGTTATTCGAAATGCAGGCGGAAGAGCTAGTGACGATGCAATCCGTTCGCTAATTATATCACATAAATTATTAGGTACGGCTGAGTGGTTTGTGATTCATCATACCGATTGCGGAATGGAGTTATTTACCGATGATATTATTAGGGGATTACTTGCAAAAAGTCTTCAAACAGCCACCGTTGACCATAATGGATGGAGAAATGTAAAAGAAGAAGGCGGTTCGAATGAAGCCAACACTATTTCATTTTTAACAATCAAAAATCAGGCTCAAAGCGTTTTAGATGATGTATCAAGAATTAAAAACCATCCGTTAGTACCTTCCTATATTCCTATTTATGGGTATGTTTACGATGTAAAAACAGGAAATCTAGTTGAAGTCCCTGAGGCTACAAAAGCCGGAAGAGCAAAATAAGGAATAAAACCGCGGATACTATTTCCATTAAATAAATGATTATAAATTATTTATATCTTGCAGTGAATGAGGGATTAACATTAAGTTAACCCTCATTTTTTCAAATTAAAAAATCCAGGGGAGTATAATCTGAACAGTGTCTGATCTTTCTGGCTTAAGACAGAGTATATTTTACAGTCTCACGAAACGATGCTCATTCCGGATCAGAAGAGTTTAGGTTCGAGACCGAACAGGACAACCTAAATAAAAAACACCTACACTCAAAATGTGTAGGTGTTTATTATTTATTGCCAGGTTCTTGCCAGGAATTGGAGAACATTTATAGGATATTACGGAGTGGAAACATTGAGATATTCTTTCAGCTGATGGCAATTGCCATCAGCTGAAAGAATATCTCATACAACAACTATGCTTTTCGCCTTCGGATCCTTTGTTGATCAGACATACCGATTTATCCGGATTCTGCATTTAAACATTATATCCTCCCCACAATACACCCGTGCCAGAAGGGCCATAGCAAAGCGTGGATCCTTCTGAATAGCTTTTTCAAACAAAATATGTGCGTTATCAGCGACATCCTGTTTTAACACAGTTATTAAAAAATTCATAAATAAACAATCATAACCTGATTTTGATTAACTTTACTATTTGGTTCGATTCTGACAGTTCAAAGTAGATTTAACTTGTTAATATGTCGCAATTCCAAACCAAGTTAAATCGATGATTGTCTGATTAATTCGAAACCATTTCGGTCGTTCACAGGTTTATCAGCAAACCATCAGGAGATGCTTTTATCATTATCAATTTTAGGTATTTTTCTATCGGTTATCCTGCTATTGTTCAGTGCCAGGAAATATAAATCAGCCATTTACCTGAGCGGGTTCTTCTTCCTCCTGAGTTTTCAAGGGTGCATTATTTATGTACTTGCATATTCAAAATCCGTTTTTCTTATTTCTGCTTTTTTAAGTAATTTCACTTTTCTGCTCTATCTCATCGGTCCAATGTTTTTCTGGTATATCAGGAGCATAGTGACCGATAATGTCCGTCTGAAAAAAACAGACCTGCTGCATTTAGTACCGTCACTTATATTCATGGTCACTTCGTTCCAATATATATTCACCTCTAATTCATATAAAATTCAGGAAGCAACTGAATTTGCCAGCAATATTGATAAGCTGATTCTACATCAACCTCCTGTGCTGCATCAGATATTTTCCTACAGAGTTATCTTTCTGAGCCTTCCTCTCTTTGTGTTAGGATATGTGCTCTGGGCAGCTGGATTATTGATCTACTATTTATTCCAAAGGAAAAATTTGTCCGTCTTTTTAGGGCAGCGTTACCTGACGATCTGGCTTTCAACGCTTATTGGATCATTGCTTATATTGTCTGTCAGCCACCTATTAACTCTTGACCGGATATTTACAGAAGCAAATGCAACAATTTTTTATACAATGAATCTGTTACAGGCTTTATCCTATTTAGGGCTTGTCGGATTGCTCATATCCCCATTTTTTTTTCCTCGCATTTTATATGGATTGCCCCGTTTTCCAGAATCGAATTTGAAATTGAAAGCTACAGCTGCAGCAAAGGAATTGTTTCAGCCAGAGTTAATCAAACATAAAACGAACTTCGAATCGGAATACCTCATTTATATCCATCAGAAAGCTGAATTCTGCATGAAAGAAGTTCAGCCCTATCTTAAAACAGATTTCAACCTGACTCATTTATCGTTTTACACCCAAATCCCGGTCCATCATCTCTCTTACTATTTCAGGGAGGAAAAAAAACAACATTTTAATGATTACAGGAATGAATGGCGTATTAACCACGCAAAAAACCTCATGAAAACGGGCAAGGCCAGCGAGGTGACACTGGAAACAATTGGATTATTATCGGGTTTTTCGACGCGCAATACTTTTCGTACCACTTTTAAAAAAGTTGAAGGAATCACTCCAAGTACTTTTGCCGCTCAACAAAAGAATTAGTTTCCCTCCTCCTGTTAAACATTCTTGCATCCGTTTTATAAAAATGATGCAAATTCTGCCCCTTAATTTTTACTATTGTCATTAGCTTATCGGAACTTTAGGGGTAAATCCAGTAAGAAATTTAAAATTATGAAAACCAAATTTTTACTACTCCGTAGAAAGTCATTCCCATTATTGAATGTAGGATTACTCATAGTATTGTTTTGTATGAACCTTCAAGGCCAGATTACCCAGGTTGGAACTGCTGCCACAGCTTCTTCAGGTGACTGGGGTTCGACTACATTAACGATATCTAAGCCAAACGGAATTTCTGTGGGGGATATCATGATTGCCAATATAAGTCAGGCTACGGATTGGCAAATTACTCCTACTGTTCCTGCGGGAACACCGACTTCAGACAATTGGACTCAAATTGCCACAAACAATTCAGCCTTTAATAATATTGCCCGGGGAACTATATTATATAAAATTGCCAATGCAACTGATGCAGATCCTGCAACTATAAGTTACACATTCACTCTTGGTGTCAATCATAAGGCTGCCGGTGCAATTGCAGCATTTACCGGTATTAATAAAGATAATCCTTTCATTGCTCAGGATATAGGGTTGATGCAGATAACTGCAACGAGTAACAATATTACTTGTCCTGGGATTACCACATCCGCAGATAATGCAATGGTAATTATGTTTGCCACGGATTGGGCATTGTGCGGACTACGGGATTTTAATTCCTGGGCAACAGCCATTAATCCAAATTCTTTGACAGAAAATTACGATTATAATTCAGTAGCTTCTCCATTGGTACATGTTGGCGCTGCCTGGGCAATTAAGGAAAATGCCGGACCAACCGGTACAGGAACATTATCCAATACCAATTGTTCAGATATCGCTTCTTATAAGACTACAGCAATCCTTCTTGCGCTAAGACCTGAAAAATCTGTATCAATTACAGGACCAACTAGTATTTGTGCAGTCAATGGGACAACAACCTTGATCCCCACATCAGGCGGAACATGGGAAAGCAGCAATCCGTCTGTTGCTTTAGTTACAAATGCTGGTGATGTAACAGGCCTGGCTGCCGGTACCGCCTCGTTCACTTTTACAGCCGATGGAGGTACCTGGTCAGCAACCACGGGAGCAGTAACTGTAAATCCCAGCTTTATACCTTCGGTAACCATTGTATCCGACCTTCCCGGAAATAAAAAATGCGAAACTCAGCAGTATTTGCCAGTTAAATTCACTGCTAATACATCCAATACTGGCGGTGGAACCGTTAATTACCAGTGGTATTGGGAAGGCATTCCTCTGAGCGACTGGGATGTCAATAACACCTGGGAATCCAGTGAACTTGATGACGGTGAAAAAGTGAGTTGCATGATAAAAGTGACCGGCACTTGCCTTACATCAACAACAGCAACTTCAAATGAAATTACAACACGAGTATATCCCGATGTTCAACCAACAGTACGAATCGAGTCTGATCCAGGTACTGAAATATGCGACTGGGCAAATGTAACTTTCACAGCTATTCCGGAAAATACAAATGGAGGAGAGGTTTCTTATTTATGGTATCGCAATGACGACCCTGGCGTTAGTTATGATCAGAAGACCTTGTCTAATAATGGTGAATCACATAACGGGGACAGGGTGAGTTGTACGATTAAAGTAACCAATGGCGCCTGCTTTGGCACTGCAACTGCTTCTTCAGATGAAATAACAATTACCGTTAATCCTGATGGAGGAACTGCAACAACCACAACGCCCACTATTTGTCCGGGGAAAACGGCAGTAATAACTTTAACCGATTATTTTGGATCTATTCAATGGCAGTACTCTGACGGTAGCTCAGATCCTATTGATGTAATTGGAGGAACCGGCAGTACAACTAATGTTTATACAACTCCACCACTTACTGAAGATACCTATTTCTTCGCAAAAGTAACAGGTGGAACATGTCCACCAACTTATTCATATCCAGTATTCATAACAGTTGCTTGTAATTGTACTGATGCAACTCTTGTTTTGGCATCAGCTGCCGGCACCAATATCCAAACGGTATGTGAGAATACAGCTATAACTCCTATTGTTTACACTGCAGGCGGCGGTGCCACCGGTGTTGGAGTTACCGGCCTTCCCGATGGAGTAAGCGGAAATTTCAGCAACGGAACATTCACCATCAGCGGCACGCCGACTATTGAAGGAGAATTTACATTTATCGTAGCCACGACAGGCACGATATCGCCCTGCACAGAGGCAACCGCCACAGGGACAATTACGGTTGATCCTCCGACAGTGGCAGGCTCTATTACCGGCGGGACACCTATTTGCAGCGGAAGCACAAGCGGGCTGTTAACCTTAGGTGCACATACCGGTGCTGTCGTCAGATGGGAATCATCGGTAAGTCCATTTGAAATCTGTACCCCAATTGTAAATACTGCTGATACTTATACATCAGGAGCTTTAACTGCAACCACCCAATTTAGGGCAGTGGTGAAAAGCGGTGATTGTGCAGAAAAAAATTCAGTAGCTACCACCGTTACGGTGAAACCACAACCAACCTTAGCCGGCATCAGCATAGATCCATCTGTGGTCTGTATTGGGGAAGGTGTGGCAACACTAACAATCAGCGGATTGCTAAATGGCGAAAATACGATCAATATCGATTTTACATTTCCAGGTATGGCATTAACGGGTATAGAAGAAAAGGTTACCCCAACCGGAGGAACTTACTCAATCCCTTACAATCTATGGGCAGCCGGAGCATATAGCATAAAAATAAACAGCATCAAGGTTGATGACTGCACAACCGGCTTTACCACCAACAATTATGCAAGCTGGACAGTTCTTCCGAATGCAGCTTTGACTTCTGTTTCTGGTGTTGATCAGCTTTGTATTGGTGCAAAATCTACTTTTACTGCCGATGGCGCAGTATTAGGAGGTGGCACAGGTATATGGAGCAGTTCCAACACTGCATTTGCAACAGTTGACCAATTCGGAGAAGTGACAGCGGTCGCTGCCGGTACTTGTGACATTAACTACACCATCTCTGGTGGATGCAACAAAACAGGTGATTTAGTTCAATCAAAATCTTTG
>CANJNY010000063.1 GCA_947475715.1 Prolixibacteraceae bacterium
GCCATATCGAGACCCAGATCGGTTTGGGTTGTAGACTCCCATTTCAGGTTCACATTCGGAATACCCCCCCACATTTTAAAACGGCCATCATCGCCTTCATATCCAACAATATAACCGGGACCAATTGCGGTATTCCATTTGCCGTTATCGTAATATTGCTCTACTCCATAGTGACTTAGTGTCTGATACGGAGAAATACCCTGGTTTCCTGAAACGCCATAGCTAAGACGGAATTTCATTTCATCAAAAACATCCATTGATTTGATAAACGACTCGTTATGAGCCTTCCAGCTCACTGCACCTGAAGGGAAATAGGCCCATTTGTTACTGGCCCCGAATTTTGAGGACCCGTCAGAACGCATGGTGCCAGTAAACAGGTATTTATCCATATACGTATAATTGAGACGTCCATAGTATGAAAGCAGTTTTGAACCTGAATATCCGTTAGTATGAACGTTTTTTTCAGGATCACCTGCCCCCATATTTTCGTTCCCCAGCGCTTCATTTACAAAATTATAGGAGGCCAGGTCTGAGCTGCGGGATTTAGCCGATTCATACGACTGCCCTACCATGACAGAAAATTTATGCTTCGTCCTGAAGGTCTTTTCGTAATTCATGTAGGTTTCCGAAACCAGGTTCTCCCCAAGCCAATTGCTCAGATAAGCAGCACCATTATTAAAATCACCATCCTGGGTGTAAATTGTCGGATTATAACTATCCGAAACAGAATTACCCAATTTATAATTTAATTGCGATTTAATACTTAACCCCTTTATGATCTGATAATCGATCATCCAGGATGAGATATAATCATAACCGGTATTTTTGTTGGTCACATGATCGGTCAGTGCCAACGGATGGCTGTAATCATTCACTCCGGCGACAAAATAAGTACCATCGGGGTTATAAACCGGCCAGAGCGGATTCCTGTAGTAAGCAAGACCTCCATTGTTATTCCTGTAACTTTTAGAAAATATATTTGAAGTGCGAATAGTCAGATTATCAAATATCTTGTGATCGACACTCAACTTTATTATCCCTTTTTCAAAATTATCCCGGATGTAAACCCCTTTGTCATCGAAGTAGTTAACGCTAAGATTAAACGATGTCGTTTTATTGGCGCTGTTAACAGTCAGTGTGGAGTTGTTCAGAACAGGACTATCCCTGAACACAACTTTGTCCCATGCCGTGAAAGTGGGCCAGGTTCCATTTTGGATCTCATTCACCGAAGGGTAGTAGACTCCATTGGAATTGGTTGTTCCATTATATTGTGCAGGCAAGCCTGCATTGGTGCGATCCTCGTTGCTGAGCTGAGCCATTAAAACAGGATCACTCCACATGTTAAGCTTTGATGAAAACTGGGACAACGTCGTTTGATGCTTAAAACTTATTTTCGTTTCACCCTCTTTCGCCCGTTTGGTGGTGATCATAATTACCCCGTTGGCACCCCTTGAGCCATAGATTGCGGCTGATGAGGCATCTTTTAAAACTTCAATAGCTACAATATCATCCGGATTGATTTGCTTTAAATTTCCGGCTTCACCAAGCGGAAAACCATCAACAACAACCAGCGGCGAATTGGAACCCTGTAAAGAGCTCCCACCGCGAATCCGGACGATTGAACCTGCACCCGGATCTTCTGATGAGTTGATAACCTGAAGCCCTGCAGCCCGACCCTGTAATAAGCCATCAATTGAATTTGAAGGGGTATTTTGAAGCGATTTTACCCCTACCACACTGACAGAACCGGTAAGGTCTGACTTTTTAACCGTTCCGTAGCCAACTACCAATACCTCGTCAATTCCCTGTATACTCTCTTCAAGGACAATGTTGAGTTCTCTCTTCCCATTCAATCTGGTCTCAAAAGTTTTATACCCAACAAAAGAAAAGATGACTACAGGATCTGCAGTTTTTAATTCCAAACTAAAATCACCAGCATTACCGGTTACAGTTCCGTTTACTGTCCCCTTTTCGACAATACTGACTCCGGGTAAAGATTCGCCTTGACGGGAAACAACCGTCCCCTGAATTTTAGTCAGCTGTGCAAACAATGGCGACATTGCCAGGTTAAAAAAGATTGCAGAAAGGATCAATCTAAATAACCAATTCCATTTTTTCATAAGCATCGAATGTAAATTGTTAAAATGATGAGGTAAAACTAATTCTATATTTACATCCCAAATTGCCTAATATAGCCATATACAAATAGTATTATGAATATTTAAAATTATATAGTTAATTTTAAATTATTTAATAGTAAACTATATATCTGTTATAATGTGATTTAAAACATATTTTTAATGTAATGATATTATGAATTAATTTATATATACTTTCGCAAAGTATTCTGTATTCTGATTAGTAAATTTTATTGGAATTAATATGAATAAGCGAATTATTTGTGAAATTACTCCATTATCCGAAGATGATTTTTTCATCGTATTAAACCATTACAATGCAAAATTTGACTTTCCTGTTCATTTTCACCCTGAATATGAGTTAAATATGGTTATCAATTCTCGTGGAAAAAGAATTATCGGAGATTCAATTCAGGAATATGATAATCTGGACCTTGTTCTGCTCGGTCCGAACACCCCCCATGCCTGGACAAGTTCACCAGAGATAGATAATGCTCAGGTAGTTACGATCCAGTTTCACAATGATTTCCTGGGTGAAAAAATCCTTGGCCGCAAACTGATGCTCCCCATACGGGAACTGCTCGAGAAATCGGGCAGGGGGGTCCTTTTCTCCCAGGAAACAGCGGGTAATCTGAAAGAGAGGATCATGAAGCTTTCGGAAAACCAGGACTTTGATTCGTTACTCGATTTTTTATCGATTCTTTACGACCTCTCCAAAAGCCGAAACCAAAAAATACTGGCAACACCCTCCTATGTTGGTCATTTTAATGCCACCAAAAGCCGCCGAATTGAAAAGGTAAACGAATATATTCAACAAAATATTCGCCAAAATATTAAAATTAAAGAGGTGGCCGATTTGGTAAGTATGTCTGAAACTGCTTTCAGTCATTTTTTCAAGAAGAGAACACAGCGCTCATTTTCAGACTACATCGCCGATATGAAGGTAGGATATGCAGCCCGGCAATTGGTTGAAACAGAAAAAAACATCTCTGAGATTTGCTATGATTGCGGATTCAACAACATCTCAAACTTCAACCGGATTTTTAAAAAGAAATTAGCAGTAACTCCCAGTGATTTCAGATCTCAGCAACTAATGATCACAAAGCACTGATTATTAAATTTTCTTTTTGATGTGGGCCCCGATGGCGATCAGGAGAATGATGGCGCCTATTTCCTGCTGGCATACTGGATGGGGAGGTATGAGTGTTTAATTAGTGGGCGTTGAGAAAAACATCAAACTTCTAATTGCATTTTACTAATTTTGGACACTGAAAATTCTGGTTCCTTTATGTTGAAATATTCAATTTTTCTGCTACTTATCACTTTCTGGTTTCAAACTAAAGCTCAAACTGACTCAACAGCCATATTCCCACTAAAAGAGGTTGTTGTCACTACGCAACGAAATCCAAAAGTACAATATTCCATCCCTTACACCGTTAGTTCATTAAGTCGCAAGGATCTGGATGAATTTCTCCCCCGGTCGACCCCAGAAGCTTTGATGAATACCGGCGGGGTGTTTGTACAAAAGACAAATCATGGTGGTGGCTCCCCGTTTATCCGGGGATTGACAGGAAACCAGACCTTGCTTTTGATAGATGGCATCCGGCTCAATAATTCAATCTTCAGGTATGGACCCAACCAGTATCTCAATACGATCGATCCGTTTTCAATCAGCAAAATTGAGGTGGCCAAAGGAACCGGTTCAGTACAATATGGAACCGATGCCATTGGAGGGGTGCTACAGGTTTTCACCAAAGAGCCTGTTCTGAATCCATCCGGAAAATCAATCCATGGTCAGGCTCTTGGCCGCTTCATGACCGGCGACATGGAAAAATCTACGCGTGGCGAGATTGAATTCAGCACACCCAAATATGGGGCCATAATTGGTGCGACCTATCGTAATTTCGGGGACCTCATTGGCGGAAAAAATACCGGAACTCAAAGTCCTTCAGGGTATAATGAATATGCATTTGACGCAAAGGTGGCATTAGAACTGAAGAAAAACATCCGCTTAACCCTTGCCAATCAATTCGTGCGCCAGCAACATGTTCCGATTTACCATAAAGTGGTGCTCGAAAACTACCGGTTGAATGAATTCGATCCCCAGCAGCGCATGATGACCTATGCCCGACTGAATATTCAGGGAAGCAAAAAACTTCTTAATCAAATCAAAATCATCACCTCCTGGCAAAATAATATCGAAGGGCGAAACAGTCAAAAAAACGGGACGAATCTCCTTGTAAAAGAAAAAGATCATGTAAATACCCTCGGAGTTACGGCAGATATTTTCTCGAAATTAAACGCTGTATGGACAGCAAATTCCGGTATTGAAATTTATCACGATAATGTCGGCAGCGAGCGTTCTGAAATAAATACGCTGGTCTCCGGCTCAGCTGTTGAAAAAAGGGGATTGTATCCCGATCACTCGAAATATGGCAATTATTCACTCTACACCCTCCATCATCTTGACTTTGGGAGATGGATCCTCGATGGTGGGTTGAGGTATAATTATTTCAGGATAAACTTCTCAGACATCACCCTGGGAGATATTCAGATTTCCCCCAAGGCCCTCGTGATGAATAGTGCTGTAATGTATAACCTTAACCGGAAAAATCATCTCTATGCAACAATGAGCAGCGGATTCCGTGCTCCAAATATTGATGATATGGGTTCCCTGGGGATTGTTGATTTCAGATATGAAGTTCCAGCCTATGATCTGAAGCCTGAAAAATCACAAAACTATGAAGTTGGGTATAAACTCAATCTGCAACGGTTTTCAGGAACAGTGGCAGCCTATTACATGAATCTTAATCAGCTGACTACCAGGGTCAAGGTCGATGGGAGAATTATTGACGGATACCCGGTTTATAAAAAAGAGAATGTAGAGGAGGCCTTTATAAAGGGGTTTGAAGCCGCAATGGGATTGGATATATCAAGAGGATTGAGTTTGAACGGCGGAATCTCATATACTTATGGTCAGAGCATTACCAGGAAAGAACCATTACGAAGAATTCCGCCATTAAACGGCCGGGTGGCTGCCAGCTGGAAAAACAAAAAAATCTCGGGTTCCGCAGAATTCCTTTTTGCCTCCAAACAGGATCGGTTGGCCCAGGGTGACATCAGTGACAACCGCATTGGTGCCGGGGGTACTTCCGGATGGAACGTATTCAACCTCTATGCAGGGTATCAGATTGCCGCTGTCAAAATAAATTTTGGACTTCAAAACCTCTTCAACGAAGATTACCGCACCCACGGATCGGGGATTAACGGTATAGGAAGAAGCGCAATAGCCATTCTAAATTATTCATTTTAATTAATTTAGAATAATTATCAGGGGAACGACTCCGTAATCGGGGGTGAATTTAAGCTCCCTACCTTTTGATTTCCTCAGCCTTTTTTTGTACCTGTTTCCAATAGGCATCAGGACCGAATCGTTTTCTCTTCATCGGATAAGAACCATCATCAATTGCCAGTGTAAGTAAGGTTACAACGATAATCAGAAGAGGTACAACAATCCATAATCTCCGGAATTTCCAGCCCACATTCCATCTTTTATCTTCAGGCAACCGTTGGGATTTTGGTGCATTTTCGACCAGATTGTTATTCCCTTGTGTCGCTATTAATATAAAGATCATCAGAAACGCAAGAATGAAGTAGCTCACATACTCTACTACATTATTCCCTGGTTTCCAGTCATTTATTCGGTGCCCTGCAACCCCTGTAAGGCTAATGGTGATCAGAATCAAAAATATCACTATCCCTTTTTCGAAAGCAGTTTTCGGAACCAGTATCAGCTTACCCTTCTGATACAAGCAGATACAATAAATCACGACCCCTGTGCAGAACAGGGCCGTAACGAGAAACCATTGCCAGGCAAATAGTCCGTAGTTGGGACCTTCCGGAAGAATGTGGTATCGGTTACCCCAATCGATTACATTTTTTTGTAAGTTCAACCACATCATGACAATAACAAGCATGATCACGGAAAACAGATCAAGTTGCTTTTTATTCCCGTCATCAGGAATAGATGCAAGGCCTCCCCGAATGAGTCCGGCAAATCCAAGAGCAATACCCGCCCCCATTAAGAGACCAAAACCTTCTTCGGCCAATTTCCATGCGAACACAGAAGGAATGCCCTGCCAGCCAATCCGTACAGGCAAATGAATAAAAACGGCGGTAATATACGCAATAGGACCTACCAGCATGGCATAATTGGTAAACATCAAAGCAGCCCGATTTTTTTGCTGATAATGGTGCATTAACAATACAACAAGAATTCCCAGATTGCCACCCCAACTTTCACTTCGGTTTGGGGGTGCAAGCTCTAATCCACCAAATTTGGTTAAAGCAAGATATCCAATCCACCAGCCAACAGCACATTTCACATAAAGGGAAGTTTCTTTCCTTGAGTCAGCACGAAACAGCCAGTAACCGGAGGAAATCAAAAGCGTTGTGAGAGCCGCAAACCATTCACTGTCGTGAAAGTTTTCAGCACCAAACTGCTGAAAAGCTTTATTTTGATCGGGAAAGAGAGAGAAATACAAATACTCAAGAAACCAGAAAACAGTAATTACCAGGGCAACATGGGTGTAATTTTGAAGTTCTGAGATTCTCCGGGTAAAAGCAAGCGCAAGAATAGCTGCACCTACCCCTGTCCAAAGAAAAGCGATCAGGCCAAAACAAAAATAACCGTAAGCAACATCAGGCAAGGAATCAGAAGTTATGTAATAATTATGTTCCATGTAACTCATCGACCCACCAAAGGACCATCCAATTGCACCAAATAAACCGATAATGAGGCTTCGCCGGTACCAATCCTCCCTTCCCGATCCAAATACGGCAGCCATGGCCATTAAACAACCAGGCAGCATGGCCCCTGCCTCGTGACCATAATTACCACGCCATCCCCAACCATACGCCATGGCTACAGCACATAACAAAACCATTGACGAGATACCGGGCCGGAGAACTCCTGAAAATCTAAATTTGTTGTCGGCATCCATCTTCCATTATCTTGAAATTGCCCTGAAATCATCAATATAAAATCCCGCATTAAAAACCGGCTCATCCGCTCCAGTCAATGGTGGCGCATCCTCCTGATTTGGCGTGGTGCGGTTCGGAAGATCACGATAGGCTCCGGTTCTGAATGAGATCCGCTCAACCGATTTCACCGCTTCTGCCAGCTTCGCTTTTTGTAATAACTGCTTCCCGTCGATTGAAACCGAATAACTCCCAAAGAGTTGTGCATCGACCGAAATCTTAAGATTATACCAATGATCCGGTTTATATCCCTGTAAGATAACCACTTTATCTCCATCAACAGCCTGAATATTACCATCCGAATTAAAACTAATCCGCACCGGACGGTTGCCATACCTGTCGGTAACATCAATATCCAACATACCATCTTTGATTTGTTTAGGTTGTACTTTGACTGTTATTTCACACTTTTTTGTCTCTTCAAACACCCGGATTGCCCGTGCATAATCATATGGATCCTGATCCTCCAATAACAAACTTTTATTTGCCGATGAAGGGAAACCGGCTACCCCGACAGGAGCCCACTTCGGTGCATAAATATTCCAGTCAGTCACGGACCCCCCAGTTTTCAAGGTGTTGAAATTATCATTCACCGCTCCTTTGACGCTGTAACGAATGGGCACCTGTATCCGGCTAATCCACATATCCTCTTTGTTCATACTGTAGGCCAGCCACATATCATTGCCGGGAGGGTTGCCATTCCCCTCGATAATTCCACGCATGTAACAGGGGCCAAAATCCTTCCATCTTCCCATATAACGTCGGGGTGGCACCTCCCCCATCACCAAAAGCATGTTGTCATAAATTATCCCGTCATCACTCGTCGTAACAATTAATGGATAGCGGTATTCATCCAGCTCAATCGGATTGTAACACAAGGCGAACCGGCCATCTTTGGTTGCCTGTCCCCACATTTTACCTCCGGGCATCTCCAATGTGGGTGATTTTACCGGTTTGCTGAAGTGAACCCCGTCATCCGATAAGGCGCAAAGGGAACGTTTCCACAGACCGACCACTTTACCGTCTTTCCGGTGATAATAATTAAACGCTTCACCCGCTTCCGAAATTGAATAAAAACCGTCCAGCCCATGGTCCTCATCCCACCACTGCATAGTTTTCAGCTTATCGGCCAGTAACGATTTACAGGCATCCACAAATTCCTTGTCACCCGATTTGGTATAAAAAGGATAGCTCGTATTGGTTTCATTCCACTCGGCATGGGTTGTATATCGGATAAAGTAGATCGGTCCGAAAGTACCATCTTTATACGCTTCCCTGACGACCCGGCCGATCCCCCCTTTTTCGAACGGATCCTCGGTGTGTCCGTAGAATGCCAGCACCAGCAACCGTCCATCCGGAGCGACATAAAATCCCATCCGCTGGTGCATCATGTATCCGGTGTATCCTTCAGGAATTTTTACTCCTGCGGGTGGATTATAGGGAGGAAAAACAACTTCCGGTTTTGCCCAGCTACGACCGTCGGTGGATGTTGTAAGCAGCGTTTGTCCCGGAGCGATATGTTCATCAACTGCATTACTGAGATACTGCTGATAAAAACGGTTATTCCAGTAACAAAGGTTTGCTGCATGGTTGTATGTCCATCCATGATCATCAGCCATTTCAGGATGGGTGCGGTTTGCCCTCATTGTCTGACGACTCTCTGTACCGATTGCATACCGAAGCCGCCCTTCATGAACATTTGGATCGATTGTAACACCGCCTATAAACCGGATTGGTTCATTCATGCTTCCGGTCTGGGCATTAACCGAAAGTGCTAATCCAATCGTAAAGATAAATAGTGAAAATCGGTTCATTTTTAAAATGTTAAAGTATCTCATACTGCATTTTATTATTTCGATTTATAATTATTGGTGTACTGTTAAAATTAGAAATATTTTATAACTATCAAATAATAAGCGTTATAAAAAGATTTCGCCACGACGTGGCTTGATTCTTACGTTATTGATAATTCTACAAAGATTCGGGCAGCTCCGCGGCCTTTTTATTGCAACGTAGTTGCTATATCTTTGTAGTCCGTCAACTGTCGGATGCAAATGTCTAAAGCAACGTAGTTGCGATATCTTAATGGTTCATCATTTTAAAAGGACATTAGTTTATTTTTTTAAGAAGGCTTATTTCCGATTTTCCTGCAACTTCACACTCCAATCGGAGAAAGTTACGGTGTATGGCTTTCCATTGGAAGAACCTGCCGCAAGTCCAAGATCAACGGTATCGGTTAAACCCGGAAGCGGTGTTGACTTCCGTTGAATAATCCAGTTTTTGCCGTCGACGCTAACATAACCGGTGTACGTATTTCCATGCCGTTCGAGTTTGAGCCAAACCGGCAGATTGGTATTTTCCGGCAAATTCTCACTTGCAGCCTTATGCATACTTCCATCGCCAAATTCATCGTATTCGATACCTGCACGATTTGGCGTAGTAAACATCAATACAGCGCCCAGGCTACCCTTAACTACATCAAAACTTTGGGTGATATCGTTTCGGGCAAAAAGACCCGCACGGAACCATGCCTCCGTTTTTTCGCCAAATGAAGCAACCTTAACCGTTGCAACAAAGTCACCTTTAAGCTGACGAAGATACAGCGCAGCATAAGCATCTTCGGCATGGAAGAAATCGCTGCCCGATGCTGTTATTTTATAGCTTCCATTTTGCTGGTCGAACTCAACATTTGCAGGTTTTGCCTTTGCTGAAATATAAGTCAGAAGCTTTTCCTTTGTCAAATCGAGATCCCTGAAATCAGATACTGAAATGCTAATTTCTGAACTGTTCTCAATACGAACCGGATACAAACCCACCTCCGGTGAAATCTCAAACCGAACTTCCTTCTCCTCCATTGGCTGCAAAGTTAACAGCTGGCTCTTTAATTCCCTCCCATTTCCAAACAGATGAATATTGGACATATAGTTTTTCGGTTGCACATTCCGGGCTGTGGCGCTGACGATAATAAGCTCGCCAGAAAGCACCTTTTCCTCCGAGGCGCGAATATTATCAAACACGATTGAAGGCTTCTCACCCACTACAATTACGGGTTGTGTAGCCGTTTCACCGATCGCTATTTCCTGCCTTCCACTGTTTAGCAAACGAAACTCAAACTCTACCCTTCGGCTGTTATCTTTTACAACAGGAAACTCTTTGGTTATAAACACTTTACCGTTAATGTATAAATATACAGTGGAAAAACCGGTGGATCCGGAGTTAAAGATATCTGCCGATACTTTAATCATTGAACCCGAAGGTAACGAACCGGAACCAGATAAAGCACTACTAACAATTTGCAGATTTGATGCAGCAAAAACAGGTTCTCCCTCGATTATTTCCTCCGGTGCATTTTGAGGTGTCTCAATAAGCTCATTATTCCGGTACAGGTTATCGGTTAGGTATGCCCCGTTAAGTTTCATGGTTCGTTGCTCAATATCGTAATAAATATTTTTCTCCACCACCCAGTCTTTGGCCAGACAGTCGAACCAAATTGGAACATTCTCATTGGTAAAACCCCTGTGAACCCGATGAAACAGATTATTCCTCACAAAAGAGTTCAGCGTTAACCCTGCGAGTTTAATAACCCCTGTATCGTCGGCATCATTTTGCATATCGTCGAAATGGTTATACTCAACAAGGTAACTGCCATCTGCCTCCTGCTCCATGTTCCCCCACTGGCATGAGATGCAGTTGGGCCAGTAGCTTTTATAAAAATAGTTGTGCGAAATAGTGGTAAAATTGGTGTAGAGAAACTGTACTACATCCCCACCACACTCCAAAAATTTATTCCTGTAAATCATTGTTTGCTTAACCTGCTGCCTGATATTCCCAATTTCTTTGGGACCTCTCGCCTGAACGGCGCCCTTTTTGAGCTGACGGAACAGGTTATTTGCAATGCGTGTGTTTGAACAGCCAAAGCCCAGCTTTACTGCGGTGCTTTCACTATTACTCAGCTCGGAATATTCAAGTTCGCAGGAGTGGGCATAGTCGTATGAAATGACGGTACCTCCGGTGGTAACTCCATCGAAAGTTAAACCATAAAAACGGAGATTCCGTACAGGTCTTCCCTCTTCGCCGGTTACTTTTACCAGCTGGTTATATCGCGGCACACACATCCTGGCTTCATTCGGATTGTTAACCCCTTTCATAGGAATGTAGCTGATCTCTTTTTTTTCCTCATCAAAATACCATTCGCCAGGTCTGTTCATGCCATCTTTAACATTCTCGACGTAATAACGTGGCGGCACCAGAAGGAGGCGGGGTTCCGGATGGGCCAGATAAGCAATTTGTTTTTTCTCATCCACTCTGGCAATTGAATTTTCAGCAATATTCCATCGCATGAGTAAAATGATGCGGTTATATGCCATCTCCTTCCAGTTTTCGATATCCCCTTTTCGGTAGTTAAGCTCCGAATTATTTGTGAGTTTTTCAACTGTAAAATAACCGGTGTCAGGAGTCCGTGCCGGTGTTTGCTTCTCTCCGTTGGCAAGCAGTAGTGTTGCCTTTTCCTGCATAAAAGGTGCAACCCATGAATCACCTGATTTTTTCCAGTTTGTCACCTCTATTCCACCCGAGACAACCGGCTTTTCGCCCGGATAAGCAGCGTAAGTGACATAATGATCCCGCAGGTGATGAAACTCAAAAGCACCAGTGGGAAGGTTTGTTTCGATACGTTCACCTCCGTCCTTTGGTGCAAAGATTAGCGGCGTTGTTAAGGTGTAAAGCCCCTCACGTATAAAAACAACAATATCCTTCCCTTTGCCAAGCGGATGGTTACTTCCCAGATATCGCGAAATATTCGATATTTTCTTAGGCTGATATACCTGAGCCTTAAGGTCGAGAACCCCCTGTTGCGCTCTTTTTATGGTTAAAAAAGGGCCATCCGTTCCGGTGGCATTGGGTTCAGCAAGTGTTCCTGACCAGTTATCGTTACCTTTTGTGGAAACGTAAAAGTCCCCTTTTGCCTTTGAAGCATCAAACTCCTGCCTCGCCTCACTGCGCATCAATGTGCCATCCCGAAGCTGGGCCGAAAGCGATCCTACCATAAAAACCAGCACCAAAACCAAAGAAGTCTTTTTCATTTCGTAATTTACATTTTATTCTAAGAATGCACCTTAAATATATACAATATCCAATACCTGATTACCGCTCTCCCCATTTTGAATTTGGCTGACTCCCCAATACATAATTCAACGTTCCGCCATGCACAAGATCGGTAAAGTAGATCCACGATTTGTGCAAGGGCTTCCCATTGAGGGTAGCCCGCTGAATGTAGATATTTTCAGCGGTATTGTTCTCGGTAGTGATCACGAATGTTTTTCCTTTGTAGTATTTAGGGTCGAGTGCAATGGTTATTTTACGGAACAGTGGTGCCGTAAGGTCCACCTTTGAACTGTCGGTGACCCCACCATTCATCTCAAACAGACCCATTGCGGTGATTACAAACCATCCTCCCATCTGACCTTCATCCTCATCCCCTTCCCATCCATGATAAGGGGTATCGCCATAATAGGAGTTCAGGATTGCCCGGGTATATTTCTGGGTAAGCCACGGTTTGCCCGAATAGTTAAAGAGATAGGATGCCTGAAGATTAACCTCATTGCCCTGATTGATATAATACTCGTAAATTTTCGACTGCATCCGGTCGAGCGCATGGGCGGCAAATAGATACTTCTCAGATTTTTGGAAACCATCCTCCAGCCGCTGATTAAACAAGTCCTTCCCCATCAGCTGCACCACCCCCGGAATATCGTGAGGCACATAAAAGCTATATTGCCAGGCATTCCCCTCGCTCCAAAACTCACCCGAAAAGATATTGTTATCTGTTTTCCAGTTCCCCTTCGAATCGCGTGGCATCTGCCATTTCACATCCGGATTAAACTGGTTCTTCCAGTTATTCGAGCGTTTCAGAAAAAACAGATAATCATCCCATTTACCCAACTGCCTGGCCAATTGGGCTGTACAAAAATCGGTATAGGAATAATCCAGTGTTCGTGAGGAGCGCTTCGAAATATCATAAGGAACATAACCCAGCTTATTGTAGCTATCGAGCCATTCCATTCCCACGTTGCCAGTTTTATCAAGTTTTTTACCCTGCTCCGTTCCATTATGCTTAACTGCAGCCCAAAGCTGATCTACATTGTAATTGCGGATCCCTTTTTGGTAGGCAGCAACCATCAGTGCCATCTCGTGAGTAACTCCCATCACACGTGTGTGTTCAACTCCGGTGGGGCCGTTATTGGTCCAGCCGGTATTCTTAAAAAGTTCAAGTTGGGTGGTTACCCAGTTGTTCATTATATTGGGAGCAATCAGCGACAGAATTGTATTGAAATTCCAGTACGTATTCCAGAAAGCATCACCGCCATAGATATCCTGACCCTTGGGCAACTGCTGAATATCCTCGAACGGATCGCAATAACGGCCATCCACGTCATTCCAGGTTTGTTTGGCAAAGCTTCTGTAAAGGTTTGTATAAAACTTCTTCATATCACTCTCCCGACCCTCAACTTTTATTTTGGAGAGCAGGGCATTCCATTTATCGCGGGCAGATGTGGCAACCTCTTCGAAGTTCCATTCAAAATCACCGAGTTCCGTTTTCAGGTTATTGCGCGCCCCTTCCAGGTCCACGAGGGAAATTCCCACCTTTAACATCAAAGGTTCTCCAACGGTGGTGGAATAGTTGATAAAAGCAGCCACATCGCCGGCTCCACGGATTAAAGAGGTATTGTCAATGATCGAATCATTAACCCATCCCCCCATATTTTTAAATGGTTTACTGAATTGAATCGAGAAATAGAGTTTGTATTCCATATTTTTGGTTGAGGGAACGATTGTATTTGCATAACCCTCAACTAATGTGCTGCTTACTTTAATGATTTTGGCATCCAATATCTGAGCCTGATCCTCGGCAGGAAAAAGCAGATCAAGAATTATTCGTGCTTCACCAGCCTTGTTGAAAGTATACTTATGAAACCCGCATCGTGTGGTTGCCGTCATCTCCGCCTTGCAGTTTGCATCATAAAGAAAGCAGGAATAGTAACCCGGTGAGCCTTTCTCGGTTGACTTGTCGATGCGCGAATGGTAACCTGCGCTGCCCCCTTTGTAGGGAAGATCGGGAGCTCCGTCATCCTTTGTGAAATCCTGCATGGCCGGCATTATACGTAACCCGGACATCGTCCAGGCATGGATATGGCTGAATCCGGAGACATTCATCAGCGAATATTCGTATCCTCCCATCCATCCTGAAGCCTGGTTATCAGGACCTAACTCAACCATCCCATAGGGTACCGAGGCATAAGGACCCAGCATCCACCGGGAATTGGAAGTTCCGGTAAACAAATCGACATAGTCAACAGGTTGTTTGGCAGGCTTGATCCCGGCATAACCAAAGCTGCTTAGAATAAAAAATAAAAGGAAGGTTCTGAATTTCATAGATAAGTGGGCAATTCGATTTACAACTTGCATTAGCGATATCCTTCTCTATGAATTGTCTAATTTCAAAAACCAATTATTCCTTCCCTCGTTCCCCTATAAATTGCTCTTCCTTATTCTTAAACAGCACATTAAAGGTTGTCAAACTGCCGTAAATCCGCGTAATATATTGCTCTAAATCAACCTTTTCCTCGTCGCTAAGATTACTGGCATTGATCCGCTGCTCCATCACGCGCACCCTGTCGCGAACCATCACAACTTTGTGGAAAAAGGTTTCGATTGGTATCTCCTTCTCTTTTAATGATTTATCTCCGGGATAGAGTACCATTCGACCGCCTGTCCATTTCTGACCGAGGGGAACGGTTTCCTGAATATCGCTGAAACGGCGAAGGACGCGGGTCAGACTCTTTTCGATCTTTTCATAAGTTGCCAGATCGGAAGGGGTCTCCACCTCTTCAATAATTTCCAGCCCCTGATAATCGCGCATGATCTGCTTTACACCAAAATCAATAAATCCAATTTCGTATGCATCCGAACGGATCTGAACGATCACCCCTTTACCCATCTGGGGATGTTTAACCCGTGAGCCAACACCAAGTATTTTTTCTGACATATTCCGGAATTTTTATTGTAAGACCATTTACAAATATAGGAAATAAGGTTGGTTTTAGGATGCAAAACACCGCTACTAAGGTTGGAAAATATAAATAAGGTTTTTTCAATAGTAGCCTGGAGCTATTTCTATTTTGAAATAATTTAAGATTGAAAAACCAGGGGCAAAAACTATATACCGAATAAATTCATCAGCAGTATTTCGTTATTGCTTCCGCTGCCAATACAGATCCCATAGCGGCAGCTTTTTCAAAATCGAGCGCAGCTTCGTGTTGCTGACCCAGATCGAGTCTTGCCAGGCCACGGTAGTAATATGGCTCTGCCTCTTCGGGGTTTAACTCAATGGCACTCGAATAGTCGGCAACTGCACCACCGTAGAGCTTAAGATTGCATTTTGCACTTCCGCGATGGTCATAAATCTGAGGGTAGGAAGGATCTATTTCAATTACTTTCGTGTAATCGGCAATAGCTCCCCGAAAGTCCTCGAGTGCATTTTTGGCAAAACCCCGGCTGAACCATGAAAACGAATCTGTGGGATCAACCGAGATTGCAAGTGAATAATCAGCCACTGCACCATTAAAATCGCCGAGATTGCATTTTGCATTTGCTCTTAGATTAAAAATATGGGTATACTTTGGATTCAGATTTAGTACCTGGGAATAGTCAGAAATAGCACCCGGGTAATCGTGAAGTGCATTCTTCGCATATGCACGATTATAAAAGGCGGTTGGATCATCGGGATTTAGCCTGATTGCCATGGTAAGATCGGCAATAGCTCCACTAAAATCATTCATCCCTTTTTTAGCCAGTCCACGACTACAGTAAGCCATTGCATCATAAGGCTCCAGCGAAATAGCTTTGGAATAATCAGTCACTGCACCCTTAAAGTTTTTTAGCAGGTAATTACTGACACCCCGGTTATAATAAGCTTCAACATGCAAAGGATCAATGGCAATGGCCGCGGTATAATCCTCCACAGCTCCCCGGAAATCCTCAATCGTATTGCGGGCATATCCTCTGTTATACAATGAAGTAGCATCTTCCGGATCACTGGCAATCGCGGCCGAATAATCGGCAATTGCACCCCGGTAATCCTGAAGTGCATTCTTGGCATTGCCCCGGTTGTTATAAATTAACCGGTAATCGGGGTCAATACCGATCGCCAGAGAATAATCAGCAATAGCTCCTTGATAATCTTCGAGATTATATTTTGCATTTCCCCTGTTATAAAGTGGCTCCGCCTGATCAGGGTGGATGGTGATGGCTTTGGTATAATCGGCAATTGCTCCATGATAATCCTCCTGAATGAACTTCGCATTTCCAAGTTCATTAAAATCAATTATATCGTTATTTGGCACATTATTCATAAACATCAATTTAAATTTCCGGCAAAGTTAAGTACCCTGTCAATACAATTACAATAACTACGGGCAAAAAGTTTAGATTCTAAAGATTCCGATTGAAACTCTTTGATTTTTACGTAAATTATGTTATTATTGAAAGATCAAATTAATTCTGCATAAGATTGGTATACTGTACAATCTCATGAAAATAATCACCTAAAAATCAATTAAATGAAAACTATTTTTACCTGTTTAGGAATTGTTTTGCTTATTTTTTCAATCAATTCGTGCAACGAGAAACCTAAAGCTGTTCAAAAGATGGACATCGCTGAATTTCTGGGCCAATGGACGATTGATATCAAGGGCGGTTCAGTAGGATGGCTTGAAGTGCGTCAGGAAAAAGATTATCTGGATGGCGAACTGCTTTGGGGCGGTGGAAGTGTCGTCCCTGTAGCGAGTATCTACATGACAGATAAATATCTGATTGTGACCCGCACAGACAATGTTGTCAGAACAAAGGATATAAATAATACTCCTGTTCGGACACAAGTATTAACCAACTGGCTGGAAGTTCAGAAAAAGGGTGATAAAATTGAAGGATATCTGCTTCATCCGAAAAAGGATGGCAAGGGAGTTGATTCCACTTTTTTTTCAGGAACAAAATTACCCGCACCACCACCAGCACCAGATTTGACCAAACTAAAATTTGGAACTCCGATCAATATGTTTAACGGAAAAGATCTAACAGGCTGGAGATTGATCCATGAAAAAGATAAAAACGGGTTTTCTGCTGCCAACGGAGTGTTGAGCAATGATCCTGTTCAGGTTGAAGGTGCACCTCATGTAAGCTATGGTAACCTTAGAACAGATCAGGAGTTTGAAGATTTTAATCTGAAACTCGAAGTTAATGTTCCTGCCGGAAGCAATAGTGGTGTTTATTTACGTGGAATGTATGAAGTTCAGGTTGTCGATTCGTACCAAAAAGCACTCGATCCTCATAATATGGGGGGTGTTTATAGCCGTATTACACCGACCTCATCTGCCGAAAAACCTGCTGGAGAATGGCAGACTATGGATATCACCCTTTGTGACCGCCATGCAACGGTTATTCTCAATGGCGTTAAAATCATTGACAATCAACCAATCTACGGCCCTACAGGTGGTGCCATGAAATCGGATGTCTTTGCCGCAGGACCTATCTACCTTCAGGGCGATCATGGAAAAGTGTTCTATAAGAATCTGGTTTTAACCCCAATCGTAAAATAAGAAAAATCCAATCAGTAAATATCTGGTTCTATGACGTTTGGTATGGGTAATATAAATTTTGATCACAACACTTCCGGCAACTGGCGGATTTCCAATTGAAGGAAGTGACCACTTTCAGAATAAGGTTAAGAATAGTAGTCAATCGGCCATAGGCATTCGAGCTGGCCGCAAGCAGCAAATCATCACCCGATTAATCTTCCTTACCCATACGGATCGTCATAGAGCCGGAAAAGCCTCCATCCGGAGGCTTTTCCTTTGATAGATAGCGAAGTATAATTATGAGTTTTTTAAAATCCGCTGACGTTTAATCTGCCACCCGTCACACATTTTCCCGACAAGGAAGTGGTTGGGATAGTTGAATTAAGGATAGCTGCTTTGATCTCTGCAGCTGTTGCTCCTGGATGAGTTGAAGCATAAAGTGCTGCAGTACCAGTTACATGCGGAGTAGCCATGGAGGTCCCGCTATAACTGGCGTATCCTGAAACAACGGTCCGTTTTGAGGTAACAGGTACAGAGGAATAGACCCCTTCGCCGGGAGCGCCTAAATCAACTTTAGTAGCCGCATAATTTGACCAGCTAGATAATCCTCCGGAGGAGTTAATTGAGGCCACCGCAATAACGTTATCATTGGGATAACCTGAAGGATAGCTGGTTGCGGCTTCTGTATTACTTCCGTCGTTTCCGGCTGCTGCAATAAAGAGGATATTAGCGGCATTGGCCCGTTCGATCGCATCCTGTAATCCTTGCGAGAAACCACCACCTCCCCAGGAGTTATTGGTTGCAACGATGTTTACAGCATTACTTGCCCTGGTTTTCAGATTGGTGAAATAATCAACTGCTTTGATTGCATTGGCCAGTGTTCCACCGCGGGTGCCCAGAAATTTGGCATCAATCATCCTTACATTCCAGCATACACCGGCCACCCCTTTTCCATTTCCGCCGACACCACCAATCGTTCCTGCAACATGGGTTCCATGGTCGTCCTGAACTCCGTCAAAAACAGAACTGTTTTTACCATCAAAATCCCAGCCATACACATCATCCACATAGCCATTCCCATCATCATCGCGACGGTTTCCGGCAATCTCACCGGGATTCTTTCCCACATTGGCAGCAAGATCTTCGTGCGTATACATATACCCCTCGTCAATTAAGCCAATGTAAACCAATGCAGATCCGGTATGCCCTGATGCCCAGGCCTCTGCAGCATGACTCCCATAAGTATTTGTAAATAGCGATGATACATCACCATACATCCCCCACAATTTCCCGTTGGTATAATAGGTATCGTTCGAATTAACCTGGTGCGTGTAGATGTAATTGGGTTCAGCATATTCTACTTCAGGAAGACCTCTCATAGCTGCAATTGCCTCATCAACAGAACCGGGCATTGAGACTACAGCAATTCCCTGTTTTTCACCTCGCCGGGTCATCTCATCGGTAAGGATCCGATCACGGTGTTTCCCCTTAAATTTTCCAAGTACTCGCGTTTTGTTATTTTCATCAACCCCCTCCTTAAACTTAACGAGCACTTCATTGGGTACCATGTCGTATACCGGTTTAAGATTTGCGCTCTTCAGCAGTGAAGCATCCTCCTTCGGTTGAAGGAACTCATTGTTCTTAATACATCCGCCCAAAACCAGAAATATCAGAACAATGGGAAGAAAAAAAAATCTCTTTTTCATGATTGATATTTTTAAGTTAACAGCACTTACAAATTTAAGGTGCTTTTAAGCCAAATATCCCCCATGAAAAAAATTAATTACGGCTTGGAAGGGTCAAATTCCCATACAATTTGAGTAGGATAAATATGTTGGCCGCAAACAACATAAGCTTTATTATTGACTGCAAAAACGGTGGTTTGGGTAGTGTAAACCTCATAAGGAACGGCTATTTTTGTGGTTTGCCTGGTAGTTTCATCAAAAATCAGCAGGCTCGAAGACCAGATATATCCTTTACTTCCAATGGTAAAGGAATGATCACTTTCATAAGCGACCGGCAACGAAACCAGTGACTGCCAAGAGTTATCCATATACTTATTCAGGTTTGCTTCGTCAAAAACATACCCCGAATTTCCGATTGTAATCCCCATGGCTGTTTGTGTTTTATAGGGGAAATTCTGAACCGCATTCCATGCATCATTTTGAGGATTATAATTCCAGAACTCTTTGTTCATGATAGAGAATTCCCACGGTTCGGTGTTATCACTGTCTATTCTTCCCGTACCCACGTAGGCTAATCCCTCACTTACAAATGATGCTGCAGAATATCTGGGTATACCCCGGAAATCTGCGATTCGGGTCCATTGATCTGAAATTGGATTATACTTATAAAAGTCATTCAGGAAGGAGAAGGGGTAATGGTCGGCCAGAGGATTGGATCCCAATCCAATATACGCCTCATTATTGACGACAAAAACAGACTCATGGACTCTTGGCACACCAGGAAAATCGGACTTCCTGGTCCAGGTATCAGATAGTGGATCGTATTCCCACAGATCCTGGAACGTTTGACTAAGGTTGAAATTCAAATCACAATTAATTCCCAGACCAAAATATCCCTTGTTGCCAATTGAAAATCCGGCACTCCAATAACGGGCATCACCCGGAAAGTTCTTTTTCCGGGTCCATCTGCTTTTCCAGCTAACCTCCAGGTTATTATTGAAAGTGCCACTTTGCTCCCCGACCTTTACGGCAATACCGGCATTGGTAAATGTAGAAATCGATATTTCCGGAATTATTTCATCAGGTAGCTTAACCTTTAAATAGCCCGATGCAGCTTCGACCACTGTAGCCTTAAATCCATTGAATATCACAGAATCATTTAGGGAATTAGGATTGAAATTCTCACCCCTGATCGTAATGATCTCTTTGGGATGAAAGGCGGTGTCGGGTTCAAAACTTTTCAAAACCATCTGCTTTAATTGAAATGCGGAACCAAATTCGACATCCTCGATTGGCCCTGATATTCTGATTGCTGCCAGATTCTGCTTTAGTCCATCAGGAACACGAACCTTTAATAACGTTTTTGAGATATAAATCAGTGGTGCGCGAACCCCATTAAACCACACCTTATTTCCAACAGTATCCTTAAGAAGATTAAGACCTTTTATCGAAATTGTATCTCCAAAAGTAGCCAGTAAAGGGGAAATTTCAGAAATCTGAGGGTTAAGAAAGGTAAACAGCGAAGCACTTTGAGCCACATTTCCTCCAATTTCAACCGAAAGGGTAGCACTTTGGGAATTCTTCTTCGGAGGAATCACCACGCTGATGGTGGCATCCGTGCCCAAAATAATCGGAACCGGTATATTCCCAAGTTTAACAACCATTCCGTTGAGCTTGTACCTGAAATTTTTACCCGTTATCTTAATTGTATCATTCCAGGTTCCCGATTTGGGTAAGAAATCATGTATTACCGGAGCCTCACTGCCAAGGCTCTGAAAGGAAACCATCTTGCCATAAACTAAATATTTGCTCGTTTTAAGGTAAGCCCTCATATAGTAAATCCCGTCCTTTCGTAAGGCTGCATGAGCATGACCACTGAACTGACCGGCACTTAAAGCGGCGGTCATGACCAGTTTGTCACTCCACGCGATATCCGGAGATCCTATTGAATCCCAAACAAATCCATACTCCTGAATATCAGAAATCTGCCCTGATATAATCTGAGCTTTAAATATGGCACCCGATGGGGTGATATCGGAAACCTCAAGGGTATTTAACCGGGGATATTCCTTTGTGGCGATCTCATCTTTACGACAAGTTACCAAACCCAGAGCGCTAAAAAGGAGTATGAAATAAAAGACGTTAGCCCTTTTATTCGTTGTAACAAGCCAATTAGAAATAGATGCCGACATTGAGTTGAAATGTTTTAAGGGAGGAGGAGGAGTCGTTGTCAATCAGGGATTGTGCACCCCACGCCCCTTTTGAATTAATGGAACTCATATAACCGAGATTGAAGAAGGTAACAAGGGATGGTGAAAACCTGTAATCGAATCCAATTTCGGCATGATAACCAACCAGATATCCGGCCACTGGAACATCTTTCGATTCCGAACTATAGATCGTCGAAGAATATAACTCCTCCTCCACTCTTCGACCTATTTTATTGATAAGTTTAAGGAAATTACCTCCAAGCACCAGTGTGGGCCTGAGCTTTCCTACCGGATAGGTGTATTTCAATCCACCCTTTAACGTGAGCATTGAGACATGGAGTTGTACCTCTTCAAATTTTGCATTGTAATTACCTGTACCATAGAAATAACTCCGTCCAAATTCACCTGAAAGCTGAAACGACAACTTCTCACTGGCATTGGGAAGTGATGTATTTACTAACAATCCGATGGAGGGATAACTTGAACTTTTAAATTTTACCTGCTCATAAAGCGGATTATTCCCTATCTTAAGGAGGGACTGATTCATTGAAATAAAAGGGGCAATCCTGATGCTGATGGCGGGTAATTGTTTTTCATAAATCACACATTTTTCTCCGTTACATACATAATCATGATACTTTTTTGTGATCTCAATCAACGACTTATCGTTCAATTTGGCTTTGCTGATTAACGGCGTTACCTGTTGGCAGTCGGCAAATGCAAAGGTTAAGAGTCCTATGTATTTTTTATTCTCGCCCACATATTCTATCCCATCGATCCGAACAGTTCTCTTTTTGTTTGTTAATTCATAAATACGTCCGTCGCTCTTTTCTATAAAATAACAGGGTTCACCACCATCTCTATAACAATATAAATCGGCTATCCCATCCACTAAAAACTCAAGGAAAACCTCCGTTTTCTTTCCTTGCAAGATGATGTTTTTTGAAACATAGAACTTCCCTTCATTAAATCGGTAACCTCTGATTGTAAATGGAAGAAATTCCTGAATTGGAGAGTCTTTGCCCGCTATAAAATCACATTTTTTGGAGTTGCGCAGGTCGCCACGATAATCGACCAGACCACGAAGGGTGTCATTGTTATTGGTGATTACAAATCCGGGGCGAAAATCGGATTGACACTTTACTTCAAGAGTATAAAAAACTATAAAAAAAGAAAGTGCTATTTTAGTGATCAACTTCATGGAATGCTTCATTGGTCATCAGGCTATAGTACTAAATATCAATGGCTTTAAAAAATTTCAGCAAGCCATAATAAAGTACAGATAAGGTTATACAAATAAACCATTTTAAACCGCTAAACTGTTTGAGAAACAGATTATTTTGATAAATAAACATTCTAAATTACATCGTTTGATGAACTCATTGAAAAAGAGCACGGCAAAATTGGATCGGACAGTCGAAATGAATATGAAGAAGGGGCTCACATGTTCATCGGGAGTGAGATGCTTAAAGAAGCAAGAAAATCGGTCTTACATTCTTATAATATTTTTATCACAACCTCTAATTAGAGAGGACATTTTCCGGATTTATCCCCCATTTCTTATTCGGGTTCGGCCCCATTTCAAAGATAAGGGTTCCGCCGGCCATAAGCTCCTGATGCGAAATCCGGGTTCCTGTTAATGGTTTTCCATTGAGCGAGGCCGATTGGATGTAGATATTGGTTTTGGAATTATGGATGGCTTTAATTTCAAAGACTTTCCCTTGTCCCAGCGGAATGGTTACCTTATCGAATGTAGGAGAGCCGATTGCATAACTGTTACTACAAGGGGTGACCGGGTAAAAACCCATCGAGCTGAATAGATACCACGAGGAGAGTGACCCCATGTCCTCATTTCCGCACAGACCACCTGCCCCGGTTTTATAAAGTTTTTCGCAGATATACCGGATGTAAGATTGTGTTTTCCAGGGCTGTCCTGAATAATCATAGAGATAAGCAATGTGATGCGAGGGCTGATTTCCCTGAACGTATTGACCAATCGTTCCGACTGTTCCGACGTATTTAAGGCCTGTTTCGCAGGGCGACATCGTGAAGAAAGTATCTAACCGGTTATTGAATTTCTCCGCTCCTCCCATCAGTTTAATCAGTCCCGGAATATCCTGCTGAACGCTCCAGATATAAGGCCATGCATTCGACTCGGTAAAGTGACGGTTAGGTGCCCGTCCGATCAGCAAAGGATCAAAGTAAGCATACCATGAGTGGTTTCCCTCTGTTTTTGTTTCGAGCAAACGATCTTCCGAAGGGAGCAGATCGAGAAATTTTCCGTCAGCCAGCCTGGGGCGCATAAACCGGGTCTCAGGATCCCAAAGATTGGTGTAGTTTTGCCCACGCTTCATAAAATAAATATAGTCATCGGTTTTCCCCATCGCTTTGGCCATCTGTGCCAGACACCAGTCATCGTAGGCAAATTCGAGTGTGCATGAGGCCGATTCTTTATCCTTATCAGCGGCCACATAACCTAATGTTAGGTATTCGTTTAGCCCGGTTCGTGCAGCTCCTGAAGGAACCGGTGGCTTTGGCTGCTCCGTTGCCTTCCGCTTCATCGCCTGGTAGACAAATTCAGCATCGAAATCACGATAACCCTTGAGATATGCATCCACAACAATCGGAATCAGATGGTCGCCGATCATCCCCTGACTAAAACGATTGTACATGTGTAATCCGGGCACCCACCCATATTCACGGATTTTGGCCTCTATAGACTTCATCATATCATTCACATGATCCGGATTAATGATATTCAGTAGAGGATGTTGCGAACGGTAAGTATCCCAGGTTAAAAAGGAATGATAAAAATCGTAGCCTTTAGCCGTTTGAATTTTATCGTCCATTCCGATATATTTACCATCCACATCCTGGAAAATATACTGAGAAACGAGCGAGCGGTAAAGGGCGGTATAAAATTTTTGGTGATCGTTATCAGTAGCCCCTTCCACTGTGATACGATTTAATTCTGCACTCCACACCTTCCTGGCCTCCAGATGTGTTTTCTCAAAGTTCCAGTGGGGAATCTCAACCGCAAGGTTTTTACGCGCGCCATCAAGACTCACATAGGAGATCGACAATTTGACCATCACCTGTTCATTATTTTGAGTGTCATACTGCACGAATGCTCCGATCTTATCCCCCTTTTCACCACTTTTCATGGGATAGATTCCCGAATCCGACTCGGGTGATTTATAATTATTATCGAAAGTGCCATAATAGCCAAACGGCTTGCTAAAGTGGGCAACAAAATAGATCGTTCCGCCGCTGTTCACCGACCGTCGGCAACCTTCAATTATAGTATCATTAACAATATTCAGTGATGCATTGGTTTTGGCATTCTTACCATTAATATCGTGCCCAAGGTCTAGAATGATCCTCGAGAATTTTGACTTTGGGAAGGTATACCGGTGAAAGGCGGACCGTTGCGTTGCGGTAATCTCTACATTTACCCCGTAATCGGTGAGCTTCACCTGGTAATAACCCGGAGAGGCTGTCTCGTCATCGTGACTGAAACGGGAGCGGTAACCCTCGTCCGGCTTATCTTTATCGCCCGGAACCACCTGCAATTGCTGATGAACGGTTGGCATAAGCAATATTTCACCGCCGCCACCACCACCGTGGGTGTGGGTGAATCCCATAATATTGTCGTCGGTATAGAGGTATCCTTTTCGGTATGACCAGCCGTTATTATGCGTATCGGGACTTACATGAATAAGCGCATAAGGGAGTGTGGCCCCCGGAAAGACATCCCCGTAAAAATCGGTTCCGATAAATGGGTCAACATAATCAATTGGTTTCTTTGTTTGTTGGGCATCGCAATAATAACTAATGCAAAATATCCCAAAAAACAATGCAATCAGATATTTTATTTGACTTCTCATGATATTAAATATAACATGCTTAACACTATTTACTCATCGAGGGTGGTGCATCCTGCGGATTAATGCCCCATTTTTTATTCGGCAGCGGCCCCATATCGAAGGTGACAATGCCGCCGGATATAATCTCCTGATGTGAAAGCCAGGTTTTACTCATCGGTTTTCCATTCAAAGTAGCAGACTGAATGTATTTATTCTCGTGAGAGTTACTCCTGGCCTCGACAACAAAGGTTTTCCCGTTTCCGAGGTTGATCGTAACATTTCCAAACAGCGGGCTCCCAATGGCATAATTTGGGCTTCCCGGAGTGACTGGATAAAAGCCCATTGCGCTCAGAACATACCACGATGAGAGGGATCCCATATCCTCCTCACCGCAAATACCTCCCGGGCCGGGCCGGTATAATTCATCACATATCTGCCGCACCCGTTGCTGCGTTTTCCACGGCTGCCCGGCAAAATCATAAAGGTATGCCACGTGATGTGACGGCTGGTTCCCCTGCACATATTGCCCGATGGTGCCAACTACTCCGTCATATTTCGGTGGGGTAATATTTGGAGACATCTCAAAGAGGGTATCCAGTTTTGCAGTAAATGGTTTATTTCCCCCGAACAGGTTAATCAATCCCTTTACATCATGTTGCACTGCCCAGATATATTGCCATGCCGTTGATTCGGTATAATGGCGGTTAGGGCGTTCGCCAAGCAAAAGGGGATCGAAATATTTATACCAGAAGTGATCTCCCGCTCTCACAATTTCCTGTTTTCGCCCGTTTAACGATTCAAGCCATAATCCATCCGCGCTTTTGGGGCGCATAAAATGGGTTTGAGGATCCCAGAGATTCTGATAATTATGGGCCCTTTTCATAAAAAGGATATAATCATCGTTATGACCCAGCTCTTTGGCCAGTTGGGCAATGCACCAGTCGTCGTAGGCTAATTCAAGGGTGTTTGGAACCGATTCGGTCACCTTATCATAGGGAGCATATCCGAGTTTAATATACTCGTCGAGACCCGATCTACCCGCATACGCAGGAATCGGAGGTTTGGGTTTTTCAAGTGCTTTTTTGCGCATTGCCTGGTAGAGAAAATTCACATCGAAATCGTGGTAACCTTTCATCCAGGCATCAACGATTACCGGGATAAGGTGGTCGCCAACCATTGCCTCACCATAAATATTGAGGAAGTGCTGAGCCGGAAGCCACCCGTAATCCCTTGTCTTTGCCACGATAGACTTTAAGAAATCGGTCACATGGTCGGGAGCCGTCAGCGTTAGCAACGGGTGTTGCGAACGGTAAGTATCCCAGCATGAGAACGAACCGTAAAAATCATAACCTTCGGCCGTATGCACCTGTTTATCCGATCCAAAGTATTTTCCATCAACATCCTGCGAAATATATTGCCCAACCAGGGAGTGGTACATTGCACTATAAAAGGTCTCTTTCTGATCGGCGGTGGCACCCTCAATGGTGATCCTTGACAACTCTTTTTCCCAAATTTGACGTGCATTATTCCGGATTCTATCAAAATCCC
>CANJNY010000064.1 GCA_947475715.1 Prolixibacteraceae bacterium
ACAAAATACGCTCCTTTTGATGCAGAGAATTCAATAGAGGTTCACCCCCAAAAACCGTAATATATTTCCGTTTGCCGGCAAATTCCTTTTGAATATAACCAAAGAAGGAATCGATAATTTCGGATGTTAGCTCCCCTTTCGAGGGGGCATATTCATCCTGATAACAGTAAGAACATGCAAAGTTGCAGCTATAATTGGGGACAAAAAAAAGTTGAATCTCATCCTGATCACGGGCATCGATAAAATCCAGATATTTCCGTCTGAAAAGTTTCCGCTCCTCCCCTTCATCGGTAAGGTAACCTTTCTCCTGTAATTCAATGGTAAAACTATTGTCAGCAACGATTCCGTGATCCCTGTAATCCAATACTCTTTCAGCCTCAAAAGCAGTGAGGATATCAGCATTACCCGTGAGTGGATTGACGATAAAGTAATCGTGAGAATCCTTGATTTTTGAAAAAATATTGTGTTTTGAAAAGTACATGCAACTATTTCACTAACAAAATATCATTGATTGCCTTCACAAGGGTTTCCCTGGGTACTGCGCCCATTGAAGCCTGAGGTTGCCCTTTGACCGGGATAAACAATAACGTTGGAAGACTGGATATTCCCATACTCTGCGCTAATGCCTGTGCCTTGTCGGTGTCTACTTTGTAAACGACTATTTTTCCGGCAATGCAATCACTCAAAAATAACGAAAAGCCAAGAGTTAATGATAAAATAATCGTTCTCATTTTATGATAAATTAAAGATTTAACATTTGCCGTTACTACAAGGGCTTTTTACCAAAAAAAGCCCAAGAAAACCTCCATAAACAATGCTCATATATGGATTGCCCGTGATCGCACAACTACCCGAAGAGCATCCGACATAATGATAATAGGAAAATCCTGCAATTGCTCCCAATGTAATTCCCAGAAAAGGCTTCCAGAAATTCATCGATTTATAAAACGGTTTTTTAGCTTCCGTTTTTTCTTCTGTGCTAATATTTTCTTCCATAGTACTTCTTCAATTTTATTGAGATGGCAAAGATATATAAAGAAAATAAATAAATCGTATTAGTATCACCTAAATCTCATAAATAACACTCATTAACTTTTACAAAAAGCCGATAGGGCAAGTCATTTAACGGCCTACTCTGTGCTACTCCCAAAGAAGTCAATCTTTTCGAGGGCTTCAGTAAAGCAAATCTGAATACAAAAAAGAGCGGAGTCACATTTACTCCCATCAAACGCTAATTTCCCTTCAAAAAGATGTAAGGCTTCAGAAGGGCAAACCAGCAAACAGGCCTGGCATGAAATACACTTATTGGCTATCCAGTTAATTCCTGACGAATGAGACATATTATTCTATTTAGAATCCATACTGTACTGCCGGCTAAACCACATTAATTGATTAATACTTGCGACAGGATTGTGGTTGCTGGGGCGGTCCTTAACAACTGAGGTAGTGACAGGGGAATCCGATTTTTGGTTAAAAACCATGTCATGCCCAACCCACAAACCCATCGAGATATTGAGTTGTGTTTTGTTATCTACCAGATATTTCACCTGACCGGCAGGATTACACATTATGCTTTTTCCTTCACATCCTAACATTTCGTGTTTGGTCACCTTGCCGCATTTACAATCAACACTAAAGATTGTAAATTCTTCTGAAAGAAATTGTTATACCGCTTTAACCTCATTGGGAAAGGTTATACAATGAGCAATGCCTATTCTTTTTATTCCAGCCTTGAGGGCAAAATTTTTGATCTCCTCAATTCGGTTGTTTGTATCAACTGTAAAAATTGTGTAAGCCTCAAAGTGGCCAAAATGGGCGTCTACCAGGTGTCCCCGTGTGGGTATTGTTAATTTCATAATATGTTTTTAAGTTAGTCAAATAATGAACAGATGCTCATTATCTAGATTTAAAGAAAAAAGTAACAGATTTTCTAAATTAGTGCCATCAAGCAGTCTACACCGACCGATGGTAGTGGGAATAAAAATAAGGGAGTGACAGATTTATAATCAGTCACTCCCCTTAAATCGTCATGAATTAATCGTGACAACCAACAACTGTACTGGAGGTTTTTGCACAACACTGGGCAATTTTTGCCACCTTAGGCTCCTCTTTCTTTTTAATCAGACTCTTCATAAAAATTATTTTAACGCGTTGTTGTTATAATCCCTCCGGTCGAATGAGGAGGGTTTATCCTTAACTGCAGCATCCTCCTGAGGGTTTCATCCCTGTAATGGTGAGGCTTGCCACTTCTGCTTTTCCTTTTAAATATGGTTTTGATTCTTCAATTATCCCGATTCGGATAAATCCCAGGGTGGTTAGCGTTTCGAGATATTCGCTTCGGGTAACTGCACCGGCCCAACATTCGGCGACTGCCACAGGATCGGTCCGATACTCTTCGGGTATTGGAGCTATTGAATAGATATCACTGACAACAAAACGGCCCCCTTTTTTCAGGATCCGGTACACTTCACTCCAGACAGACGCTTTATCGGCAGCATGATTTATTGTGCAGTTCGAAATTACCAGATCTGCAGTATTATCGGTCAGTTCAATCTTCTCAAGTCCGCAATGGATAAATTTCGCATTCTGAATCTCTAATCGGAGTGCATTTTGCCGGGCCTTTTCCAGCATCCCATCTGAAATATCAATTCCATAAACAAATCCGGTCTCTCCTACCTCGTCTGCCATTCGAAGAACATCGGTCCCACGACCGCTGCCCAAATCGACACACACCTCTCCAACTCCAGGTTTGGCATAGTTAATAGCTCCGCCGCACGAAAGACAGCAATCGGAACCTGCCAGCTTGCCATATCTGATATTTATAGCCGAATAGTCCATTGTATTAGCTTGAAATTTACACCCCTCTTAACAACATGCCCGGCAAGGTTTTCTCACAAAGAAATAACCAATCATCCCACCAAATAATCCATTGGACACAATATCATGAGTCACGGGTGAACTTCCTGATTCAGATCCGATATAAATGAAGTAAAGTGCCCCGGCAATTGCTCCGGCACCAAACCCCGCAAACGGTTTCCAGAACTCCCACGATTTTACTTTGATTCTCCATCCTTTTGATTCAAGAGATACGTCACACGATCGATTCATTTAACACGCGATATTATTGATTATGCAAAAATAAAAATAAAATGAATAAATCGCATTAGCATCACCTAATTTAATTTCTTTAAAAATTATACATTTGCAATGAAAATAAAAATTTATGGGATTAATTTTCAGTAAGGATATTTCAGAATCAAAGATTAATGAGCTTTTCCGAAGCGATGAAACATGTCTGGAATTTCTGGCCAACATTAAATGGGAAGATGGGTTTACCTGTCGTAAGTGTGGGAATGATAATTCATGTGCGGGCAAATCGCCTTATTCACGTCGTTGCACAAAATGCAAGTCGGAAGAATCTGCAACTTCAGGAACGATTTTTCATCACTGCAGGTTTCCGATACACAAGGCCTTCTTTATTGCCTACAATGTGTGCAAAGGGAAAGAGGAGATTTCGAGTTATGAATTTGCCCGCCGTTTGGCACTGCGGCAGATGACCTGCTGGAATTTTAAGACTAAAATTAAAGCTGCCCTTAATTCGATGGATACCCTTACCCAAAATGAAAAGGGAGCTATTGAGAAGATGTTGGAGAGGTAGTTAATTCGGCAATTCGCTTAACGAGGACAAAATCACGTTGGTCGTTTAGCGGAGACGAAAGGACGTATTATAAGAAAAGAGGGCAGAACTACACGGTTCATATAGTTGATTAATTATTATGATCTCGCCGAAATGATTATTTGGTCAGGTTAAAAAATTCGTTGTATTGGAGTACATTTTTCTCTGTTCTGAAGATATTCAGATTCTCATTAGTAATAATTAAGCTCCGGAAGTTAATCCCCTTTAAATCTTCAAGGAGCAATTTATCCGACTCTGATCTTTGCAGATAAGCCTGGGCCGAAGTTTTTTGCCCTAATCCGGTTACGGTAAGAATTCCTCTTTTAGCATCCAATGATTCGATAGCTACCTTAATGGCAGGCGATCCGAAATTCACTTTATTAAATGCTTCAAAGGCACGGATTAAACCAGGTTCATCGGCCTGAGTTTTGAGATAAATTAAGGTATAACAATAACCTGACCCTGGTAGCTGTGAGTAAGGTCCGTTATAAACGATTGCCTGAGGCTGTTTGACCTGTGATACGGTGTCCTTAACCTGAACAGGCTGAACCACTACAAATTTCCCTTTCGCAGTCGCCTCCTCCTCTTTTCTGGCCTTGGCCAGTAATTCCATAGGATTTGCCAATTGATCTGCAGGTATATTGGAACTGATATATGTGCTGTAATTTTTAATAAAGTAAGGGACATAAGATACGTAATCCTTTTCTGCTATTATGGTCCGAAAATTGGTCGAGGAGGCTACGAAATTCACATATTCCAACCCTTTTAAGGACTGAAAGACGGGACGTTTGCGGATAATAGATCTGAAGTAGATCAATCCTTCCTCCTTATCGGGAAAACTACGAACCGTAACTAACTGTGTTTTGGAATCGAGGCTAACCGACTCGATATCAAAATCAGTGGATGTGTAGTAATCGAGGTTATAATTTGCTATATCATAGATTAAACGATTAACATCAACCTTTGCATCTTTAGAGAAGGCAATCACATAATAATGAAACAGATTCTCGTCATACGAATATTTGCCTCCGAACTCGTCATTCGAATAATTCTTCGCGCTTTTTATTTCCTGATTAGCGATCTCCTCTTTGATATATCCTTTAGCTAAAAGTTGCTTGTAATCGTCCAGGGTATTGGAAGCTATGAGCTCTTTAATATGGTTTGCAATAACAGTGGTAGGTTTTTTTGGAAACGACTGGATATATTTATCCAGATTAACGATGAATTCCTTTTTATCCTGATTTGCCCCCTGGGCAGCCACTTCAATAAATTTCACTTTTGAAAGAAGGGTGCTGTCAGGGCTCATCGCTATTGTATTGGTCGCTGCCACTCCGGCTTTCGGGAAGTCATAGGACTGGAAATATCGCAATGTTTCCCCATATTTCTTCTCAATCGCCCCTTTTCGCTCCTCTATTTCAGCAAAATAGTTGGGATTTTGGAGATATTTCGCATATTTGGAATCGGGGTATTCCCCAATAATCTTCTGTTTGTAAGCCTCCGAATTTGCACCATCTCCACCCTCTTTATATAACTGATAGAGTTCGAAATAGGCGGGAAGTTCATAAATACTCCCCTTGAACCTGCGGTTCAGCTCCAGAAGCATCTCTATCGAACGAGGAAAATCATTGAATTCGGTCCGATAAATCCGCCCTGCCGCAAATAAAGAGGTTTTAATCAGCTCGTTTGATATCTGAATCAGGGAGTCTGTTAAAGGAATATCCTGAAGATAAAATTCAGGCTTTTTAGGATCAATGATCTTCTTTTTAGTATCAGCAGTAGTGGATACATCAACAGTATCAACAGGTTGATCGGGATCTATTTCAACTGTTGTCTGTTTATTCTTTCGTCGCCAGTTATCCTCCAGTTTACGCTTACCCCATATTCGCTGGAAATCTGATTTGCCGATTCCAACAGTAAGCGGATTATAAAAATACCATAAGTTCTGGTTATTCGATGAATTGCCAGACTGTTGTTGCCTGAATTGTTGAGATCTGAAATAATTCTGATTTGACTTTTCAGCGTTTTCTTCAGCTAATTTTCGTGCCTCTTCCTTTTGTATATTTTCTATTATTTTATTAATCAGGCCATTGCGATCTGTCTCAGACATTTTGGCCAGTTTTTGAAGGCTATCTTCCCTTTGGACGTTCGTGATATTATCTGCCAATCTCCTCAACCCCGATGCCCTGATCATAATTTCGGGATAACCGGGGTAGTTGGCATCAATTACCGCAACTGCGCTATCGTAATAACAAGCTGACTGAAGGTAGTTATCCTCTTCAAAAAGTATTCTTCCTAAATCAAGACTCGATATTGCACGTTGTTTGGGATTTGCAGCACTATACCGGACCGAATTTTTCAGATCGTCAATTCCATCCTTTTTTCGCCCCTCTCTCAAGGCGATATTTGCTTTGGCATAATATATCCGGTCGCGATATTCAAAGTTGATATCGTCTTTAAGCATTTTTGTCAATTGATTTTCGATCTCCTTATCGGCACCACCAATAATTTCCATTCGGGATATTCTTGCATTAAAGGCCATTTGATAAGGTGGCCTCATCCTGAGAATATGTTTGTACTGCGCAGCTGCTTCCTGGGGCTGATTGGTCACCGCAAGTAACTGGGCTAGAATATAATTAAGCCGAAGTTTATCCTGCCTGGGCAGTGAAGTGGATAATGCAGTTTTCAGAAAAGGAATAGCCAAATCAGGCTCATTGTTTTTCAGGTAATATTGTGCCTGAACGAGGTTAAAATCCTGAATAAGCCTTTTAGGAAAACCTGCATCACGCGAAAGGGTATTAAAGATTTCAAGCACCTGAGGGTAATCACCCGTTTCAATAAACGCTCTGGCCGTCCCCAGGAAAGCATCATATTTGGTAGGTTGATCTGAAAATTTCCGGAGAACAAAATTGAAATTCTCGATTGCACGGTGGTAATCGTGTTTATAATAACTTGCCATTCCCATCAGGATATAACTATCGTCGACCCACGCATTATATTCCCCTTTGGAGGCAAATTTCTTATACAGTTCCAGATCATTGGTTTTGCGCACCGGACTCTTGGTGATCGAATGGAGTGATATAAGTTTATTACATTTGGTAATTACGAGATCCATTTCTGAACTTGCTGTACTTGCAGCTTCAGGTAAGGTATTCTTAAAAATTGGCAGCGTATGGGTATAATCATCAGGAATAGCCTGGTTTATCCGTTTTAGCCCCGACTTCAGACTCTCCTTGGCATTAAAATAGACATTATAATGTGATGTCGTATTATGATAGGCACGCGAAAAGGCAGTGTTCTTTTTTGTCGAACATCCGATCATGCTTCCGGCCAACCAAAAAAGCAACAAAATAATTTTTCCTGCCTGTCTCATCCGCTATAAAGATAACTTTCTAAAGATACAAAGAGTAATGGTGTCGTTATGATTTTTTTATCCTTACCCGTTCGGTGGGTTTTAAATTTGCATTTCGCAAATCCAATTGCGTAACAACATTCAAGGCCAGTTCCTTAAATGCAATCCCCGTAGCTGTTGTATCATGCCATGCGACCGGAATTCCAAGATCACCACCTTCGCGAATACTCATTACAATCGGGATCTGACCCAGGAATGGAATATTCATATCGCGGGCAAGATCTTTGCCTCCGTCTTTACCAAAGATATAATATTTATTGTCAGGTAGTTCTTCAGGGGTAAACCATGACATATTTTCTACAATGCCCAGCACCGGAACTTCAATAGATTTACTCCTGAACATCGAGACACCCTTAATAACGTCTGCCAGGGCCACATCCTGAGGAGTAGTCACGATGACACTGCCGGTTACAGGCAGGGTTTGAACAATCGTCAGATGAATATCGCTGGTACCCGGAGGAAGGTCAATGAGCAGGTAATCCAGTTCACCCCATTTCCCCTGTATTATTAATTGTTTAAGGGCATTTGATGCGACCGGACCGCGCCAGATTAACGCATTGTCCTTATTCCCGAAAAAGCCGATGGAGAGCATTTTTACCCCGTATTTCTCTATCGGAATAATCACTTCGCGACCATCCACCGATTCCATAAAAGGTTGTGAGTCTTCTTCTCCAAACATTTTTGGGATTGATGGGCCAAAAATATCCGCATCAATTAGTCCAACTTTTGCGCCCGTCTTGGCCAATGCCACGGCAAGATTGGTTGCAACAGTTGATTTACCCACACCCCCCTTACCGGAAGCAACAGCTATGATATTCTTAACTCCCGGCAAAACCGGGGCTTTCATCCTGTGCATCCCCTTTGGAGTGATCAAAAGATCATACTCGGTCCCCAGAACCTTCTCAATCTCGGTAGCACATGTCTGGGATAAAACCTGAATATTTGGATCGTCATCACGTCCGAAAACCAGGGTAAAACTGATGCGACTCCCTGCTGTCCTGATCTCCTGAACCATTTCAAGATCGACGATATTATCATTGGTTCCCGGAAAATTAACTTGCCTGAGAATATCTGTGATTGTTTTTGGTATTACTGCCATTATCTCTGTTTAAATACTAATGCTGATTAATAATCTCTTAATTTAATGTCATCCTTCACTCACCAAACATGGCAAGGAGTGAATTGTTCATCCCAATTCCGCCATTGGATCCCAAAAAACACCCTGAAAATTGACAACGCAATCATCTTTAATTACAACACCTTCGTTTTCAAGAAGTTCCTGCATCTGGCAGGGTGATCCGAAATGAATTTTACCGGTAAGTAAACCGTTGCGGTTAACCACCCGATGTGCGGGAACATAAACAGGCTGATGGTGCGACAGGTTCATGGCCCATCCGACCATTCTGGACGAACCGGCAGATCCCAGATAGCGGGCAATCGCGCCGTAACTGGTCACCTTTCCCGCGGGAATTTGCCTCACAACCTCAAATACATCCTGATAAAAGTCTGACACCTCTATTTCTTTGTTTCAATATGATCCCTGTTGACAGAATTGCGTCCAAAGCTCCGATAGTCATCAAATGGTATCTCCACTTCAGGCTCAATAAGATCTGTTCCATGAGGAATATACCTTAAATATTTAATCGTTTTCCCCCGGTCAAGCCATTGCTGCTCATAATAGGTCCGGATACCAAGGATCTCATCTGCCATTCCCGATTCGTATAAATCACTGGTGTTCACCTGAACCTTAAATTGATTTCGCTCAACTGTTGCCAACGTATATTGGTATAGAAAATCGCTGTCGGTCTTCAAATGAATGACCCCTTCCGGCTGAAGCATTTCGCAATACTGATTTAAAAATCTCACCGCAGTTAGTCTTTTATTGGTTCGCTTCATTTGCGGATCGGGAAAGGTAATCCAAATCTCTGAAACCTCCCCTTTTTCAAAAAAATGGGAGAGTAGTTCAATATTGGTACGGATAAAACCGCAGTTTCCAAGCTCCTCCGTATGAACCTCCTTTGCACCTGACCACATCCGTGAGCCCTTTATATCAATCCCGATAAAATTCTTATCCGGGAAGAGGCGCGCAAGTCCTACAGTATATTCCCCTTTTCCACATCCAAGTTCCAGAACTATGGGATGATCATTTTTAAAAAAATCGCTATTCCAATTCCCCTTAAATTTGAATCGTTCACTCACTAATTCACGATATGACAACTGAATAACATGGTCAAAAGTATTTAAATCGGCAAACTTGACCAGTTTTTTCTTACTCATTCTATATAAATCGGTTTTATAATTTAATTTGCTAATCCAATGCAATGCCAAAATCATGAATACCGTCAAGGACACCTTTAGAGGTTCGCATACCTTGCCTCACTGCAATGGTATATTTTCCAGTCTCCGGGAAAAACACAGTTTGCTTATAGGGATATTTTCGGTCATATAAATCTCCGAGCCCGCTACCCAGCCATTGGCCGGAAGGTTTTGCAAGGGTCAACTCGACCGTGTCGGTCAACTCTTTACCTGAAGGGGGAACTATCGTGACGAAAAGCCAGAGATTGCTGTAGGCATATCTCCCCTCATTACGAACTGTAAATGAGAGATTATACACTTTTTTGGGATCAGGAACAATCATTTCAAAAATCAGAATGGTATCCTGATTCCATTGGGAAGAGTTTATTCTGCGATAATCTGCAACTATCGACTTCTTTGAACACGATGTTGTCAGGAGAACTGTTAAAAATATTAGTGCTCCGATAACCAAGAGATAATTACTCTTCTTAAAGGCTGTAATTTTCCTACCCTTCATTTTGTGGATTAGGTTTTCGTGTTAAAACTGGCTTATGCCTTTTTTTACGGTGATTTTTGAAATCCTGATCAAACCGATCGATACTCTCCACCCCTACTGAATTTTGGTAGTTATGAGTTTCTGATTCCACAACCACAAGATTATCACTGGTCAATTGTGCAATTTTTTTCCCACTTCTGTTTAGAAGTTGAATCTCTTTAACCTTTTCTACTGACACCGCGACCATTCCACCCGGCTGATTATTCGCACTTACATACCAAAAAATTCCTTTGAAGATATCCGCTTTTAAATAGTTGTAATTCCCCTTCTCTGTTTCAAGTTGAATATTTGTTGGCGGGAAACTTTTCTGGGCATCAATATATCCATCGAGTTCATAATTCAGGCAACATTTTAGCTTCCCACATTGACCTGCAAGTTTTTGCGGATTAAGCGAAATCTCCTGATAACGTGCTGCATTTGTAGTTACAGAAACAAAATTGGTAATCCATGAACTGCAACAGAGTTCCCTGCCACATGGACCAATTCCGCCAATCCGGGCCGCTTCCTGTCGTGCCCCGATTTGACGCATCTCAATACGGATCCTGAAAGTATCTGCATAAAGCCTGATTAACTGACGAAAGTCAACCCGCTCATCAGCAATATAATAAAAAATAGCCTTTGTTTTATCACCTTGAAACTCGACATCGCCGATCTTCATGTTTAATTGCAATTCTTCGGCAAGCTTTCGCGCTTTAAGCATCGTAGCATGCTCACTGCCAATAGCCTCCTCCCATTTCTGAAGATCAATAGGCTTGGCAATACGATAGATTTTCCGCATCTCACCATCGACGGTGGTCACTTTATGCCGTTTCATTTGCTTCAATACCAGATCCCCTACCAACGACACCATCCCGATGTCATGGCCCGGACTCGCCTCTACGGCAACCATCTCTCCCTGTTTAAGAACCAGACCGTTGACATTGCGAAAATAATCTTTACGCGTATTTTTAAAACGCACCTCTACGATGTCGTCTCTATTGGCAGTATTTTTAACATCGAAAAGCCAGTCGTAAACATTCAATTTGGCGCAGCTTCCAATCCTGTCATTGGCAGGACATCCGCGTGCAATTTTATCTGGATTACTCATATAACTGCTCTTTAATTAATTATATCACACATTGATTCACAGGCGAAAAAAGCAAAAAATTGAATTTCACAAAAATAGTGATTCTATTTCTATATTATTGGCAAAATGCAAAATGGCAATTATAAAATCCGTAACGCAAATTGCATTTTGAACTTTAATCATTCCATTTTGAAATTATGATTCTTAAAGCCTGATCAATTTTGAAACTCTTAATCCCAGATCGGTGAAAATAAGTCTGGCATTCCCATTCGATGAGATATCTGTATAGGCACTTTCAAACTCCTTAAAAAGCAAAATAACATTTTTCTCATTGATAAAAGGGGAGAATTTTTTCGAAAATTCAAACTCCTGGTCATCCATAAATATCAAATCAGGCTCTTTAAGATTATGAAGGAAATTTTCGCGCAGCAGCTCCCCGCAATATTTCAAAAGAGACATTTGCCTGACCCTTCCAATGGTTGCCATCTCTTCAGACCAAGCCAGGATTTCAGCCAGTTTACGCCCATATCCATTTCTCATTACTGCCATAAACTGAAAAAGGTTGAACTTTCGCAAATCATCATTTTGCATGAGCTCCTGAGCCAAAAAATAATTTCCACGGGATAACCGGGCAATAATGGCGGGATTACTATTGGTCTGTGCTGCCATAGGGGCCAATGCCACCTGCAGATCACTATCCGAAATTTTGGGAACGCGTATAAACTGACATCTCGATCTGATTGTGCTGAGCAGTTTCTCTTCAGCCTCTGATATCAATATAAACATCGTTTTCTCGGGCGGTTCTTCCAATATTTTGAGAATTTTATTGGCACAAGTGAGGTTCATAGTTTCCGGAAGCCATATAATCGAAACCTTGTATTGGGCCTCATACGATTTCTGGTTCAGCTTACGGATCAAGTCACGGGCCTCGTCGACATAAATTGAACCCTGCTTATTCTCATCGGCAATAAGTTGCATCCATTTTTCGTATTGAGGATATGGATTCTCCAAAAAATAGGTTCGCCATTTAGCCATATAATCACTGCTTGTGGGCTTATCGATGGCTGCCGTTTTTATTACCGGAACAGTAAAATGGAGATCAGGATGAATAAGTTTGGAATACTTCCTGCATGAACTGCACTCCCCGCACGAATCGGTATTCATTTTATGGCCACAGTTGATATACTGGGCAAAAGCTACGGCAAGTGCCAGTTTGCCGTTACCCGGCGGACCAACAAGCAATTGTGCATGAGGTATGCGATCCTCCTCCACTGCCTGGATCAGTTTTTGCTTGGTACTATCCTGGCCGATTACGTCTTTAAATTGCATCAGCTAAGAATATGAGATATTAAAATGGCAATCATTTGATTTCGTTCTGTCATTAAAGGTTCAAAAGTAGGAAGATTTGTTAACAAAGGATTAAATTGATTCAAAAATCTGCTGCGTATTGATGATGTAAAACCCTTTTTTATCTATCTTTGAAGAACAAATTACTAAAAGCAGGAAAAATGCAGACGATAGAAAATTATGACTTTTCGGGCAAAAAGGCGCTGATCCGCGTTGACTTCAATGTTCCATTGGATGAAAATTTCGTGATTACTGACGATACACGAATGACAGCCGCACTTCCAACAATACGGCAGGTGATCGAAAACGGAGGGGCCGCGATAATTATGTCACATCTGGGTCGTCCCAAAAAGGGTCCCGAAGATAAGTTTTCGATGAGGCATCTGGTTGCTCATCTCTCTGAATTACTGGGTGGAATTGAAGTAAAGATCGCTCCCGATTGCATTGGCGAGGCAACAAAAAATATGGCAGACGCCCTCAATGCGGGTGAAGTACTTGTTCTTGAAAACCTCCGTTTCCACCCCGAAGAAGAGGGAGGAGATGCTGAATTTGCCAAACAACTGGCTCAAAACGGCGATTGCTGGATTAACGACGCATTTGGAACAGCCCACCGCGCTCATGCTTCAACGGCAGTAATTGCTCAATACTTTCCAAATGACAAACTATTTGGATATTTGGTAGATAGCGAGGTTAAGAGTCTTGATAAAGTTCTTAAAGCTCCGAAACGTCCTTTCACTGCTATTATGGGCGGCTCAAAGGTCTCATCCAAAATTACAATTATCGAAAATCTGCTAAACAGCGTTGATAATCTGATCATTGGTGGCGGAATGACCTATACCTTCATGAAAGCACAGGGTGGAAAAATCGGAGGATCACTGTGTGAAGACGATTTCCTGGGTTTGGCACTTGAAATTCTGAAAAAAGCAGAACAAAAAGGGGTTAAGATTATTCTGGCTGTTGATATTGTCGAAGCAGATGACTTTGCTGAGACGGCAAATACCCGAATTGTCCCATCAAACAATATCAGCGATGGCTGGTCCGGACTCGATGTCGGTCCTGATACAATTGCCATATTTAAAAAAGTAATCAGCGAATCAAATACGATCCTTTGGAACGGTCCGGTTGGTGTTTTTGAAATGGAAAAATTCGCAAACGGAACAAAAGCTATTGGCGATGCAATCGTTGAAGCGACCAGCAAAGGTGCATTCTCACTCGTTGGTGGGGGTGACTCTGTTGCAGCGGTAAACAAGTTCGGTATTGCAGATAAAATGTCCTATATCTCAACTGCTGGGGGTGCAATGCTTGAATACCTCGAAGGGAGGGTTCTTCCTGGAATTGCAGCAGTATTGGATTAAATTTAAAGCTCTTCCAAACAAAAGTTGTCACCCAAATTCGCCGTAAGAGATCAAAAACTGGCGTCTTTGCGAGCTCTTCTTAAAACTTAGATTCACGATAGAAATTAAACCCCGGATAGTTAACTCCGGGGTTTTTTACCCTTATAAAAATGCAAAGTATCATCGTTTCAAATGAGATATTACTTGAGCGAATCAAGTCAAGCGATGCTGAGACCATTTTTATGGCCATCGATCAAAACCGCTCACATCTTGGGAAGTGGCTCCCCTTTGTCGATTATACAAAAGAGGTTAAGGATAGTGAGACCTTCATCCAAACCGTGATCACAAACCGCGAAGAGACGCTGAACGAGGTTTATACAATCTGGTTTAAGGGTGATTTTGCCGGGACCATTGGATTTCATAATACAGACCGGGTGAATGAAAAGACCGAAATTGGTTATTGGCTGATCCGCAATATGGTTGGAAACGGTATAATTACAAGGGCATGCAAAACCCTAGTTGAAATTGCATTTGAGAAAATGGGGATGAACCGGATTACAATAAAATGTGCCGTTTCTAACGCAGCCAGTGCGCGGGTACCAATCCGGCTGGGATTTACTTTTGAAGGGATTGAGCGAAATGGAGAGCGGTATAATGAACTTTTTCTGGATCTTAAGGTTTTTAGTTTGCTTAAGATCGAGTATGATCACCTATTCACCGGGCAGACCTGGAATACAATTTAGCTCTACAGTATTCGGCAGTTTTTTTAAATATCATATTCCCGGGAAACATTTCCGAAAGTTTCTCAAACTTAAAATTAGCTTTAGAGTAGTCGTTTTCAATATCAAGATATATTTTGCCCAAAAGGTATGTTTTACAATTTTTAAACGTCTTATTCTCAAATTCATTCTGCATTTCAATCTTATCAAGACATGACATACATTTTGTATGATTCTTTTCAGTCTGAAAACCATGATTAGAAAAAAACTTATATCTCATAAAAAGATCAAAATCAGTCATCAGGGTAAATAAACTTAAAACAAAAGGATCTGAATTCCGAATTTCATCCGAATCAATCTTTTCTAAAAAGAAATGTAACTTTAACAAGTTCAAATATTTACTTAAATTCTTTTTTTTGAAATTGTCATACCTTATCTGATATGTAAAATAGATCAACTGGTCATAGTCCATTTTATCCCCTTTCTCTAAAGTTAATGAATCAAGTTCGAATAATAAGGCTGCTTCTGAAGCCTGTGTATTGTCTGAGATCATTTTCCACCATAAATAGTCAACTTTAATATATTTGGCCATCTGAGGTGAAGTTCTTTGAAGAACCTTAATTTTTTCAGGGACACCTTCAAAATCCTGATTAAAAATCTTATTGGAAATAACATCGACTGCCTCAGGAACTTGACCCTGCAAATTCAGAAATAAGGCTGCAAATATAAGTCCTAATGAATATTTCAGATTAAACCGGAGAAAGCCTGACATATTAATTTGAATTACTTGAATTTTTGGTATCGGCAGCTTCCAATATTTTCATGATTGATAAAAAAGAGTTATTCCGTTCCTTATTTTGCCGCTCAAGTGTAAGTTTTTCTGCCATATTGGCCCCACCAACAAAATATCTCTGAAAGAATGAAGAGGCAACAACCAATGCTTCAACAAAGGTATATTCAATGGCAATATTTACAGTAAGATAAGCAAAACCAGCCATAAGTAGCGACGAATTGGCCGCCTCCATATAGTTGCCGGAATAAACCTGACCCGATCCCGGAAGAATCAAACTTAATCGCCAGGCGATAGCTGGATTAAATCGCCTTTCAGCCTTTCTAATCCTGACAAAATCCTCTCCTATTTCAACCTTCCCCTCCCTATCCGTGAACCCCTTTACACATCTGAAAAAACACGCTTCAGCAAACTTATCCTGATGCAATCCAAAATAAGCAATCCCTTTCAGGAAATTTAACTTAATAAACTGATTATTAATACTTAAAGTATCCAAATTCATTAATTCAGTTAATGCTAAAATAAACTTTTTTCCAAGAATAAGTGAAAACGATTTCCCTAAAACAGCCTCTGTTTTAATGCTGTCAGAATTAGTAGAGAAGTAAGCCCTGTCATAAAACTGCTCACTTAGTTCAAGTTTATTAAGATTGAAATAGCAATTGGCAATTTTTAAGGATAACCGGTCTTCAAACTTATAACCAAAAAATAATGCACGGTTATATTCATTTGCTGCCAATTCAAAATTCCCATGCTCATATTGCACATTAGAAAAAAGCACTAACTCATTCAAATTCTGCCCATAGGAATATTTAACCGGAAAAAAATTAGTTATCAGTAAGAATATAAGCACGTGTTTTATCAACCAATTCATCTTCTTGCATTTTATTATATTTTATTGCTGACTGAGAGCTGCCATAGATGTTACCAGAGTAGTATGCAACTGCAAAAGAGCCCATAATCCATGGATATATGCTGCCTGAATTTTTATTAAAACCTCTGACCGATATCAATGCTGTCGATGAGGTCATTATAAAGGCAATTATCCCGTCTTTCCATCTGCCGCAATACGCTTTACCTGAACCGGGAATTATGGCTGAAAATAGTGCCGCCAACGCCGGACTTTTCCTTTTAAAAGCTACCCCTTCTCCTGTAATATCACTAAGCAACTTACTAATATTTGAATTGATCCCTCTCCTAAAGATTTCCGCCCGTTTCCAATCCTTCAACAATAAGATTGTTGAAAGTTTATAATTATCAGCATCCTTTAAGGATAAATTATTGTTTGCAAAATTTTCAGCATCCTGAAATTTATTTTTTTGAACCAGAAGCTTAAGATATTCTGATCCAAATTCCCAGTTCATCTCTTCCAATCTAAGATTCCCTGAAAATCTACTGTAACAGTCAATTGCCTTATCAAAGGCATTAAGCCTCCTGTATATTTTGAAAAGATACAAGTAGGATGCCTGGTCACCAGGCTTTAAAAACACGGACCTTTCAAATTCCCTAACTGCCAGGTCATATTGGTTGGAATTATACAAGTATATACCGAATTGTACTGAATTCTCATGATTATACAGATCCTGTGAGAATAAGTCAAGCGAAGCAAGGATTAAAATCAATAACAGTTTAGTCTTCAATAGCATCAAGATATTTACCGGTTTTTTTATCAATTTTATACGATTTTGGTGATGCAAGTCCGTGGCACCGCATTAACCGATCAGATATTTTCATGAATACCACCATTTTATTTTTTTCATGATGAATGCATTCAATGGCATAAACAGAGCATGAAGGTTCAAAAACACAGGCATCAATGTCCTGAGAAGAGATAAATTTTTTATAGAAGAGAAACATAGTAGAAAAGGTACTTTCGATCTCATTCTTGCTACCCCGGGCAAACGCCCTATAATCCGGCCTTTTTTCAGGCTCAAACAACGTATCAAGGCGGTGAATATTAACAAGTATTTGCGCCTGAGAATTTAAAGCTTCTCCAATGAAAAGAAAAAGAGCAATTAAAAGTGTAAGGAACACTTTCATTTTTTCACCTCCCCAACCTGAAAATCGTAATCAGCATCATTCCCCTGCTCATTGATTAGGGCGTGGCTAATTTTCATAACCTGATAGCTCTTCACATTGCCCAGATAACTAACAGAGAGAATTTCAGAAGGAATTCCAACCCCATTTACCATATTGTAATCCTTATAAATCTGACGACTTAACAATATTCCCTTTTTATTGTAAATCAAAACGGATTGCAATCTTTTATCTTTAGTCGAGATCAGAATATTCCCAATCGGGAAATTGACAATCGCGGGTGGAGACCATTTGGTTATGATCAGGCCATTATTTTTTTCGATATTCGATATCGAAAAACTTGAATTTTTTAATCCGAAATCTGAAAGATCGTTATTTAAAATAAACTGAAAAATTGAAAATTCAGGTTTAATAGGATTATTCTGAACAGACAATAATTTGTTATTTTGAAATTTGTAAATAAGCGTATCCACAGCCAAATAAAACTCTTTCTGAGGAAAGGTAATGTTAAACAGGAGCTTCTTGTTCTTTAAATTATAATGAACAACCCCCTTAGTATACTGAAATTCGCCGGTCTTTGATTTGGCCTTAAGGGTAATTTCAGATGTAAACCGATAGGAATGCTGCGTATTTCCTTTAAAAAAGAGAAGGAGCAAAAAAGTGAGCAAAAAGATTTTCTTTACCATGATGATCTCTAAAAATAATTAGTCAGTAATCCATTATGAATTACCGACTAATCAGATCAAATTTCTTTAAAAATATTTAGTAATTCGTCGTTGATGTCGTTGCAGCAGCTGCAAATATTAAAACATACAATCCAACACTAACAACTGTACCAACTATACATCCATAAAGAGCTTTCTTGGTCTGCTCCTTGTTGTTGTCAGTCATAAGGTAAACAACTAACAATCCGATAATACCAAAAACGCATCCCCAAAGGAAAGACGGTATGCCTAACGCCTCTTGATCAGATGAGGCACTTAATGGAAGGGAAGTGGTCGCAGAGACTCCATTTAGCAACGCACAATTCTCTTTGCTCACATCAGTGTAGGTTTTGTTAGTATTGGTGGCAAGATATTGATCCAGGTCTGCCATACCGGCGAATGCATCATAAATTTCAGCGTCATCAAACGCTGAAACAGCCTGAATCTCATTTTCAGTAATTGGAGAAGATGCCTTAAGTGAAAAGGCAAAAGTTTGCATACCAAATAACAGCAATGCAAAAAAAACACTAAATGCTTTTAGGAGGAATTGTTTCATAATTAGTAGATTTAATGATTAAGTATAAAAAACTCTTAGGATGTACAATAGTAATTATATTTTAAATAAATTATATGTAAATTATGAAAATAATGCAATTATTTTTCTTTTGAAACTTTATATAAAGGGAATCGGAACCATTCGGGATTAATTGTGGTTTTATACCTGCATAAATCATTCAACCTTTAACTAGTAATTATTCTGAATTACTGAACTAAATTCTTTGGGCTGGGCCATCGTCTCACCATCTTTTCCATACATCGGGCTGTACCTTCCTGCAGGAATATCGCTTATGGTATAAATATTACAATTCCTTCCCACGACGATCTCCTTTGTCATGGCCGTTGCAATCATACTCCCAACCATATTAACAAGCAAACTACCTGAATTCATCGAGATGTTTAAGGTTACATTGCCAATTCGGTTAAACAGGATTTCGTCAGTTTTTGTTGATTTTAACAAATATTCAATTTTCACGCGGATCTGGGAGGCGACAGTTGTCTTTGTCCATTCATGAATTGTAGTAAATAAAACAGCATCTACCCCAAACAGTTCGCCAACCTTCTTCATTGAACCGTTAATAAACATTTCGGAATCATAAGCGCTCTCCTCTTTCAGGATCTCCATAGATAATAGCGGTGGCATCACATAGTAACCACTTAAGGTAAAAGGGACAGCCAACGAAGAATAAAAAAGCTCTTTCGCCTCAACTTTGGTACTTCGGTTAATTGGCGGAAGTGCCAGAATTGAGAGGGGTTTTTCCTGGTAAATATTTTTATAAGTAACTGATTTTTTAACCAATTTCGCGGGTGTACAACTTGCCATTAAAGCCGCCATTAATGTAAAATATAGAATTTTTTTCATTATTCGAGTCTTTTTAAAATTCGGTCAACAAATTGTTTTGATTCCGGGTACAAAATAGTCTCTTTCACGAGTAGTTCTTTTCCCTTCGTGATTTCTCCCTTCTTAATCATGATATAACCATAATCAGCACAAACGCCCGGAGGTGGAACCTCCCTTGACCCACCCGACTTTTTGATTAGTTTTTCATAAATAATAATCAGATTACCGACACTTTTCTCATCACCTGTTTTTGTGTAGGCATACACGGCATCATCATACCCCTTCCAGCTGTATAGTGGTTTTGTAGGTGTACATGATAAAACAAAAAGGGCTACTGCTACTGCGACAAAATATTTATTCATTCCAATACTATTTTTTTAGTTTCCTGTAATCCTAAAAACACATTCTCAGTTAACATCGTTTTACCATCAGCTACAACAGTGATCTGGTGTTTTCCGGGAGAGGTAATTACCGGATGGGCTTTGCGAATTGCTTTTAACTGATAAACTTTATCAATTTGAAATGATTTTCCATCAACTATCACAGATACAATTGTATAGGACTGGTTACCTACAACGATAATAAAGGAGGCATTCTCCTTTCCGGATGAGTAGGTATTGTACATGTGGGGTCCACATGATGACAGACACACCACCGCCATAAACCATATTAAGAGCTTCTTCATAATAATTATTTTTTCTCTGTGATAAAATATTTGTCCAATGATGTTACATCAACAGCTCCATCGGTAAGTGAAGCCATTGAAACCTCATCTTCCGGGGTATCCCCCATCGTCTGATCGATTTTAATCGTTGCAACCACTTTACCGGGGAGCTCAATATTCAATCCCGTTTGAGGGTTTTTAACCTTCTTCCCTCTTTCTGTTATTGAAAATATATTTCCCGGTTCGATCCCCTGAGTCTTTCCCCCTGAAATGATATAAACCCCATTCTCAACCGAGAGTAAATAAGCCTTCCAGGGGTTATTCAAACACTTATTAATGATGTTCTCTACCAGTTTGGTAATGGCCGCAGAAATCGCCTTATCTGAAAGGGTTGCATCATAATCGGCCGTCTTTCCAAAACCCAATACCCTTTTATCCTCAACGGTTGCTTCCCCTTTGGCCTCACCACTGTAAATAATGATACCTGTGGAAACATCCACCAGACGAATACTTACAGCTGCCTCAACAATCTGCTCCTTACTGCTTGAAAAGACTTTTTGATTTCCGATTGTTTTACGACCAAATTCAGTAATCGAACCAATAACAAGATAATCTGCCCCTATCTTTTGAGACATCCCTCCACCCGTATTAAGTTCATTAACAATTTTATCATAATCCTGCCGTTCAATAAGAAGAAACTTTTCAGAGGCCGCCAAACGGGTTGAAAGAATATCGGACGCCTGTTTTCCCATCGGATCATTTGCCTTATCATAAAAAACACTTTTGGCATATTGAGTCTCGTTGGAAAAACGGCCAATAGCCACTTTTCGCTTTAGCCCTTTTCCCTGTTGAGCAAGTCCGGTTATACTCACCATTAGAAAGGAAAGCATAATGAGCAGATTGATTTTGTACATAATTTGGATATTAAACAATTAAAAAGTTGACAATAAGTTTGTGCCGGCAAAAGAATGAGTAGATAAAAGATATAATTTGACAATAACCTCAATCTAATAACTATGATTTCATCCTGAAATGAAATTATTCCAGTTGTTATTGAAAAGATTATTTATCTAAATAATTCTCCCGCATCACCCAAAAAACCGGCATGGAAGAAAAAAACTATGGTAATACCACATTATTCATTTCATGGTCTTTGACTACTACCTGTTTTGAAAAAATTATCACCTCCTTATATTTGACAGTAATGAAATGCTTCCCTGGAGGCACGTCATAAACCTTTCCTGTGGGATGCTCCGACAAATCCGCACAGACATCACCGGGAAAAAAATCATTGTTATCTATTTTTACAGATATTCTGTCACTATATTTAAAGGGATTCCCTATAAATGCAAGTGAAGTAGATTGTTCAATCCCGTTAGTACCCGGCTTTACACTTCCGCAACCCACAAGAAGCGACAGAACTAAGGGAATTATCATTGCTTTCATTGTGTGAAATTAATTTGGTTAAAATTCGCTGTTAAATTGCCTTGCTATTCTTGCTATTAATCCCGGTGAGTAACCGGTTAAAAGAAAATCAGGTTATAGTTCAAATTTCAGCAAAATATAGTTACCAAACTGGATATTGAGATAAAACTTAAGGCTTATTTGGCAGATGTTGACTTTCTGAGAACAGATGTAGCTATATCACTAATAAGTGTAGAAACATATACATGAAACTCCTTTTCAACCTCATTAAATAATTACAAAAGAACCGGAAATATTTTCAGGAAAATTAAAGCATTAAGAAGGGAAAAACCACAGACAGAATATCGGGAAAAGCACATTATGCGTTGAAGTTGCATTTACGTTGTCGTACACGGCAAAGTATTCTGACAAAAATACTGACTGATTTTAGGTATGATTATTTCCAGAATTATTATATAGCCCCAATTAGTCATATTATTTTAAATAATAATCAATAAATACATTATTTTTCAGCACTTTAAAAACAAATAATCTTCTTTACTAAAGAGTTTATTTGATATTAAAGAGTCACTATTTGATGCAAAAATCTGGCTTTAACTCCGTTCCGTTCTCGTACACGATATTATATAAGCCCTATCATGATTATCGAACCCATTATGAACAAATATTATGCGATGAATATTCTCTTTTATACAATAGGCAGGTTGGGTAATAAGTAAACCAAGGGTAATATTCAGCTGTTCACATGTACCACACATGAGGATGGCACTTTAAATATTAAATCCTTAATTTATAATATTCATGCAATTTTTAAAACAAAACACAGGAGTCCGAAATTATTTTACTGCCCAGAATATTAGAGCTATTCCACATTCCAAAGCGAGGTGCGAATAGCTCTAATTATTAAATAAACAAGACTATTCGCAATCATATAGCAAGTGTTTAAATACCAAAACATGACCTGTAAACGGAGAAATTTAGCCTGTTAATCCACCACCGATATTATCCGGCTAATAGGCTGTACCTTGAATAAGCATGGATGATATCGCGGCTGAAAAGGGTTAAAAAGATTAAAACGGATTGAATTAAAATCACGAAAAAGAAGGGAAAAAACCTTTTAGCCAGCGTGTATAGGACACTCTGAATTATATCTGAATAATGATAAGAAAAAACACCTAAAAGTCTAAATCTTTTAAGAAAGTATCTGTTAGTTATCGCCTCAATCTAAATTTGGAAAAGCGACAGTAAACAAAGACCGATTAAATAAACTAACCTATTAGCCAGAGCAAACAGATACAAATGACTCATCTGTTCCTGACGCGTATTTAAACATAAATTCTAACGGACTATCATCAGATAATCCGGTAAATCTCCATAATTTCGGTGAGTATATGGTCAAAATCAATTTTAAGATCAATCAGTTTACCGGTATGAATATCAAAAACCCACCCATGCACAGTGAAGTGGCGTTCCTTGGAAGCCTTTTGGACGTCCGAGGTCTTAATAATATTGACACACTGTTCCTGGACATTTAGTTCTACCAATCTTTTGTATTTGGCCTCCTCGCCAGTAATTGAATCAAGTTCTGCTTTGTGAAGGCGATAAACATCGCGGATATTCCGTAGCCATGGATTCAGAATCCCCATGTCAGCTGATTGCATTGCCGCCTTGACCCCATTGCAGTAATAATGACCACAAACAACAATATGGTTTACTTTCAAATGAGTAACTGCGTAATTAATCACCGACATCGCACTCAAGTCGGTATTAGGAACCATATTGGCTATATTGCGATGAACGAATACCTCACCGGGTTTGGTTCCCATAAGCTCTTCGGCGGTAACACGGCTATCAGAGCATCCAATATAGAGCACTTTGGGGTTTTGACTTAATGAAAGATTTTTGAAATAATTCTCATCCGCTTTAAGTTTTTCATCAATCCAAAGTTGGTTATTAAAAAAAATATGTGCTAAATCCATAATTTAATATTTTTAAATCACAACATTAAATAACTACCCGGTAAAACCTATTGCTCCAGCAATTGCATTAATACATCTTAATAGTTCAAAGAGCAGGCTGTCACTTTTTTCACCATTTCCTGATTGATTATAAAAGCGCCATTGCTTTAACAAATTTACCTGATGTTTATGAAGCGGTTCCATTGCCTCAGCGCGTAAGAGTGTAGAATAATAGTGGTTCACTCTCCTATCGGCAAGTGGCGTATTCAATATGAAATCGATCATTTGTCTGGTGCGTGCCAGCTCATTGAGCATAAGGTTTAAAAACTCATCACTCTGAGGAACATTTGCTGCCAGAGATGCATATTGCCGGAAAATAGCCTCATCGGATGAGGCAAGACTGGAATCTACATTGGTAAGAATATACCGGATGAATGGATCGGTTTTAGCAGAGCTCTTGAACCTTTCAAATTTATCCGGACTTTGTTTCTGCATCAATTCGAGTGTTGTCCCAACGCCATACCAGCTGGTTATATTAAACCGGCATTGGCTCCAGCTAAACACCCAGGGGATTGCCCTGAGATCATTCAGAGACCGCGTACCCGTGCGGCGTGAAGGCCGGCTCCCTATTTTACTCTGCTCAATAGCATCAATAGGGGTAGCTTTTTCATAAAACTGAATAAATCCCGGTTTTTCAATGAGACCTTTATAAACAGACATGCTTTTGGAAACCAGATAGCCAAATTCAGATGCCAGTTCGTGTTCCTGAAGTTTATCATGGTTCTGGAGTAATGTAGCCGACAATGTCCCTGCAGTTAAAAGTTCAAGATTATAAACTGCATTATTTTTATTCGCGTATTTACGTTCAATAGTCTCTCCTTGCTCAGTGAGCCGGATATCACCATTGATTGTGCCGGGCGGCAAGGCTCGCAAAAACCAGTGGGTAGGACCAGCTCCACGACTAATTGAGCCACCTTTACCATGGAAAAAACGAATTTTAACCTTGTGTTTAATACCCACTTCAGCCAGTTTCATCTGCGCCTCAAACAAGTACCATTGACTCGCCAAAATACCGCCATCTTTATTGCTATCGCTATAACCAATCATGACCTGTTGCACAGGAGTATTTAATCCATTGGTAAGCTGTTGTAGCCTCAGACTATTTTTTGTTACAGGATGAGACAAAAACTCATCCAGAATCTGAGGAGAACGAATCAGATCTTCAATAGTTTCGAAAAGTGGAACTACCGGCAACCGTGAAGCCAGCCCCACCGATGAATTGACCAATAATCCGGCCTCCCTTTCAAGCAAGTAGATAACCAGCAGATCGGAGACATTCCGAGTCATGCTAACAATCAGGGAACCTAATGCCTCTTCTCCATATTTATTAACATGCTCACTTATAACACGATAAGTATCTACCAAAGATTTAGCCTGATCTGCTAACGTTATATTGGGATGAGTAAAAGGTCGCGATGAGCTTAATTCGATGTTTATAAAAGTGATTCTTTCGGCTTCGTTCCCATTTAAGAATGCTGCGCCATCGAGTTGGGCAGCCTCCATCAACTCGGCAAGAACCTGTTCATGATACCGGCTATTTTGCCTAATATCCAGTTTTGCCAAATGAAAACCAAACGTATTTACAATCCGGATAATTTCAGTCACGTCGGTAAAAGCAATTTCAGAAGCCCCGAATGCCTTTAGTCCGTTTTGCAATATTTCGAGATCTTTAACCAGATCTGAAGGGTATTTGTAGCTGATGGTGTCTTCACTTATCTCTCTTGCCAACCCTTCAAAAATTACAACCGGAATTTTTGCGATCAAAAACGACAAATATTGTTTAAATGCTTCATTCGGAGAATCAAACTTAAGCACTCCGGAAGATTTTCTAAATTCACTCTTAAGCTGGTTATAATTTTCCTGAAAATTCCCATCCAGTTGTTTTTCAATACAATAAAAACTAAGATTTTTTTGCAGACCCATCAGTTCTTTCTTAATAACCTGAAAGGCATTCAACCTAAGCTTGAGTAACGTATCTCGGGTAACATCAGAGGTGACTAATGGATGGCCATCGCGGTCGCCTCCGACCCAGTTACCAAAAGTAATTTTTGGAAAATGTTTTGTCCCACGAATTAACGAAGTGTCAAATCCAACCTCTTCCCAGGCCTGGATGAGACGCCTGTCATGCAGGGTTATTACCTCAGGAAAAACCTGGGTTAAATAGTGGATTATGTTGTCCAGTTCGGAGTCAATATCTGGCTTTTCGGTATACACATCCGATATCCGCCAGATCCGGTGAAGGGCTATTTTAATATTCTTACGATTCTCATCCTGCTCAAATTTGCTGTACATCTGATTCTCACGCCTCACAACCAGCAGGTACAAATTTCGCAGGTGCTCGAGCATTATGGTGGGTTTTGCTTCTGTCGGGTGAGCAGTTAAAACAGGTTCAACTTTGATCTCAGAAAGCATTTCAGCAATAGCTTCAGGTTTTACTCCTCTGTTTTTTAACAACTTAAGATTATAGGCCCACAATCCGTCAATATTGGAAAGAGATTTCTGATCCTCCTTTTTCCTGCGGTTTTGTACAGCACCATTCACCTCAATAATATTCAACAGCTGAAAACAGGTCGAATACAACTGCAGATGCTTACCGCTAAACGGTTTATCCTGAAAACTTAATGATTCAGTAATCCATGGAATATCCTTTGACAATTCTACCTCACCCGATTCAATCATCACCTCCCTGAGACAATTCAGCAGGTACTCCAGATCATCATACGATTTGCCTAATTTATTTTTAACCTGTTCAAGAGTTTTCATACTTATATAATTTCTTTCTAAATGGCCAGATAGCCTGACCAAATTAATCGGGGAAACCACCCACGAGATATACTGGTCATGAATGAGATGCCCATCAAAGCTCGTGCCAAATCCTATACTTCTTAGACTCCCAGCAACATTGAATGGCCAAATCCCAGCTCAAATATAGTCTTACTTTCAATTATTAAATAACATGCCAACACAATATTTGTTTTTTTGAATCCGGAACTATTGAAAATAATCAATAATCGTTAACTTTACCTTAACAAAAGACCAATAATCTGCTATCCATATTTTGAGCAATATTGTATTGCTAAAGTATATGTCCTAAAAAACTTATAAACTGTAAATCAAATGCATAGATTTTTAATCCTTTATTTTCTCTTAATCGCCCATATTGTACATAGCCAGAATTCATTGAATTTTTCATTGGATGGCTCGTGGAAATTAACCTATGGATTAAACGATTCAAACTCGCCTAAAACTCCC
>CANJNY010000065.1 GCA_947475715.1 Prolixibacteraceae bacterium
GATAAATAACATTAAAATTTACGACGAAAATATCGATTCAAAAATAATTGACATTAATTTGGATGTTAAGGTGGTGGGAGAAACACTCATTGATCAATCCAAACTGATGAATCATGGCCTTGCGCATCATCAAAATGATGACAATCAGGCACCATTTCAGGGTATCCTGACAAATTATGAAAGTTATGCAGAGATCCCCGGAAACGAAACCATTGATCAGCTGGATGAGAAAATTACCGTAATGGCCTGGATAAAACCCGCTTTGGCCAGAGGATCACTCTCGGATATTATCACAAAAGGGGATTTTATTGCCCTTCAGACATCAGAAAATAAAACAATCTCCTGGTTTGCAGGGGGATGGGGAAGAGGAAGTTGCAGTGCCAGTCTTCCGGATAACTGGATTGATAACTGGCATCATATCGCCGGGGTGGCAAACGGAAAAGTCCTCAAACTATATATCGACGGAATCGAATCGGGCAGCATAACCCTCGACAGAGCCGCTAATCTCTCCTGCCAGGCCAGATGGATGATTGGCAGAAATGAAGAATTTCCCGATCAACGGTTTTTTAATGGATATGTCAATCATTTTAAGATCTTTGTTGAACCATTAACCAACGAAGAAATTAAATCAGAGATGTTAAAAGATAGTCCTAAGATTGAATATTGAGTGCAAAAAAAATCATTGTCCGGGTATGTATAATTATACATAGCAAAAATCTTATCACATAAAAAGTAGTACCAGATATTATTCTCATTACTTATCAGCTAAATAGTCTTAATTTATATTTCTAAAAATAATGAAAAAATCACTTATATCAATTCTCTTTATTCTTGGCATCGTTGTTACTGCTCAGGCGCAGTACACCACCCTTAACGCACACTCTCACAACGATTATGAGCAAAAGATTCCCTTTTTTACTGCCTATAATGCTCATTTTGGATCTATTGAAGCAGATATTTGGGCAGTGAATGGGGTTTTATTTGTTGCACATGACAGCGTTGAGATAACGCCTGCACGGACATTGGATGCCCTTTATCTGCAGCCCATTGTAAAACTGTTTCACCAAAATGGAGGAAAAGCATGGAAAAACCACCCTTCCAGATTTCAGCTATTAATTGATTTAAAGACAAATACAGAACCAACGTTATCACTTTTGGTACAATTGCTTAAAAAATATCCCGACGTTTTTGATTCAAACACCAATAAAGATGCAATTCCTGTCGTAATCACAGGCAACAGGCCTGAACCTGCAGATTTCGGAAAATATCCGTCAAATATCTCCTTTGATGGTCATATTAATCTCAAATATGATAAATTGCAACTCCAAAGAGTCGCCCTTTTCAGCGAAGATCTGGAGGTTTATACCATGTGGAAAGGTGAAGCCGCAATTCCTGAGAAAGAGGAAAAAAGATTAAAGCTGGTCATTGATTCGGTGCATCGGCTGAACAAGAGAATCAGGTTTTGGGATGCCCCTGATACTGCAGTTGCCTGGAAAAAAATGATGAATCTAAAAGCCGATTTTATTAATACGGACCATATTGAAGCACTTGAGACCTATTTAAAAACGAACAAAAACTAATATACCATGACTTCAAGACGCGATTTTTTCCTCAAGGGTGCATTAATTGCCGGGGCTACGGCCTTCCCGGGTGTAAAAGTGCTTGCGGACGATCCGGTTCAGACAATTGCCACAACAACAGGCAAATTACCCTATAAAAATACATACGTCAAAAATGTATTTGTTACGGAAAATGAATTCCGAAATGCCAAACCCAACATCATACCTTCCCCCGGATTTCAAAAGGCAAAGGAGATCTTACCAGTCCCTTACTGGAAAGGCAATGAAACAGCCATTGATATGTACTGGAAAACCTGGGAGATTGCATTCCGCAATATCAAGGATCCGGCTCCGGCATCAGGATTTATTACCTCCTACATCGATACAGCCTACAACGGCAATATCTTTATGTGGGACTCCAATTTCATCACTCTTTTTGCCCGCTATGGCTCACGTGCATATCCGTTCCAGAAAACACTCGATAATTTCTATGCCAAGCAACATCCTGACGGATTTATCTGTCGCGAAATATGGGGGAATACGGGTGAAGATTGCTTTAGCCGCTACGACCCCACAAGTACCGGACCGAATGTAATCCCCTGGAGCGAAATGGTTTATTTTGAGCACTTCGGCGAATGGGACCGGATCAATAAAATATTCCCGGTTCTGGTTGCCTACTACCAATGGCTGAAACTGAACCGCACCTGGCAGGATGGCTCCTACTGGTCAAGTGGCTGGGGAACTGGAATGGACAATCTGCCGCGAGTACCCAAAAACTATAACCCAATCTTCTCTCACGGTCACATGACCTGGCTCGATACCTGCTTGCAGCAACTCTTTATTGGCAAACTGCTGGTCGAATTTGGATTTTATGTCGAGCGGTGGCAGGAGATCGAAGAGATTGAGGATGAAACAAAATCACTTAAAAAATTAATCAAGGAGAAACTGTGGAATCCCAAAACCTCCTTTTTCTACGATAAATATGCCGATGGAAGCCAGGGATCGTTAATGAGTATCGCTGCCTATTGGGCGTTGTGGACTGATATCCTGACTAAGGACGAAATGAAGGCCTTTGTTGCGCACCTTTTTGACCCAGCCACATTCTATCGCAAACACCCTGTACCGTCGATGCCCGCCAATCACGAAAAGTACCAGACAGACGGAAGGTATTGGCAAGGGGGAGTCTGGGCTCCTACAAACTATATGATTATCAAGGGACTTCAGCGAAACGGACTTCACAGGGAGGCCTTTGATCTGGCACAAAAACACCATAATCAGGTCGCCGAGGTATTTAAAAAAACCAATACCTTCTTCGAATATTACGCGCCTGAATCTTCGGAACCGGGATTTCTTGCCCGTCCCGACTTTGTTGGCTGGACAGGTCTTGTACCTGTTTCGATACTTTTTGAATCGATTTTTGGTATCAATCCTAACTTCCTGAAAAAAACAATCGACTGGCACGTGAATTTAACTGATGAGCATGGTATCGACCGCTATCCGATAGGCACTGACGGGATGCTTTCGTTGAAATGTGCGGCACGCTCCTCTGTCAAACAACGCCCTTCCATTGAAATCACGTCAAATCTTGAATTAAAACTATTACTCAGCTGGGATGGAGGCTCTGAAACGATTCAGATTAAGCAGGGACTTAATAAAATATAATCCGGCAACTGGCAGCTGGAGACTGGCAGCTGGAGACTGGCGACTTGCAACTGGCAGCTGGAGGCTGGCTAAGTCTAATAACCGGATTCCGATTTGTCATAAATAAATTAAATTTGAAGGCAATTGCCAGCTGACAGTTGCCAGTTGCAATTCTCATTAATCAAAACAATATTAATCTCATCATGAAACGCAGAACATTTATCAATAGTTCACTACTCACAGCCGGTGCCATTGCCACGGCTCCTAACCTACTCTCGGCATCGGCATCAGAAAAAAAGTCAATGCGCCCCGAGGTTTCAAAACGTCTGTTTAAAAGTGAGGCAGTTGAAGCAGAGATCGCTAAAATAAAAAAAGATATTGCAGACCCTGAAGTGGCCTGGCTGTTTGAAAATTGTTATCCCAACACCCTTGATACCACGGTTCATTTCTCAGAAAACCAGGGCGAGGCTGATTCATTTATTATTACAGGAGATATCAATGCCATGTGGCTGCGTGACTCAACGGCGCAGGTGTGGCCGTATCTTCACCTGGTAAATCAGGATCCTCAACTTAAAAAACTCTTCCAGGGGGTAATCAACCGGCAGACAAAATGCATTCTGATTGATCCTTACGCCAATGCATTTAACTTCGGACCAACCGGAAGCGAATGGAAAACTGACTTAACCGATATGAAACCAGAGTTGCACGAACGCAAATGGGAGATCGATTCGCTCTGCTATCCGGTGCGGTTAAGTTACCATTACTGGAAAAAAACGGGGGATATTACACCGTTCAATCCGAACTGGCTTAAGGCAGCTAAAACAATTGTAAAAACCTTCGAAGAGCAGCAACGCAAAACGGGTAAAGGTCCTTACCATTTTATGCGTTTAACAGATAAACAAACCGATACCGTTTGCGGTGCAGGATATGGAAATCCGGTTAAACCAAATGGATTGATTTGCTCAACATTCCGTCCCTCTGACGATGCCACCACCTATCTGTATCTGATCCCTTCCAATTATTTTGCCCTGGTCTCATTGCGTCAGATGGCTGAACTGGTAACTGCCGTTTATAAGGATAACTCATTTGCAGCCCAATGCACAACCCTTGCCGATACCGTTGAAAAAGCACTGAATAAATATGCAGTGGCCAATCATCTGAATTACGGTAAAATCCTGGCCTTCGAAGCGGATGGTTTTGGGAACAATCTCTTTATGGATGATGCCAACGTTCCAAGTTTGCTAGGGATGCCTTACCTTGGGAGTATAAAACCTGAAAGCGAACTTTATTTGAATACCCGGAAATTTGTACTTAGCAAAGATAATCCATGGTTCTTTGAAGGTAAAGTGGCATCCGGAATCGGTGGCCCGCATGTAGGAGCCGAAATGATCTGGCCAATGAGCATCATCATGCGGGCGATGACTTCAACAAGCGATCAGGAGATCACCCAATGTCTGAAATGGCTTAAAAACAGCCACGCAGGGACCGGATTTATGCACGAAACCTTCCATCAGGACGATGCCCAAAACTTCACCCGCAAATGGTTTGCCTGGGCCAATACCCTCTTTGGTGAGCTAATTTCAAAAATTCATTCGGAACGTAAACACCTGTTGAATCAAATCTTCTAGGCTATTGTAATTCAAAGACTAACACGAATTTCCGATCTGAATTTAAATCGACGTAAGGCAATAATTGTTTTATTACTTTGCGAAGTGAAATACCTGTGCGAAATTACATTCAAATAAATTTTAAAAGATTTTCTCCTATTTAAAAAAATAAACTTGAAGACTGAATATAAGTATAGATTTCTAATTCTACTAATCATGACATTAGGCTTAAATGTTTGTCAATCTCTTGAAGCAAAAACACCCCTGCAATTTAAATTCAGAAAGGATCATACATTCCGGATAGCCCAGTTCACAGATATTCACTGGAACAACACCTCACCAAAATGTGCTCAGACCACAGCCTTGATAGCGCATATTTTAGCTACAGAAAAACCCGATCTGGCCATTCTGACAGGAGATATCGTGACCGATATTCCTGAAAAAGAGGGGTGGCTTGCGGTAACCAAAATATTTATTGATGCCAAAATACCTTTTGCAGTAACACTCGGAAACCATGACAGTGAACGTGAAATAGAACGTGAAGCAATCTTTGACCTGCTCAATACTCTCCCCTGGTTTGTAGGGGAGAAAGGACCAAAATTGTATGGTTGTGGAAATTACACGCTCCGCGTTAATGATTCTGAAGGACAAAAAGTTGCCGCCGTACTATATTGTATTGATTCAAACGATTATCCTAAAGATAAAAGGATTGGTTCATACGATTGGATCAAATTCAACCAGATTGAATGGTATCGCAAAACAAGCGACCAATTTACCACATTAAATAAGAAGATGCCCATTCCATCACTGATGTTCTTCCATATTCCGTTGCTTGAATTTAATAAAGTCATTGGAAAGCAAGCCACTGTTGGAATAAAAAATGAAGCCGTTGCAGCATCGGAAATCAACTCGGGGATGTTCGCCTCGCTGGTTGAAAAAAGAGATGTTATGGGGGTATTTGTCGGACACGACCACGACAATAATTACGTTGGCGTAGACCACGATATTGCCCTGGCCTACGGGCAGGCAACAGGTTATGATGCCTATGGAAAATTCGAACGTGGTTCTCGCATCATCGAGCTGCACGAAGGTGAATTCACATTCGATACCTGGATTGCGACAAAATCCGGAATAACGGATAAATACCAATATCCAGCGGGATCAAAGCCAGCAGAGGCGAACATCGATTACCTGCCGGCCACTAAACTGCAAAATATGAAACCTGGGATTCAGTTCAATTATTTCGAAGGGAGCTTTAATTCAACCGCTGAACTTTCGTTTGCTAAAATAAAAAAAAGTGGAATCCTTAAAAACATCTCTCTTGAACCGGCAGCTAAACGCGATTCATTCGGATTCGAATTCAAAGCCTGGCTTAAGATTCCTAAAAAGGGTGTTTACGGTTTCTATACTTATTCCGATGATGGTTCAAAATTATTTATTGACGGGAAAGAGGTGGTAAACAACGACGGCCCTCATGATACTAAACGGGCAGACGGAGAAATTGCACTGGATGAAGGTTTCCATGAGTTCCGCCTTCTCTATTTCGAAGGCGATTCCAGCAACGAACTTGAAGTCGGATTTTCAAGTCGTTCGATCCGTGAATGCAAGATCCCGGAGTGGTTCTTTTTTACGAAATAACCCCTTTTAGAAAATTCAAAAGATAAAATTAAACTCCTTTCAAAATTGAGTAACAGATTTCGGTAAATCATCCTATTTTTAACATCTCAAAGCATGAACCAGGCAAAATGATTTTAAAATTAATCTCCCTGATATGAAAAAAATTACAATTTTGTTGCTCATACTTATAGCCTTTTCAGCTGTTTCAGGAGAACAGCTTAATGCACAGACAAAACCAAAACATAAGGTAGCCGCAAAAGCGACCCGAAAAGGGGTGAAAAAATCTTCAAAAAAAGCCCCCCTAAAGGTTCACCTGAAAACGGTAAGCTACGAGGGAAAATTTTGTTCCGGGACAGGTGATCTTAATTTTCTTCGCCTGATCGATGAATCGTTCGCCTTTTTTCATCCCAATGCGGTTGTGCCGAATCTTTCGATGATCTACAATGGCGATTGGGACACCTTCACCGAAGGGGCCGGCTGGGGTGCCTGGTGGATTCAGAACAGCTACGGCTTTTCGTATGCCGCCACACCCTTTCTTCAGGAGCCTTGGGCCGGAATCCTCCAACGATCGTGGGACATGTTCTGGAATAATCAGGGCGACGGTCAGCGTAAAGGTGGCTGGGGTGATGGAAAACCGGATCAGCTTTCTGAACTGATTGCCCCCGATGGCAGTCTGGGCGATGCGGCAGCTCCGACACAAATCATTTATAAACAGGGTGATGGCGATGTAAAAAATCATGACTGGTTTTATGAGGCTACAGCTGCCGGGATTGTCATGCAATCGGAAATATTACTGGTTGGACATAATAAAAAGGTTTGCGCGCAATACCTTCCAAAGATGGAAAGGGCGTGCTCATTCATTGAAAAAGTCCGTGATCCAAAGAACAACCTCTTTCTAGTAGGGGCTGCCTGTAACCTCCTTGCCCCAAGCTATGGCGGTGTCAGACAGCCCGATGGCACCTTTGGCAAAGGTTACCTTTCGGGACTCTCAATCACCTACCTTGCGGCACTTGACCGCATGGTTGAACTCTATAAATTCATCGGTGATGCCGAAAAACTGGCGATCTGTGAAAACCGGCAAAAAATAACCCGGGAATCGTTGGCACAGCTTTTAACCCCGGCAGGATATTTTGTAAAATCGGTTGAACCCGGTGGAATCAAACATGGTGTCTTAGGACAAAACCAGTTTAGTTACCTCGAAGGGGTTGCAAATGCCGATGCTGTCGCTTTGCGTGTAGTTGATAACAAGACCTCCGAAAATATTTACAATCAGATCAAAGCATTTCCGGCCATTCGTCCGTTCGACTTTCTGCTGACCAATGCACCCGGTCTGGATGATACTTATGTAAGCTGGGGAGATCCGGCAGGAGAAGGGATCCAGGGCTTTTACACTTTTGGTGACTGGGTCAATGGCGGTGTTTGGGGAACCGTCGAGGGGCGTGCTATTTTAATGTATTACCGGCTTGGGAAATTTGAGGATATTCGTCGATCTGCAACCCGTGCGATGCGATGGGCCAAAGATTTCAGAATGGATTCCCCGTGGGCACAACGCGGTGAGAACACCCATAATCCATGGTCAGATACGGGTCAGTTTCGGGTAGGTGGAGTCGCTGTAATGGTTGATAATTTTGCGATTCCGGCTGCGACAATCCGCGGACTGTTTGACTGCGATTACCGTTCCGACCGGCTGATTCTGCGTCCGCGTGTGCCGGGAACGATAAAGAGCTATACTCAGAAAGAGCCGATCCGCTTTGGCGAAAAACAACTATTCCTCACATGCCTTAATGAAGGCTCCAAAGTCAAAACAGTTTTGATTAATGGTAAAGATATCCCTGTTAGTTCGCCTGACGAAGTGGTGCTGCGTTATGATGAACTTCCTGCCACAGCGAAGATCGAGATTACCACTCAGGGGGGATGGCCGGAAGAGGCTTCGACGGCCATTTATCCGATAAAACCGTCTCTGGCGCCACGAAAATTGACCAATCCGACAATTGTTGCAGAAATACCGGAATCAATAAGAAAACCATTGGCCGTACTTTCAGCAATGAATCGCTCACTGGCCACAGTTCCGGGATCAGAAAGTGAACGTGCCTACCTGGAAATGGCAATTCAGTCATGTGAACAGTGCCAGGTGCGTGCGTCCGTGGATCCGGGGCCAGGGTATTACCGTCCGATCACTGCCCAGCGGAAGGCCGGGATCAACCAGTTTTACGAGAAGACAGCCCTCTCGATGTATCATGGGTTTGCCAAAAAGATGGAGGGATATGCACAAAGTAGCGATAATCAGAAAAAACGGATAGCCGACTTATTCGCCGCAGTTCAGAAATAGAATTCGGATTAATCTGGTTCCGCTAAATAATTCCGGAGTTTAAAGTGAATAACCCAGGAAAATAGAAATGCAACCGAGAGTAGAAAAATAGAATTAAACACAATCCAAAGGGGAATGTGAAAACACTCTTTTTAACTACTCCCGGCTGACGGAATATTTTATTTCTATTACTTATCTCAGCGTACCTCCTCCTTCTTAAAAGCGGAGATATATTCGGTAGGGGTTAATTTCATAACCCGCTTAAATTGCTCATTAAAATGGGACAGGTTATTAAATCCGCTCTCCATACTCGCCATCGAAATTGGCAATTTTCCATCGACCATTAATTTGCAGGCATGGCCGATCCGCATTTCATTCAGAAATGAAAGAAAGGTCTTACCGGTATGTTTCTTGAAATACCGGCAAAAGGCAGTGGGTGAAATATTGACCGTCCCGGCAACATCTTCGAGTTTAATCGGCTTGTTAAAATTCAGGATGATATGCTCATGAATCTTGTTAAACCGGTAAAAATCAAAGGTATTCACCGTCTTTGAATAGCCGATACTTGAATGGTATTTATAATCTTTGGTGCCCGCCATCATATCGAGCAATAAAATCAATTCGGTAATTCGGTTAATCCCCGAAAGCTGGAATATTTTCGAAATTTGTTCCCCTAACACCTTTCGGCTTTTACCCAAAAATTGAATCCCTCTTTTCGACTTCCTAAGCAAGTCACTGATCGCATTCATCTCCGGAAGTTTGATAAAGTTCTCATCAAAAATCTCCTTCCTGAACTGGATAATCAACGCTTTTACTCCCGAGGTATCAATACCGTCGGTATATTTACGATCACTCTTCCACCAATGGGGAACATTCTCCCCGATAATACTGATCTCTCCATCTGTGAACCGATGTATCCCATCCCCCACATAACTGGTTCCGGAGCTTTTGACAACAAACAGAATCTCGATCTCAGGATGGAAGTGCCATGGAACAGCAAAATGGGGGCGCTCCTCATCAAAGAAGATCACAGATTCGGTTGGCAGCACCGCCAGTTTTTGATAGAATGGCTTCATCTCAGGGCATTTATTAACAAAGAAATGGAATTTACCTCAAAACTAGCTAAAATACCATTATAAAAAAAGTCAGCCAAATGAGGTTTAACTCAAATGGCTGACAATCACGAATCACTGGTCATCACTCAATCACTAATATCCTGGATTTTGAACAAGTTTTAAATTCAGTTTTAACTGATTGGCCGGAATAGGGAAAAGAACCCTGAATGGGGCGCTGGTTGCATCTTTAAACAGCCAGGTATTGCTGTATTTACCAAACCTGATCAGGTCATTTCGTCTCCAGGCTTCCCATGCAAATTCACGAACCCTTTCATCCAGAAACTGGTCAATAGTAGGTTCCTCACTAAGTGCAGGAGCCTTAGCCCGGGCACGAATAGTATTAACCAGACTCAATGCTGTTTCTCCGTTAGTCGGAGAAGCTCCGCGAAGAATTGCTTCAGCTTTCATCAACACGATGTCGCCATAGCGGAATACCGGGAAGTCATTATTATCGCTACGCGTACTCGGATCCCAGTTTGGATCGGGAAAGAATTTTACCGAGCGGGCACCCATATACTGTGAAAGGAAGTCATTGCCGGTATCCATTTTATTAGGATCGCCTCTAAGCCAGACATCTTTAGTAAGCTCCAGCTGCCATACCGTATCGCGTGATCCGGGAAGTGGTCCGGCATATGTCTCATTGAGCCCTTTATACGTTGTTTTAACCGTAATTGGGGAATTATCGGTATTCAATTGCTTGCCTACGATCCATGTTGAGTTACGTACATCGCCCGCAAGATTAAATCGGTCGAAATATTCGGGAAGCGTTTTCATACAGTTGCTGGGAGACTTTGTGCCCAAACCATATTTGGTTTTTAATTCGGGAGTAAGGCTGTAACGTGTAAATGAATTTCCTGTTATCTTATAAGCATCATAAACAATTGCAAAAATAAATTCCTTAACACCGGGACCATTGGTAGGGAGGAACATACTTTTATAATCGCTGTCCAAACTAAATAATCCGGACCTGGTAATTGAATCGCAATGAGCTACAGCTTCAGTGTACATGCCGGCACCCTTATAAACCTGGGCGTTGAGATACATCTTTGCAAGTAAAGCATGCCCCATCCATGCCGTTGGACGTCCGTAGGTGGTTGCATCCTTTTTCCGTGGAAGGAATGGAAGTATTTCCTTTACTTCACTTTCAATAAATGCAAATACTTCGGCACGACTTGAAGTTGGCGTATCATCCCCGAATTTTTTAAGAATCGGAACATTCCCCCAGTTGTCAAGTAAAATAAAATAGAAGAAAGCGCGCATCATACGGATTTCGGCAAACTGCTGACTTTTCAAAGTTCCCTCAGGAACTGATTCAAACATTCCCAAAACAGTATTACAAGCGATAACACCATTAAAAGCATAGGCCCAGACGGTCTGGACAATTGCGTTATCGGGTGTCCAGGTATGTTTATGCAACTCCCTGTACTGACCACCATCATCCCAGTTACCGGCACGTGCAGGAATCAGCGCCTCATCGGTGGGAAGCGATTCCAATCTCCAGTAATCAATCGCATAAGCTGAAGGCAAAATGGTATATATAAGCCCTTTAGCAGATTCAAACTGCGCAGCAGTCTTCGGGAAGTTATCCGGTGTAAGTTCCGATTCAATCGGTGTTTTCAAATCGGTGCAGGCAGAGAACACTATTGCGGTAAATATAGTCAGCAGCCCTGCTATTTTATGATTGAAGATATTTATTTTCATGTTTAAATATTTTTAAAGAGTAAATAATCCTGATTAAAAATTGACATTTACACCAATCATAATCGAACGTGTTTTTGGATAGAAATTATTATTATCTATTCCAGGCTCAATGCCTCCAAGATTTATTTCAGGATCAATACCCCGGTAATTTGTGATTACAAAAAGATTTTTCGCTGAAAGATAAAGTCTTACACTCTTCATCTTGAGTTTTTCCAGTTTCTGAGTATATCCAAGGGTCACATTATCAAGTCTGATATATGATCCATCTTCAAGATAACGGGTAGAGTTATAGAATGAGTTAACGTCAGTAGCCGGCTCGCCGAGTGAAAATTTCGGAATATTATTATTCGAAGCATTATTTACGTCATTCAATGATGCCAGTGTGGCATTCAAAATCTTATTCCCGGTTACACCTCTGAAAAAGAAACTAAAGTCAAAACTCTTATAGGCGAAATTATTGCTCCATCCAAACATCAGTTTTGGCTGAGCAGATCCCCCCTCTACGAAATCGGCAACAGTAACCACCTTGGAGGTATCTCTGTTAGCCTTATAAAACATCGAAATCCCTTGTGAATTTCGTCCCGCATATTCGCGAAGGAAGAATGTTCCGATAGGCTGTCCTTCCTTAATCACCTGCGAAGGATTGCCCGATTGACCTTTCCCGCCAAAACCGGCAGTCTCAATTCGCTTAAATGTTGGAAACTGAGCATTCGAGAGCGAAACAATCTTATTGACATTGGTAGAAAGGTTTACGGAGGTACTCCATTTAAAGTTTCCTTTTTGAATTGGGGTAGCGTTAATCACAACTTCCAAACCCTTATTGCTAACCTTCCCTACATTTGCCCAAAGATTTGGATAGAGGTATTTTGTAGTTGGTACCGGATAATACCAGATCAGGTCAGAGGTTTGTTTGTTATAATAATCAATGGTACCGGTGATTAAATTGTTAAAGAGTCCAAAATCAAGACCAATGTTTGACATTGCTGTAGATTCCCATTTAAGATCCGGATTTGCATTCTGGGTTACACCAACTGCCTGAAGTTGAACACCATTGATATAGGTTACACCTGTGACTCCATATTTAAGCCTCGAAATTGAAGGATCGAAACCAAGTGAATTACCGCTGACACCAAAACTGGCCTTTAATTTTAAATCGCTAAAAATCTTTTGGTCCTGCATAAACGACTCATTGGTAATTCTCCATCCCAGAGAAACAGACGGGAAAGTAGCCCACTGGTGATTCGATCCAAATGCTGATGAACCATCCCGGCGAACTGTCGCCTGAAGCAAATACTTATTATCAAACTGATAATTAAACCTTGAATAGAGCGAGATTATACGAAGTGTCTGAATGGTTGCTGTTCCAAACCGGTCAGCATTGGACACTTTCTCAGGTGAACTTCCTGATGATAGGTTATTATACAGAAGGTCATCAGAGATAAAGTTGCTGTTGGCAGCCTGAAAACCATCATTCAGTTTATCTTCCTGCCATGAATGGCCAACGAGTAATTTATAATTATGCTTCCCCGTTACCCTGGCATAGGTCATGTAATTTTCAAGAATTGTACTTTTGTTCGTATAATTGGAACGGGTGGCATACCCATGTGCCGAAATATGCATCGTCGAAGCGGCATTTGAGTACTGATTCCTTTGAATATCGGTACTCTGGATAGAGGCACTTCCATTGTAAGTTAATTCAGGCAATATATTCACCTTTAGAGTTGCATTGGCCAATTGAGTCGTAATTTTACGATTATCTGTCTCATTGCTTAGTAGTGCAACAGGATTATAGTAATTACTGTTTTGAGTATTTTCGAAGAAAGAACCATCCGTCTTACGTATACCCACTGTCGGAAGATATTTAAGCATATTGGCAAACACTTCCGGACGAATCGCATGCTGATTGGTAACAGAATTTGTAAGGTTTAACCCAACTGTAACCCGATTATCAAAAGCTTTTTGTTCAATGTTCATCCGGGCATTTAACCGATCCATTGAACTGGTCTTTATAATTCCTTCATTTTTCATATAGTTGATACTGGCTCCGTAAAGGGTCTTATCATTACTGCCTCCAAATGAAACATTCTGATTCTGGGAAACACCATTACGGATCACTTCATTTTCCCAGTTAGTATTTCCTCCATTATCATCAAAAGGAACCTTATTTACAGCCTTTAGATATGTCCGCAACTCACTGGCTGAGAGCATCTCAATCCGGTTCGACACCTTCTCAAAAGAGCTTAATCCACTATAAGTTACATACGACTGGCCGGCTTTTGCACGCCTTGTAGTCACAATGATAACGCCATTTGCCGCACGAGAACCATAAATAGCTGTCGAAGAGGCATCTTTCAAAATGTCAATATTCACAATATCATCCTGTGCTACTGCATCAATGGAGGCTCCCGGAACTCCATCAATCACATAGAAAGGTTCCATAGCTGCCCCTGAACGAAGTGTTGAAGGACCGCGAAGAGTTATCGAAGGGCCCTCAGTCGGGTCCCCACTACGGGTCATGCTCAGTCCAGCAACTTTACCCTGAAGCATCTCTGCCGGACTCGAATAAACCCCTTTATTCATCTCTGAAGATGAGATAGAAGAGACAGATCCGGTAATATCGCGTTTCTTCGTATTTCCGTAACCCACAGCCACAACTTCATCAATTTTAACGGTCTCTTCGGTTAGAGCAATATTGAAAACAGTTTTTGATCCGATTTCAATCTCCTGCTTTTTCATCCCTACAAACGAAAATTCAAGAATCCTGGCATCAGCGGGTAATGTAAGGGTAAATTTCCCATCTGCATTGGTTATCGTTCCAAAGGTAGTCCCTTTAACAACCACACTTACACCTGGCAATGATATCCCATTTCCATCCAGAACTGAACCAGCAACCTCACGCTTTTGCTGTTCTGCAGGATTCGCTGCTGCTACAGAGGCCCGCTTGATTACCACAGTCCTGTCATCAATTTCATAGCTAAAGCCATAAGGAACAATCAGCTTATTTAAAACCTCTTCTAATTTTGCATCCTGAAGATCGATAGTCACTTCCGGCAATCCGTTAAAGTAGTCTGAACGGTAAAGAAACTGAAAATCACTTTGACCTTCGATCATCTTTAAAACCTCAGATAGAGACGCTTTTTCAGCATTCAAATGGAGGTTGGTTTGTTGGGAATAGGCACTTGCAGAGACCTGCAAGAGGCTTGCGAACAGGAAAAATAGCGTGATCCTCATCATCAGGAAGATTTTTTTCCATCCGCTGTCGCAGACGGGGTTCCATCGTTTTTTTTGCATAACTTTGTACTGTTTAGTTTAATTATTTAATAATCATTACTGAATCGAATGGGGGGGATGGTGCAAACATTCTCCCCATTTTTATTTTTAATCTCTGAGCTTATCTGATTGTAATTTTATTGTTTTCAATATTAAATGCCACTTCATCGGTTTTCTGAATTTTTTTCAATAACTCACCAAAATCTGAATATCGTTTAAGATTACCCGTAAACCGAATATTCTTAAGTTCATCCCGATCAAAAGCCACCTCTACATTATACCATTTGGATAAAATCTTCATAATCTCCTCGAGCGACTGGCCATCAAAGACAAACCGACCCTCCTTCCATGCCACATACCGATAGGAATCAACATGCCGTTTGGATATCTCGCCCCCGATCTTATCAATTGTGCTTTGTTCGTTTGGTACTAAAATTTGTTTTTGCTGCGGTTTGTTATTGGCAACAACCTCAACTCGTCCCTTAACCAGGGTGGTATAAATAAAAGGGTTCTCTTTATAGGATGATATATTGAATTCAGTTCCAATGACTCTGACACTCTGTTCACCAGATTCAACATAAAAAGGAACTTTTTCATTTCTTGCCACCTCAAAAAAAGCTTCACCGGTAAGTTCAACCCTGCGCTCTGTACCACTAAATTGAATCGGATAACGTAATATTGTTTCGGAATTAAGCCATACTTTTGTCCCATCAGCAAGTTGCAGGAAAAACTCCCCACCCCGTGGAATACTTAGGGTATTATATTTAAGCTCTTTATCAGAACTCCCCTTTCCCGAGTATTCAAGTTTTTTACCTTCACTTTTAATCTCGGATCCGCCCTCTTTCAATAGCAGTTTTTTAGAGGCTGTCAGATCATAAACCGAACCATCATCAAGGATTAATGTCGCCTTATTTGAACCCGGGTGGATCTGTTCACCCTCATGACTCGCAATATGGGAACTGTTGCTCCTTTTAAAAGGAAGTAAAAAATTTAGCATCAGAATAATTGCCGCAACAGCTGCAGCAACAGAGATCATCATTGCCGGAATATTCCGGTTGGTTTTGAAACCCTTTCTTTTGAAATTCCTCCATGCTTTCTCCGTCTCAGCTTTACCAATACCTGGCCTTGAGCCGGTACGATAGTGCCTTATTGCCCTGTTCAGGTATTGCTGATGGGACGGACTTTCAGCCAACCAACGGGAAAGCTCAATCTCCTCATCCATTGTAAGGGAGTTATTTATCTTCTTCCAGATAATCTCGAAATCAATTATCGCCAACTCATTTAACATAACTATTTTGATATTAAGGCGCAATAAATGGAATGCAAATTTGGGTTAAAGTAATTAGGGTTTGGTTACAAACACATTCCACTTACGTTACATTTTAATATCAGACACACCCAGGGCTGAAAAGGGTGACAATATTTGAAAAAAAACAGTGAAAGGGTTAAAAAAAGAATTTCAGGTCAGTATTTTTAACCAGAATCTTCCGGAGTTTGGTTTTTGCACGCAGTAACTGTGTCTTCACCGTATTTTTCGAAACCTCATGAATCTGTGCAATCTCTTCAAGTTTTTTGCCCTCAAGGTATTTTAATTTAACGATTCTGACCATTTGCTCGGGTAGTTGTGCAATAGCAGCATTGATTTGGGCGATTAGCTCGGGATCCTGATATTCATCACCATTTTCCTGATTCAACAACGCTTCAACATAAAGGATATTATGCCTGTCGTGAATCTGAATGTCGCGCAGATAATTAATGCACCGGTTCTTAACTGCCTTGAAAAAATAAGCTTTCAGTGAAAGGTCAAGGTTTATTCTTTCAGCATCTTCCCAGAAATGAATGAAGAGATTCTGGACGATATCTTCTGACTCATGGAGATCAAAAATATACCCCTGTGCGAATTTTACCAGCTGAGGATAATAATTAATGAATAAAGATTCGTAAACCTTAAGATTACGGTTCTTTATCTCACTAAAGAGAATTTTATCTTCAACTTGCATCGATCTTGGTTATGGTTAATTTAGGAGACGTTTTAGCAAATATAGATATATTTTTAAATTTAAAGGTCGCGCTATGAACGGCTAAAACAATATTTCTTATGTTAGGTTGCAATCATAACAATAAACAATTATCCGAAAAACAAAAATGAGATTAAAAAATGGTAAAATACCATTATATATGGATAAAAACGGCAAGCCATCAAATGCAAATCCACACTATGTTTGTTTAGACTAAACAAACAAGAAACTGACAATATGAAAGGATTCGAAACGATAGACTGGATCGTATTTCTGGGCTATGCCTCTATTATAGTATTTACAGGTTTATGGGTCTCCCGCTCGAAGAAAGGGGAGAAAAAAACAACCTCAGATTATTTCCTTGCAGGACGCTCACTTCCATGGTGGGCCATTGGTGCTGCATTACTTGCCGCTAATATTTCAGCAGAACATTTTATTGCAATGTCAGGATCGGGCTATGCAATCGGGCTTGCAATAGCAGCTTATGAATGGATTGCAGCGATTGTGCTGATTTTCGTTGCCAAATATTTTCTGCCGGTTTTTATCAAGAAAGGGATCTACACAATGCCTCAGTTCCTGGCTCAGCGTTACGATAAACGGGTGAGCACGATTATGGCAGTTTTCTGGGTGCTGGTCTATATTTTCGTAAATATGACCGCCGTTCTCTATCTGGGTGCCTTAGCCATGGAAAAAATTATCGGGGTTCCGATGGTTTACGGAATTTTAGGCTTTTCATTCTTTTCGGCGGTTTACTCCTTATGGGGAGGAATGAAAGCGATTGCATGGACCGATGTGATTAATGTTATTGTATTAATATTCGGAGGACTGATCACCACGTTTCTGGCAGTCAGTGCACTCGGGGTAGACCATGGTTTTTTCTCGGGTTTTGCGGAACTGATCCACAAGGCTCCGCAGAAATTTCACATGATCATTGAGAAGGGGACCACCTTTGTTCCTGATGGTTCGGGTGGAAAAAAAGATGCATTTCTCGATCTTCCCGGCTTAGGGGTCGTGCTTGGATCAATGTGGTTAACCAATATTTCCTTCTGGGGTTTTAATCAGTTCATCATTCAACGCGGACTGGCCGGAAAAAGTCTTAAGGAGGCTCAGTATGGTGTAGTCTTTGCCGGATATCTGAAATTACTAATCCCTCTTCTGGTGGTAATTCCCGGAATTGCAGCTTTCGCTCTTGGAGCCGATCTCGCAAAATCGGATGAGGCCTATCCCTGGTTACTGAGCAATATTGTACCGGTAGGGATCAAGGGGCTCGCATTTTCTGCCATTGCTGCGGCCGCAGTTTCGGCACTCAGCTCAATTGTGAATAGTGTCTCCACCGTGTTTACAATGGATATCTATAAAGCCCATTTAAGTAAAGGTACCGAAGATCGAAAACTGGTTATTGTGGGTCGGATTGTTGCCCTGATCGCACTGATCATCGCAACCTTTGTCGCTCCTCAGCTCCGAACACTCGATCAGGCCTACCAATATATTCAGGAATATACCGGTTATATCTATCCCGGGGAGTTCCTGATCTTCTTCTGCGGATTATTCTGGAGAAAAGCAACTGCCACTGCCGCAGTCTGGTGTGCCTTGCTCACCATTCCAATGGGGATACTTTTCAAGGTCGTTAGCCCGGAACTCCCTTTCATACTGAGAATCGGTTATGTGTTTATAATCCTTACCATGGTTATGATTGGGTTAAGCCTGCTCGACAAATCTCACCTTGTTGAAAATCACTTTGCCGGTAGCGATGCGACAAAAAAGGCGGTTAAGCTTGGATGGAGAATCGTTTTCGTTTCCGCATTGGTAGGTGTGATTACCGCATTTTTTGTCGTTCCAATGCAAAGTCTTGCCATTGAAGCAATTTATGTACTGGTTGTCGGATTTCTGCTGATCGGTACCATATTAATATTGAATGCTACGAGTAAAACCATGAACGAAAAGGGGTTAATTATTGAACGATCGATGTTTAAAACTACCGATGTATTTAATATTGCGGCTATCGGGATTTGCGGAATACTTGGAGTATTATACTGGTTCTTCTGGTAGGGGAACTGGCCGCTAGCAGCCAGGAGCAAAATTAATTGATGCACAATTTATGAGAGTTAAAATACAGGATCTTTATCGCCATTGCTATGGGAAATACGGCATTGCGGCATTTAATGTCTTCAATGCAGAGCAGGTCCATGGAGTTTTCCGCGGAGCCTCAAAAGTTTCAGCACCGGTGATTATCCAGCTCACTCCGGTGGCCAGGGATTATATGAATCCTGAAATGCTCAAGGGAATATTGGATGCTGCGGGTAAAATATACCCGGAAGTTACTTACACCGTCCACCTCGATCATGGCAATGTCGACCACTGTACTAACGCAATTGAATCGGGAGCTTATAATTCAGTAATGATTGATGCTTCACATGAAACCTTTGAAGAAAATATACGTATTACAAGTAAGGTCGTTGAGCTTGCACATCAAAAAGGAATAGCAGTCGAAGCGGAGTTAGGAGTATTAAGTGGAGTAGAGGACGATATTTCGATTGATGAGAAACATGCCCTTTACACGAATCCCCGCCAGGCTGAAGAGTTTGTCCGTCGAACAGGTTGTGACAGTCTGGCCGTTGCTGCCGGAACCAGCCACGGGGCTTATAAATTCTCAGGAGGTCAGGGATTACAACTCAATATCTTAAAAGAGATACAGATGTTGATTCCGGGATTTCCGCTGGTTCTCCATGGTGCTTCGGCGGTCCCTCTTGAAGAGATTCAGCGAATTAATCATGCCGGTGGAAAAATCAGCGAAGGAGCCAAAGGGGCTGATGACCTCGAATTGCTTGAAGCGATAAGTTACGGTATTTGCAAGGTAAATATCGCCACCGATATGCGGCTGATCTGGACCCGGATTCATCGTGAATTCTTCCGCGATACTCCGGAACTGTTTGACATGGTAGTTCCAGGAAGAGTATATATGTCTGCACTCGAAGACTTTGTAGCTCAGAAATGTACTTTTTTGAAATCGAATAACAGAATTTAAGGATGAACAAAGATAAAAGATGTCCGCTGGTTGTAAAACCAAATGGCTCAGATTCAGTATACCAAAGCTTCACAAGTAACGAAGCAGGATGGGAGTACTTGAATTTCGAGGCGCGGACCTTAAATAAAGGGGAACAGTGGTCGCACAATTCGGGTAATCATGAACTGCTTATCGTTTTATTGGGGGGGAATTTTTCCGTTCAGTCCGAATTAGGCGAATGGCAAACCGCGAATGGCCGCAAAGATGTTTTCAGCGGTTTACCTCATGGGTTATATCTTCCTCCGAATACTTCCTTCACCCTCACAGCTGAAAGTGAATTGCTCGATATTGCATGTAGCTGGGTCGTTTCAGATCAAAGCTTCCCCGCTTCATTTATTACTCCCGATGATGTGGAGAATATGGGTATTGAATATCGTGGCGGAGATAATGCGAGCCGTCAGATCAACCGCCTCCTCCCTCCGGGTTCAGCCTGTCATAAACTGGTCTGCGTAGAGGTTTACACCCCTTCGGGAAACTGGAGCTCTTTCCCTGCTCATAAGCATGACGAACGAAGAATCGATGCCGAAACAGGTGCAATAATCGAAGCTAAACTCGAGGAGATCTACTTTTACAAGATTGACAAACCACAGGGGTTTGCACTTCAGAAGGTCTATACCTCTGACCGAAGTCTTGATGAGATTGCCGAAGCACATAATAACGATGTTGTTTTAATCCCCAGAGGTTATCATCCGGTAATTGCAGGTCACGGCTATAACGCCTATTATCTGAACTTCCTGGCAGGCAGCGATCAGAGCCTTGCCAGCTATGACGATCCCGATCACAAATGGATTTACGGAACCTGGAAAGGGATGGACCCGCGAATTCCAATGGTCACAAAGGGGATGAATATAGAATAATGCTTAATGTAATAATGGTTAATGGTTAATCTGTACGATGAAATTAAGCCTTAACCACTATCAAATTAACACTTAAAATTATGATTGAAAAATCTTATGATGTAATCACTTACGGCCGCTCATCGATCGATTTATATTCGGCGAACATCGGAGCCGATTTTGTCGATATTCAGTCATTCAATGCCTATGTTGGCGGATCACCATTGAATATGGCAGTCGGAACAAAACGACTTGGACTCCGTTCTGCCCTGATCACCGGAATCGGACAGGATCAGGTGGGTGATTTTCTGCTGAATTTTTTGAATAAGGAGGGAGTCGAAACAAAATTCATCCCGCGTAAACCGGGTTTCCGTACAAGTGCCGTAGTGCTGGGAATTCAGCCACCAGATAATTTTCCGCTGGTTTACTATCGTGAGAATTGCGCAGATTCAAAAGTAAATATAGATGATGTCATCTACGCCAATGTCGGAGCCTGTAGATTGTTCGAAATTTCAGCAACTGCACTCAATGTTGAACCTTCACGCTCGGCAGGTTTCTTCGCTGCCGAAGAGGCAGTTAAAAATAATGTCCCGATTTTAATTGATCTCGACTTCCGTGCTGACCAGTGGCACGACCCCCGTTCATTTGGCGTAACCACCCGGGCTTACCTCCAGCATTGCACAATCGCTCTCGGAACTGAAGAGGAGATCCTGGCTACCATGCTGAGTGATCCAAACCAGATCAGGATCACGAACCAACAAATTTCGGCACCCGAGATCCGTGGTAATGTGGATGAATCAATTCAGAAAATTATGGCATTAGGCATCGAGGCGCTGATTGTGAAAAGAGGTGACAAAGGATCAACTGTATTTCTTAAAAACGGAGAGGTGATCGATGTTCCCGGCTTCAAGGTTGATGTGATGAATGTCCTTGGAGCCGGAGATGCTTTTGCCAGCGGTTTTATTTATGGTTATCTCAACGGCTGGGACTGGTATAAATGTTGCCGAATGGGAAATGCCTGTGGTGCGATCCTGGTTACCAAACCCGGCTGCTCAAATTTCAACCCGACACTCGATGAAGTAAATGCATTCATTGAAGAGAAGGGGGGATTCTAGCAGTTGGCAACTAGCAACTGGCGGCAGGCAACAACGAGCCAGAAGCTAGCTGCCAGTTGCGAGCTGCATCTAAAAATATAATTATAATTAATAAGATATTATCAACATGAAAACAAATCGATTGACGGTTGGACAAGCGGTAGTGCTGTTTCTCAAGAACCAGTATGTGGAACGCGATGGGATCGAAAGTCAGTTTTTCGCCGGATGCCTGGGTATTTTTGGGCATGGGATCATAGCCGGCGTTGGTCAGGGATTGACTGAAAACACAGATTTCCGTTACTATATGACCCGAAACGAACAGTCGTCAGTTCATATTGCGATGGCCTATGCCAAGATGAAAAACCGGATGGGGGCATTTGCCTGCATCTCCTCAATCGGTCCCGGTGCAACGAATATGCTCACAGGTGCTGCATGTGCCACAATCAACCGGTTGCCGGTATTGATTATACCCGGGGATATCTTTGCCCGTCGCGATGTGGCTCCGGTATTGCAACAACTCGAATCCTCCTCAACACAGGATATATCTGTAAACGATTGTTTCAAACCCGTATCAAAATACTGGGACAGAATAAACCGGGCTGAGCAGCTGATTACCTCCCTTCCCGAAGTGATGCGCGTACTCACCTCCCCTTCCGACACCGGAACCGTTACCCTCTGCTTACCGCAGGATGTACAAGCCGAAGCCTTCGACTTTCCTGAAGAACTCTTCCGGAAAAGGGTATGGAAAATTGAACGGCCAAGAGCTGATTTATCTTCGCTACATGAGGCTGTCCGACTGATTAAAGCCTCAAAAACACCGCTGATCATAGCCGGTGGTGGCACCATTTACAGTGAAGCGACTGAAGCTTTGCAGCAATTGGTTGAACTTACCGGAATTCCCGTTGCTGAAACATTCGCGGGAAAGGGCTCACTTCGGTATGATCACCCTTCAAACTTAGGTGCTGTTGGTGCCACAGGTACACCAGGTGCAAACGAGATTACGGGAGAAACCGATCTGGTTATTGGAATCGGTACCCGTTACAGCGATTTCACTACCGCCTCAAAAACAGCATTCCAAAATCCTGACGTAAAATTTATCAATATTAATATAGCCGGTTTCGATTCAGGAAAACACAGTGCACTTCCTCTGACCTGTGATGCCAGAGTTTGTCTCGAAGAGCTAACCGGTTTATTGGCCGATTATAAAGTTAACGAAGCCTATCGGAATCATGTTGCAGCATTAAGCAGCGACTGGGACACAAAAGTAACCGGGTTCTACACCATTAAAGGTGAACTTCCCGTTACACAGCCCGAAGTGGTGGGGGTAGTCAATGATTTTGCCGGCCCCCGTGATGTAGTAATTTGTGCCGCAGGGAGTTTACCGGGTGATCTGCACAAACTATGGCGTACCCGTGATCCCAAAGGATTCCATCTCGAATACGGCTATTCCACGATGGGATATGAAATTCCTGCCGGTATCGGAGCCAAAATGGCCTGCCCCGACCGCGAAATTTATGTCATGGTAGGCGATGGCAACTACCTGATGATGAATAACGAAATAGTCACAGCTATTCAGGAGGGAATAAAATTCACTATTATCCTACTGAATAACAATGGATTTGCCAGCATCGGAGGATTGTCTCAGGCTGTTGGTTCGGAACGTTTCGGAACCAAATACAGGTTTCGTGATGAGGAGACCGGACTTCTTACAGGAGATATACTTCCTGTCGATTTTGCACAGAATGCCCGCAGCCTCGGGGCTCATGTGATCGAAGCTACCGATACTGACTCGTTAAAAGCAGCCCTGGTTGAAGCGAAAGCGCAAACTGAAACCACCGTGATTTATATCGAAACCAGCCTGACCAAGGGTGTACCCGGTTACGCATGGTGGGAAGTGGCAATTGCCGAGGTTTCGCAAATCGCCACGGTACAGCAGGCGCGTGCCGAATATGTCGAACATAAAAAGAAACAGCGGTATTACCTGTAGAGACGCGGCATGCCACGTCTCTACAATAAATCCTAATTAAAATATTAACATCAAAATCAATAACATCCCAAACATAGAATACCATGTCAACAATATTAAAAAACTACATCAATGGCCAATGGATTGAGAGCAAAGGCAGTTCAATGATTGATGTGATCAACCCCTCGACGGGGCAACGGATTTGCAGGGTGCCTGCAGGTAGTAAAACAGATATTGAGGATGCTGCTGGTTCAGCAAATGAGGCCTGGGGCGCCTGGAGAAATACCCCGGCCACCCAGCGTGTGCAGTATCTTTTTAAAATGAAGCAGGTACTTGAAGCCAATACCGACGAGATTGCGGCAATCTGCACCCAGGAGTGTGGCAAAACCTTTGCCGAATCCAAAGCTGAGATGATCCGCGCCGTCGAAAATATTGAAGTAGCTTGCGGCATTCCTACGTTAATGCAAAGTGTCTTTTCAGAGGATATTGCAACCGGTGTTGATGAGTTTGTGATCCGTCAGCCGCTGGGTGTTGGAGCCTGCATCTCCCCCTTTAACTTTCCAATCATGATCCCCTTCTGGTTTATGCCTTATGCAATAGCCACAGGAAATACCTATATCGTCAAACCTTCCGAGAAAGTTCCGATGACCATGACCCGGATTTTCGAGTTGTTCGAAACCCTGAATCTTCCCAAAGGGGTGCTCAACATGGTTCATGGCGGACGAGAAACAGTGGATGCAATCCTTGAACATCCGTTTATCCCCGCTATAAGTTTCGTTGGTTCTACTGCCGTTGCCAGACACGTCTACCAAACCGGAGCGCTGAATGGGAAAAGAGTTCAGGCTCAGGGAGGAGCAAAGAACGCCGTGGTGGTAATGCCCGATGCCGATGTTGAAACAACGGTCAAAATTATCGTCGATAGCGCCTTCGGATGCGCCGGCCAAAGGTGTCTGGCCGCTTCAGTTGTAATTACTGTTGGCGATGCCGCAGAAAACATAACCCCTAAAGTCATTGCTCTTGCACAATCCAAAAAGACGGGTAACGGAATGGTCGCAGATGTGGATATGGGTCCGGTAATTTCAATGGAATCGAAAGACAGAATTCTAAAACTTATTCAAACCGGCATAGATGAAGGAGCCGAACTGCTACTCGACGGAAGAGATGTCAAAGTCACCGGATTCGAAGATGGCAACTTCATCGGTCCAACTATTCTGGGGAAAGTGAGCGCGGATAGTGAAGTTTACAAAACAGAGATCTTCGGTCCGGTACTAAGTATCGTAAATGTAAACACTTTGGAGGAAGCCATTGAACTGATTAATAAGAACCGGTACGGAAACTCAGCCTGTATTTTCACCCGCAGTGGTGCTGCTGCCCGCAAATTCCGTCATAATACAATGGCCGGTAATATCGGCGTGAATATTGGAGTAGCTGCCCCAATGGCCTTCTTCCCATTCAGTGGATGGAAGGAGAGTTTCTTTGGTGATTTACATGGTCAATCATCGCATGCTGTTGAGTTTTACACCCAGACTAAGGTGGTCATCGAGCGGTGGAATGATGAGTGGTCGAGAAAATTCTGATTTAAATTAGTATAAACCCTATTTTAAAATTTATTCAAAATGATAAAGATTGCAAATGCTCCATGTTCCTGGGGAGTTCTTGAATTCGATTTGGAAGGTAAAGCGGCAGGCTTTGAACAGGTTCTGAATGAGATTCAGGAAACGGGATATGAGGGAAGTGAACTCGGCGACTGGGGTTTTATGCCATCGGTACCTGAAGGATTAAAAAGCGAACTCGATGTTCGGAACCTTTCGATGGTAGGGGCGTTTGTCCCGGTTTTCATGAAAGATGGTTCCAAACATGCAGCAGGTGCCGAATTAGCGGTCAAAACGGCGAAACTAATGGCCGATGCGGGATACACCGATGCATTTATTGTCCTTGCCGATGATAACGGAAGCGTTCCCGTACGCACCCTCAACGCCGGAAGGGTGACCTCTGAAATGGGACTTTCGGATGAGGAATGGAAAGTTTTTGCAACGGGCGCGAATCTTGTCGCCGCCGAAGTAATGGCTAAAACAGGTTTGCGAACAGTCTTTCATCACCACTGCGCAGGATATGTTGAAACACCTGCAGAAGTTGATCAATTAATGGCCTTGACCGATCCATCGTTAGTCGGACTCGTTCTCGATATGGGCCACTACCAGTTCGGCGGGGGCGATCCACTTGAGGCATTGAAAAAACATGCTAACCGGATCTGGCATATCCATTTTAAAGATTGCCATCCCGAAATTGCAGCCAAATCGAGAACCGAAGGTTGGGACTACTTTCAATCGGTTGGAAATGGGGTTTTCTGTGAACTTGGCAAAGGAGCAGTTAACTTCCCGACAATTGTTGAAGAACTTAACCACCAAAATTATTCGGGTTGGATTACCGTTGAACAGGATGTGCTTCCTGGGATGGGAAATCCAAAGGTTTGTGCACAACGTAACCGGGATTACATCAAATCGCTTGGATTATAAAGAGAAACAGATTGAAAGTTAAAAAATCAGGCAAAGAGACTAATAAATAATAATTTGCGGCTTTGCATAATTAAAAAAAGTTATATAAAAAGCACAATATATTACAGAACCTTCAACTAATAAAGTATTTAAAATGAAAAAATTAAAACTTGGAGTAATCGGAACTGGCAGAATTGGTAAAGTCCATATTGCCACATTAGTTCAGAGTGTTCCACAGGCAGAGGTTATTGCCATAGCCGATGTAAATATTGCAGGCGCCCGGGAGGTAGCTAAAACTTTTGGAATTGAAACTATTTATACCAACTACCGGGATGTAATCAACCATCCTGATGTTGAAGCAGTGGTTATTTGCTCGCCAACCGA
>CANJNY010000066.1 GCA_947475715.1 Prolixibacteraceae bacterium
GGCGTTCCTGTTCAATGTCGATCGGGTCGATAATCAGAAACAGCCTCAGGTTCTGGCTGCGGCTTCTCGTGTTTATGAGGAAAAAACCGGGAACAACAGTTATTCCTTTCTGACCAAAAGTCCATTAAACACGACCAATGTAATGCGTATTTTATTACCTGGTTCACCTAAGAAATGCACTGTTTCATCTGTTGAAGGAACTGAACTTAACGGCGCAGTATGGGAATGGGATACAAAAAGCAAAACCTGTTGGTTGAGTTTTGAAAATAATCCCGAAGGTGTAAGAGTCGGATTTACCTGGTAACAAGTTTTTGCCTCCTCTGGAAAATCAAAAACAGAGAGGGGGAAACTCTTGTATAAAATTTATTTTCATTAAAGGATTTGTAAAACAGAACCAGCTGCAGGGCCGGAAGACTTTCTTTTCAATTCAGCCCTTGATTATTCAGGAGATAAAGGTCTGGTAGAAATACGTTGTGTTGAATCCGATAAATGTGAATGAAATTGTGCATTATACCTATGCAATGACACATAATTTAAAATAAATTACCTATGCAATGATATATAATTTCATATATAATACCTATGTAATGATACTGTGTATATGAAAATATACTTATGTAATGCTAAAATTGATAGAGAATTTACGTATCCTTGTTATTGAATATTAAATTATTGCAGCATGTTCATCAGAGATATAGAAAATGAGCTGAATAATTGGTCAATTAGATCGGATCGAAAACCCTTGGTATTACGTGGAGCCCGTCAGGTTGGTAAGACCACTGTTGTTAATAAATTTGGAGAACAGTTCGAAAATTATTTGTACGTTAATCTGGAGAAGGCACCATCAAAGCAACTGGTTGAATCAACTGATGACGTTAAAAAACTTTTGCCGCTTTTGTTTCTGTATTGTAACAAATCACGAAAAGAGGGTAAAACCTTACTTTTTATAGATGAAATACAGGCATCATCACATGCGCTATCCCTTTTACGGTATTTCTATGAAGATTCACCCGAAATTTTTGTCATTGCTGCCGGATCATTGTTGGAAACAATGCTTGATAAACATGTTTCGTTACCGGTCGGCAGGGTAGAGTATATGGCAATTCATCCCTGTTCATTTATCGAATATCTTAGAGCTATTGGTGAGGGACGTTTTGTGAATCTGATAACAAAAGCAGAGCTTCCTAATGCATTTCATGAAGAAATATTACAGCACTTTCATTTATATGCCCTTATAGGTGGAATGCCTGAGGTAGTGGCGCGTTATACTGCCAACAATGATATTGTGGCACTTTCGAGAACATATAATCAATTACTTAATGGGTATAAAAATGATGTTGAAAAATATGCTGAAAGCAACAAAAAAGCCCATGTAATCCGATATCTACTTGATGAGGGTTGGGCTTTTTCAGGACAAGCTATTACCCTGGGTGGATTTGCGGCATCAGTTTACAAAGCAAGAGAAACGGGAGAGGCATTTCGAACTTTAAACAAAGCCATGTTACTGGAATTGGTGTATCCAACCACAAATGTACTAATGCCGGCGGTTTCAGACCTGAAAAAATCGCCTAAGCTCTTTTGGTTGGATGCTGGGTTGGTAAATTATGCTTCAGGGATTCAGAGGGAATATCTTTTAAATAAAGATTTAATGGATGCCTGGCGCGGCATGGCAGCTGAACAAATCGTTGCACAGGAGCTAAAAGCATTAAGTTTTGAAACTGGATTGAAACGCAATTACTGGATGCGCAACAAAAGAGGAAGCACTGCTGAAGTCGATTTCATAACGGTGTCTGATGGCAAAATAATCCCGATTGAAGTAAAATCTGGTCATAATGCACATCTCAAATCAATACATCAGTTTATGAATGACACCAACCACGATATTGCTATTCGAATCTGGTCAGGAAACTATAGTGTTGATAAGGTAAAAACAATCAATGGCAAGGAATTTAGGTTAATTAATCTGCCCTTCTACCAAATTTCAGCTTTACCTCATATTCTTGAAAATGTGTAGTGCTAAGCTTATGAAATATAGTTATTTGTATGTTTTGCTAATGTGACATACAAATTTTTAAACTCCTTTCCCTAGTGATTGTAGGATCACCAAATAGTATCTCGTTTGGTTATTTACACTTTGCAGGATTAGAAACAAAACTTTATTTACCACATTGCAGATTTTAAAATGCTTTCGATTGAATATAACGGCATGGATAAGATTGGATTTTCTGCAATAAATGTTGCCTGAGAAATTTTAATAGCTCTTTACTATGATAATAATCAATAAACAGATGCAGACTTTTCATTCGACCTGTTGACTCTGATTTAATTTCAATTGGAACGATTTGGGAATCCAATCCTATTATTCCACTAATTGCGTGGAGTAAATCAACATCAAGAAACAACACTTTGAAATATAGCTCATTAACACTTGCGGCCAATGGTTAACCTGCAACGCTCGACTGCCTTACCCGATATATAACACCATCTGTATTTTAATCCAAACTAAACGCGTAAGCAGGAACCACTTTAATTTTATACCCATCGATCAGAATCAGATCTGTTTGGTCAATCGTGAGGATGACCCCTTCTTTTAAATTGAAAAATTTGAGCGCAGCTAAAAGTCCATTAATTTCTCTAGCCTGATTATCTCCATTAATTTCAAAACAAACCTGAATTGCCGAAAAGTCATCGTTAATTTTATAAATAAAGTCGCATTCTGAATTGCTATCTGAAAAATACCATATGTTTTTGGTTTTCCTTCGGATACTCCAATAAACAGCATTTTCAAATTTTCTGCCTATATCTTTAGATGCAGAGATTGATGCTACGTTGACCAATCCGTTATCAACCACATAAATCTTTTTCTCTGATATCATTTGCCCTTTAACAGAATATGAAAATCGGGAAACCAGATTCATGAGATAGCTCGATTCAAAATAAGACAAATACTCAAGCACTGTTGATGGGGATTTAACGCCAATGATGCTTGTAAGTTTGCTGGGGCTGACAAGTTTTGCAGTATTTGACATGACATAAATACAAAGGTTTTTCAACCCTGAAATGTCCCGTATCGCATATCGGATTGCTATATCCCGATAAATAATATCCTCAAGGAGGAAACTCAGCAACTCTCTGTTGTTAGTTTTCAGGAATTCGGGAAACCCTCCATTATTCAGAAACGAAAGAAGACTTTCCTTGTTATATGGCATGGTGTGAAAAGTACAGAACTCCTGATAGTTGAATGGAAATAACTCCTTGGAGATATGTCTTCCGGTTAAATTTGTTCCCAATTCAACACTCAGCATGCGTGCATTTGAGCCTGTAATAATTACTCTTGCCGACTGATCCAATTTTTGCCTTACAAATAACTCCCACCCTTTGATAATCTGAATCTCATCGAAAAAAAGAATTTTCTTGGCACTCTCCTGAACCAGCTGATCAAGTAAAATAAAATCGGATGAGGTAAATTCGTATAGTCTTATGTCCGCAAAATTGAAATAGAAAACCTCATCAATTTCATGCCTGATAAACTGATGAAGCAAAACACTTTTTCCACAACGCCTGATGCCTGAAATAACCAACGCATGTGAATTGGTAACAGGTAGTGATTCTAATAATTCTCTCGTAGTTCCTAATTCAAAGGAGTAAAGAATCTCTTTTTGCTCATTTAGTACAGCATTTAATTCTGAATATTTCATCAGCTACTCTTTTTTTGGAGAAAATGCAATATGTATTCCATTACAAATGTAATAAATATTCCATTACTAACAAAATAGTTATTCGTTTTCCCAGTTCTCATAAAATTTTTATAACTAGACTTCTCTCCCGACTTTATTTTCGGTTGGAATTCTATATCTTAGTCAAATAAATTCACAGGCTATCGTCAGGAACAATTATCCCGCGAAACCAGACAAAACAATCTTAAAACCAAACTATGGAACGGCGTAAATTTCTACAGGCAGTGGGGCAGCTTTCAGCGGCAGGATTCTTTACATCATCATTGCCAGTAATGGCAGGTCCCTTTTACCGAGGGGAATTCCCCAATACCTATTTCCCGGGTGATAAAAAATTAAACCCGGAATGGGTTAAATCGTTATATGAACGTGGGAAGGCAACCACCTATACCAAATCAAAAAACGAGCTGCGTTATATTGGAATGCCTGTCGGCGGGATTTGCTGCGGATCAGTTTATTTAGGTGGTGATGGAAGGTTGTGGCTCTGGGATATCTTTAATCAAAACCAGTTTGGAGTGATTACCAAAGTTCTTCCTGTCAAGTTGGAGAGCTTCAATCTGAAGGAGATTAACAATATGGCAGGGGCATTGTACCTGGAGCCTTTGACAAATGTATCTCCACTGCAACAGGGTTTTGCACTGTCAATTAAACAGAACGGAACAACCGTTGTCAAACGACTTCACCAGGACGATTGGGATGAAGTCACCTTTGAAGCGACTTACCCGGTGGCTCGGATAACCTATACGGCTAAAAATTTACCCCTGCAGGTTTCAGTAGAGGCCTTCTCCCCGTTTATCCCCGGCAATGACAAGGATAGCGGTTTACCTGCAACCATTCAATCAATAACGATAAAAAATCTGTCACAAAATCCTGTCGAAGTTGAGGTGATCGGCTGGCTGGAAAATAAAATGCTCGTTAATACCGAGAAGGCTCATAAGGATTTTGTCCGGATCAATAAAGTATCCGAAAATAAGAGCTATAAAGGGGTGGCTTTACAATGCACAACCGAGAATAAGGATTTGCCAAAGGCCCCCGATTATGGCGATATGTTCTTCGGAATGGCAGGTGGTAAAGGTGTTTGCATCGATAATGTAAATACCAGCACCGATAAATCTGCCGCCATCTTTAAAAATCTGGTCGTGGCATCGGAAAATTCGCCTGTGGCAGGGATTATCAGCACACACCAGTTGAAGTCGGGTCATGAAGTTACGACCGATTTCCTCATTGCCTGGTATACCCCGAACCTCTCTTTTTACAGCAACGGAAATCCTCAGGGAATGACCGTTCAGGATGCCGAATATCAGTATTATACGTCACACTTTGAAAATTCTGAGGAGGTAACGGCATACCTTGCTAATAATTTTCAGACCTTAAAGCATCAGACGCTTCTTTGGAAAAGTACCTTTTATGACAGTACGCTCCCCTGGTGGTTTCTGGAACGAACGTTCATGAATATTTCGACTCTCGCCACAACCACCACCCACCGGTTTAAATCGGGAAGATTTTACGCGTGGGAGGGAGTCGGCTGCTGTCATGGTAATTGCACCCATGTCTACCAGTATGCCCAGGCGATGTCGCGGATTTTTCCTGAACTCGAACGCGATACGCGCGAACGGGTTGATCTGGGCATCGGATTTGAAGAAAAAACCGGAATGATCAGTATCCGGGGTGAGAAAACCGGTCCCTCGATCGATGGACAATCGGGAACTGTTCTGCGCATTTACAGGGAACATCTGATGAGTGCTGACGAGACCTTTTTGAGCAAAAACTGGACAAAGATTAAAAAGGCGGTGGAATTTATCATGCTCCAGGACAAAAACAAAGATGGGATGGAGGACACCCCAATGGAAAATACACTCGATGCGCAGTGGCACGGCGAGATTGCCTGGATTGTCGGCCTCTGTATCGCGGGTGTGCGTGCCGGGCAGGCCATGGCTGAGGAGATGAACGATAAGGAGTTTGCCGATCAGTGCAGCCAGTATGTTGAGCTGGGAAGAAAGAATATGGAGCAGTATCTCTTTAATGGTGAGTACTTTATTCATCGAGCTGATCCTGAGGTTGGAAAAAAGGAAATCGGGTCCTTCAATACCTGTCATATCGACCAGGTGTATGGTCAGGCCTGGGCCTGGCAGGTGGGTCTGGGACGAATCATCAGTGAAGAAAAAACTGTGAGCGCTTTGAACTCCCTCTGGAAGTACAACTATATGCCCGATGTCGGACCTTATATTAGCAAACATAATGGCGGACGTTTCTATGCTATAGCCGGTGATGGTGGAATGGTGATGAATACCAATCCCAAAAACGATGAAAATCCTTACGGAACTGCCAAGGCGTGGCAAATCGGGTACTTTGATGAATGTATGAGTGGCTTTGAGCACCAGGTGGCCGCCCACATGATGGCGGAGGGGATGACCGAAGAATCACTGGTTCTTACCCGGTCCATTCACGATCGTTACCATGCATTCAAACGTAATCCGTTTAACGAGATTGAGTGCAGTGACCATTATGGTCGTGCCATGGCTAGTTACGGCACATTTATCAGTGCCTGCGGCTTTACCTATCACGGTCCCAAAGGACATATCGGCTTCTCTCCCAAGCTAACACCCGAAAACTTCAGGGCCCCTTTTACTGCTGCCGAAGGGTGGGGAACCTTCAGCCAGCAACGGAATGCAAAATCTTTCATGGCTCAGCTTAAAGTAAACTACGGAAAATTAACGGTTAAAAAGGTTAGTGTAGATCTAAATAAAAACCAAAAAGCGGTTAACGTAGAGGTGAAATATAAAAATAAAATAATTCCATGCCGTTTTATACAAACCGGGTTCAGATGCGAGGTTGATCTTAGTGAAAATCTAAGTGTCACAACGGATCAATTGTTGAGTGTAAAAATCAGCTAAGTGAAATGACGACTCATGGCTAATCCCCAAATCAAGTCTATTTTGGGGATTATAATCGCTAAATCAAGTCTATTTTGGGGATTAGGATATTAATTGCTATTTTTACTTGAAAAAGTTGGTCATGATCTCAAGGGTAATAAAGGAACAATTGGTGAGTCGTTTTGGGAAAGGGAAAGTGATTTTCCTGATAGGCCCCAGACAAGTAGGAAAATCGACACTCTTGCGCGAGCTACAAAAAGAACGGGAGGACAAAACGTTATTTATTAACTGCGACGAGCCGGATATGCGTGTGATGTTGGAGAATGTAACCTCCACCGAATTACGATCATTAATCGGTAACAACATGATGATTATGATTGATGAAGCTCAGAAGGTTCATAATATAGGGGAAACTTTAAAGCTTATGGCTGATAACATAAAAGATATACAAATTATAGCTTCAGGTTCGTCAGCTTTGGAATTGCAGAATCGAACTAATGAACCAATGACTGGAAGAAAATTTGAATTCAATTTATACCCATTAGCAACAAACGAATTAGTGTTGCATCATGGCAGAATAGAAGAACAAAGACTGCTGGAAAGACGATTGATTTATGGCCTTTATCCGGATATTGTAAACAATCCGGGGAACGAACAAGAGTTGTTAATTGAATTGATAAATAGCTACTTATACAAAGATATCTTATCTTTTCAAAACATACGTAAACCGGAAGTTTTAAGTAAATTATTAACCGGATTAGCCTTGCAATTAGGGCAAGAGGTTTCATATAATGAGCTTAGTCAGTTGGTTGGGGTAGATAAAGCAACTATTGAAAAGTATATCGATCTGCTTGAAAAGTGTTTTGTTGTTTTTCGTTTAAGTTCCTTTAGTCGGAATCTGCGAAATGAATTGAAGCGTACCCGGAAAATTTTCTTTTATGATAATGGCATAAGGAATGGTGTCCTAAATAACTTTGCACCTTTGCAATTAAGACAGGATGTAGGTAGATTGTGGGAAAATTTCATGGTGAGCGAACGGCTTAAACGCAATTCTTACGACAGAAATTTTAGAAAGAGTTATTTCTGGCGTACTCAAACACAACAAGAAATTGATTTGGTTGAAGAAAAAGACGGAATTTTATACGCCTTTGAGTTTAAATGGAATCAAAAAAGACGAATGAATATTCCTAAATCCTTTTCTGAGGCTTATCCTGAACATCGTTTTGAAGTGATTACATCCTATAATTATCTGGATTTTTTAACAAACGTCACAACACAAGGTTAACTCTTTGCAAAAGAGAAAATAACAATTTATGAAATATCTACTGTTTTTACTGTTCACCTTTTTCGCATTTGTTAGGGCAGCTAATGCCCAAACCACCGAACGTTCACGCCCTGCAGCCTGGAGCAATTTGGTTTATGGTGGTCGTTTTATGGATCGCTTTCTCCCAATGCCCAATATCGGTAAGCTCACCCGCGAAACCTGGGGTGCCGATAATGTGTTGCCCCGTTATACCGGCAATGGTATTGAAAACAGAACGTGGTCCTTCTGGGGTGGTAATATTAAGTTAGGTGAGGATGGGAAGTACCATCAATATATTTGCGGCTGGCCCGAAAATTCACAGGGAGGACACTCCTTCTGGCCGAACTCCACCGTTTTTCATGCGATTTGTGATAACTCATTTGGCCCTTTTGTTGTTAAAGACACAATTGGGAAAGGGCATAACCCGGAGGTTTTTAAGCTGTCAGATGGCCGTTATATTGTATATGTTATTGGAGGTTATTATCTTGCTCCCGGATGCAACGGTCCCTGGGAATATGGGCAGTTCGATTTCCGTGAACGCGATCGGGTGTTAATTGAAGGAAATTCAAACTTTACCTTTGCCCAACGTGAAGATGGTTCTTACCTGATGATCTGTCGTGGAGGTGGTCAATGGTTTAGCCAAACCGGCCTCTCGCCCTATAATCAGGTCACCGGAACCCGGATTGATTCTGTTAACAAAATAATTCCACTGCGTGCTTACCCCCAAAGGGAGGGGAATTTTGAAGATCCTGTGGTTTGGCGCGATAATGTGCAATATAACCTTATCGTCAACGACTGGCTCGGACGGATAGCCCTCTATGAACGTTCGAAAGATGGAGTTAACTGGAAAACCGAGTCGGGCGAAGCTTACCTTCCGGGGGTTTCAAAACATGAAGATGGGACTGTTGAAGGTTGGTGGAAATATGAACGGCTCAAAATATTTCAGGATAAATATGGACGGGCAATTCAGGGTAATTTTGCAGTTATTGATGTAGAGAAGAAATACGATCTTCCCAATGACCTTCATAGCTCAAAGAATATTGCCATTCCTCTTGCGGCTGGGCGACTGCTGACCATCCTGGATCATGAAAAAATAACTGCTGAAACCAAAACAATCAAAGTTAAAATCACCGCTGAACCTGGCTTTAATCCGCAAACCGATATTGACCTGAAATCTCTGAAATTTGGAGAACCCGAGTCGGTTAATTTCGGAAAGGGTGGCAAGGTAGTTAAAACAGAAAAATCAGGCGATGATTTAATTATCATTTTTGATGCCCATGGAACCAATTTTCCGGATGATGAATTTGCCGCAAAAATGTTGGGAAAAACCAATTCAGGAAAACTCCTTTACGGGTATGCACGTCTTCCAGGAGTTGATTTTCTTGAGCCGGTTCTTTCACCCCTCTTGCCAGTTCTCAGGCGGACAGCTTCTGGTTTTGATTTAGAGGTTGAGGTGGAGAATTTCGGACAGGTAGCCTCAAAAATAGCTAAACTAAAAGTGGCTTTCATAAAAGATAAGAAAGAAATTGATCTTGGTTCAGCGAATTTCCCAGGACTAAAGCCCTATGAAAAAACCAGTATTAAACTTCAATGCGGTAATCTTTTCGACCAGGGAATGGAGTATGTTTTTAAAGTAACCATTAATCCTGATAATAAACGCCCGGTTGTTTTACATGGAAGGGTTACGCCGGTAAGAATACAATAAATTCTTTTCTGATTTGATTTGGGATTAAGATTATAAAGCTTTAAATCAGATTTACCTGCCGGATCTGTGATAAACCAGTACTGGCCAAAATTGTAACAATATTGTAATGTAATTTTTATCGCCATCTTCTTCGAATCGCTATATTTGTCACTTAAGCTTACCATATTATAAAATATCTAAAATCTTTGAAGCGAACAAATTAAGGAATAAAGCTGATTAATCTGTTTTATTCCTATATTTATCCGATAAAAAATAGCCAATCGTGCAGGAAATTCCGGTAGATAGCAAACGACGAAAATCAGATGAGCTTTTTGATCAGGTAAAATCCGGTGATCAAAAGGCTTTTGAGTTATTGTTCTCAATCTTGTTTGCACGGCTGAATGACTTTGCCAAAAAGGTCGTTAAGGATGATGGTATTTCACAGGATATCGTTCAGGAGGTGTTTGTAAAAGTATGGGAGAACAGATCTCAGATCGAAAGCCTTAATCTGGAAGCCCTTCTGTTCCGTATGGTTAGGAATCGGTGTATTGATCACATAAAACATATTAAAGTCCTGAACAACAGGATGAATAAGATCCATGTTTCGTTGCAGTATGAGGAGCTGTATCGCATTGATTTTATTGGAAATGAGCCTTATGTGTTGATCGAAGAGGAACTTAAAACAAAAATTGAAAAAACGATTCAGGGACTACCCGACCGTTGTCGCGAAGTTTTTATTTTAAGCAGAATTGATGGCCTAAAGAACAAGGAGATTGCAGAAAAGCTCAATATTAATATAAAGAATGTAGAGAGACACCTTAACCGGGCGATCCAGTCGTTCCGGAAGAATTTCTCCTCTGATTTTCCTCTGGCTGTCATCATATTGATTTTTAAAATTTTATAATTCTGGAAATATTTGTTGAGGTGCCAATAATAATTCTTGAATTTCGCCCCTTCCAATAATTATTTATAATCATTCTTAAAATAACTCGTTTTCAATGATGGGTATCCGATGCCTTTTCCCGTTATATAGCAAAGGATAACTAATATTTATGGAAGAGTTGGAATTTAAGGAGGTAATTTATCGCTATTTTCGTGGACAACTGGCAGACAATGAGTACGAATTATTGACAGAAGCCCTTCGTAATAAGGCTAACCGTGAATATTTTGAGATTGCAAAAAGCGAATGGGAAAACCATCCCGAGTTGGATGAGCTCGGATTCAGAAATATCAACAGACTAACGTATCATTTAAATAATTCAAATTCAACATTTAGAGACCCGAAAGTCCAAAGTATTTGGGTTAAGGTGTCAAGGGTTGCTGCCATACTTATTTTAGGATTGGTGATTGGAAGCGCTGCCTCCTACCTTTTATTTATTAAATCAAAATCCGAACAGCTTGTTTTTGAAACCCGACGAGGGGAAAAATCACTCGTGAAATTACCCGATGGTTCTGAAATCTGGCTAAATGCCAGGTCAAGATTGGTTTATAATACCTTTTCTGCGCATCATCGGCAGGTCGAACTCAAGGGTGAGGCATTTTTCAAGGTTGCGCACAATGCCGATGCACCGTTTGTTGTAAAAACTAATGAGTGTGATGTAGAAGTTCTGGGTACATCCTTTAATATAATGGCTTATGATGAATTTGGGCGTAAGGAGATCACCCTTCTTGATGGCCGCGTCAACGTGATTATGAAAGGGGCCAATCAGGTTTTAGCACCAGGTCAGGCCTTAATACTGAAAGATCTTAGTTATGTAGTTCAGGATGTAAATTCTTTAGAGTCAGCAGGATGGGTAGATAATAAATTTAATTTTAAGAATATTCCCTTATCGGAGCTAATGAAACGGCTCGAGAACTGGTATGATGTGGATATTACCCTGGAGAATAAAACAGGCAAGGACCTTTCATACTCAGGAACCTTTAAGAATGAAGAGACTATCTGGCAAGTACTTGATGCCATAAAGGTGTATACTCCGATTGAATATAAAAAAACCAATTTACGACAAATCCAAATAACGGTACAGTTTAAGAATAATCACTTATGATACAGACAAACTAATCAAATCTAAATTAAGAAAGGAGGAACAGAAAGACAAGAGGGTATTGAGTTTATATATAGCAGATTACAAAATTTGCACTTCTTCCGTTGTGGTAGCAGGTGGCAAATTTGCTGATACAAACCCTCAAAGGACTAATTAAGCTAATAATAAGGCGCTAAGCGAAAAAAACGCCAGCTGAGCGGTAACTCAACTGACGTGAAAATCTGGAAATTAATATTCATTAAAATCGAACCAAAAGTATGAAAAAAAACGATCCGATGCATAGACATCGCAGATGGTCTATGCTCCAAAAAATCCTAATTATTATGAAACTAACAGCAGTGTTGATTTTTATTGCACTTTTTCAGGTTTCAGCCAAATCGTATTCTCAGGAAACGAAATTGAGTCTAAAGTTTGAAAACGAAACCCTTGAAAATGTGTTTAGTAAAATTGAATCTCAATCGGAGTTTTCGATTTTTTATAAAAACGAATTGATCAAAGGATCTAAAGAAGTTTCCGGGGAATTTAATAATGTATTAATATTCGAGTTACTTGACAAGATTCTGAAATCGGAAAATTTATCCTATACGATAAAGGATAAATTAATTATGATAGTACCTGAGGATTATGTTGCCAATGAGCCCGCAAGCCAGCAGCAGGAGCGCAAGGTCTCCGGAAAAATAACCGATCGTTCGGGGGCTCCCATCCCTGGTGCTACGGTGGTTGTGAAGGGGACTACCAAAGGGGTAACCACCGATAATGACGGGAATTATTCCTTGTCACTTCCGGCCAGTGCAAAATCTCTTGTGATTACATTTATAGGGATGAAATCAGAAGAGATTGCCATAGATAAAAAATCGATTCTTGATGTAACCCTTGCCGAAGAATCGGTATTAATTGAAGAGGTTGTAGCGATCGGGTATGGAAATCAAAAGAAGAGTGAAGTGACCTCTTCGATTTCTCAAATTAAAGGAGATGATATTAAAAATTCATCAGCCTCGAATGTGGTGATGTCATTGCAGGGGCGTGCTTCCGGCGTTGAGATGATCAGCTCCGGCGAACCGGGGTCTGTACCGTCGATCCGGATCAGAGGGGTTGGAACAATTGGCAATGCAGAACCGCTGATTGTATTGGATGGAGTACCTGTGGGAGGAGAAGTTTTAGCTCAGTTATCTCAAACTGAAATTCAGTCGGTTGAAATCTTAAAAGATGCGGCCTCAGGAGCAATTTATGGTACACGGGCTGCCAACGGCGTGGTTTTGATTACCACAAACCGGGCAAAATACAATCAGGCAACTACGATGCAATTGAATGCTTCAACCGGATTTAACAGTGTCATTAAAAAATATCCGGTCACTACCGGCGAACAATTATATCAGTTAAAAAGAGAGCGATATACCAATGATGGATTACCTATTCCTCAGGGTGTTCCATGGTCTGACTCCTATTATAATTCAACTAAAACCAATTGGCAGGATGAATTCTTCCAAAATGGCCTTTTTAAGGATTATAATCTGAGAGTGAGCGGAGGAACGGAAAAAAGCACCTACAATACCAATGTATTTTATCGCAATGAGGAGGGGACTGAGATCAGCACTTATTTCAAGCGAATCGGAATTTCGTTTAATGCAACTCATAAGATTACGAAGAGATTAAAAATAGAGGAGAGTATTCGGGTTACAAAAACTCAGGACCAAATGCTGGGACAGGGTGAGGGTACCAGTGTAACTCTTTATTCTGCATACCGTTTTCAACCAGCAATTCCGTTAAAATATCCTGATGGAAACTGGGGTTCAGGAAAAGCCTCTACCGAATTGGGTGACATGTGGAATCCTATTTATAAGGCAACACAGGAATGGCAGAATAATTATAAGTTGAATACACTTATTAATTTAAGGGCTGATTATGAAATAACTCATGAATTATCATTAACCGGAAGGGTCGCTTATCAGCAGATGAACTCCAAGTATGAAGCATTCCAGGATGTTACACCGCTTCAGTCGAGATCTGAAAATAATCCTACCCTCACAAAAAATACCAGTGAATCTTCATTTATGTTGGGGGAATTATTTCTTAGTTATAATAAGAAGATTGGAAAACATACCATCGCGGCCGTTGCCGGTACTTCAGCACAGGAAGATAAGGGTGAGTGGTTAAATATGCGCGGAGAAGTTTTTACTTCGGTTGCAAAAAATCAGCTGGTGATGAATAATGCCGGTTTTATTACAGGCAGCGGTACTTCATACCCATCAACAGCACTTGCTTCGGGATTTCTTCGGGGTAACTACAACTATAATGACATTTATTACCTCTCTACTATCTTAAGAGCTGACGGATCATCCCGGTTTGCAGATGGTAAACGTTGGGGTTATTTTCCATCAATTTCAGGGGGTTGGAGATTAACCGGCGAGGAATTTATGAAGGGAATCGAGGCGATATCCAACATGAAGCTTAATGTAGGCTGGGGAAAACTGGGGAATCAAAATGTTGCTCCATACCAATACCTGAGCACTTATTTGAAAAATCAACGCTATATCTTTGATGGTAACAAATTGACAGGTACAGCATTATCATCGTTTGCAAATCCCGATATAACCTGGGAAACAACCGCAACTTCAAATGTTTTACTCGAAACCGCTTTTTTAAAGAATACCATTCACTTAAACGTGGCCTGGTTTAACAGAAAAACATCTGATATGCTTATTCCTGAAGTTGCTCAGGGTACAGCCGGTTTAGTTCGGATTCCCGATTCAAACATCGGTGAGATGACCAATAAGGGATTTGAAATAGAGCCATCATATAACGGGAACATCGGTAAAGTTCGTTTTAACATTGGGATGAACATGACCCTGATTAAAAATAAAGTTACCAAACTTTATGGTAAAGGGAAGTTTATTGGAGCAGGTGTTACCTGGGGCGGACTACCCGTTACCAGAACCTTTGAAGGTGAGCCAATCAGTTCTTTCTATGGATGGAAAACGGCCGGAATTTATCAGACACAGTCAGAAATCGACAGTGATCCGAATATCTCAAGCGACTCCAATAAGGGGAATATTACCCCGGGTGATGTTCGTTTCGTGGATGCTAATGGCGATCATAAAGTGAATGAAAATGACCGTGTTCATATTGGAGATGCCAATCCTCATATGTTACTGGGATTCAATCTTGATTTGGGCTATAAGGGATTTACTTTTTCTGCCGTGTTTAGTGGCGCCTATGGACATCAGGTCTATAATTCTATGATGATGAGGGGATTAGATCCAACTCAGGCCGGGAATATGGATGCTATTGCATGGCAGAGGTGGACTGGTCCCGGGACCAGTACCAAATGGCCGAAGATGTCAACAGTACGGGCAAACGACAATTACCGAAATTCTGATCTGGGTATCCAGAGTGGTGACTACATGAGATTAAAGGATCTTGTATTTGGCTATACTATACCTAAGGGATTAACACAAAAAATGGGTGTTGGCAGTGTGAGGTTTTATGTCACCGGTCGTAACCTGTTAACATTCACCAATTATTATGGTGTAGATCCTGAAGAAAGTGGTGCAAGTACGCTTGAACGTGGTATTATTTTAAACAATTATCCACAGTCAAAAAGTGTTGTATTTGGTATAGATGTTACATTCTAACAAATTAAATTAACAAAGCGATGAAAAAATATATACTATTATTGGCTATAATCTCCATGTTTTCCTGTAACAAGATTCTTAACCAGGAACCTATAGGATCTCGTACCGATGTTGATTACTGGCAAACTGAGGCAGATATGGTGGATGCTTTGGCAGGAACCTATTCCCTTTGGGCAACCCGTGAATTGGGGATGCATGATCTGTTCTTTGACAATCAATGTGATGACCACTGGAGAGCAGGTGATCATGCCGAAGATGAAGATATTGAGACTTTTAATACGGTACTTACCAATTATAAGATCCAGGATACTTTTGTTTACAAATATGAGATTATCAGCCGGGCTAACGGGATCATCATAAATGGACCTAAAGTTAAAAAACTTGGAAAAATCAGTGATGAATCCTATAATACCATTATGGGTGAAGCTTATTTCCTGAGGGCTTATGCCTATTATCGTCTTTATGTAATTCATGGACAGGTTCCTATCATTAAAGAAGAGAATGTGATCGCAAATAACTATAAGGTTGCAAAATGCGAATCACCTGAGGTGCTAAGTGCATTTATAATCGCGGATCTGGAAAAAGCAGCCGGTTTACTTCCAATGCATAATGTAGCCTCAAGAGTGAGCAAGGGTGCAGCATGGGCCGTAATGACCTCTGTTTATATGCATGGAGCAAAAGAGTATGCCAACGCCGAATTCCTCAATAAGGCAATTACAACAGGTAAGCAGGTAATCGATAACTATCCGTTGGCTGATAGCTACCTCTCTCTTTTTAGGACAGGTAATGATAAACTACCCGAAAACCTCTTTCTCATGATGAACGACATGGAGTGGATTAATCAGGAAGTAATGTCCAAACACCGGGGACCACGCCCATGGGGAATGTACGGTTTTCAGGAACCAATAACAGACTTGGTTAATGAATTTGAACCTGGTGATATCCGTAAACATGTTACTTTAGTATCTAATGGCGATTCAGTAAAGCAGGGACCGCTGGGATGGTTTATCCATACTTCTGATTTATCGAATACCGGTCATAGCTATAGGAAATATATGGATTGGAGAGAATCAGACGGCAATTATAATCACGGTATTAATATTCCGTTTGTACGGGCAGGAGATACCTATTTATTGGTTGCTGAGGCAAAAATCCGGCTTAATGGTGCAGGTGCCGGTGATGCAGAGATCAATAAGGTCCGTCTTCGCACTGGCCTTGCTCCGGTTAGCGGAGCCGATATTCAGGCACTGATTCATGAATCACGTTGCGAGTTGGCCGGTGAAAACTTCAGATGGCAAAACCTCCTTCGCTGGGATAAAGCAGGTATTATTAACCTGGTAACATTTATCAGTAAACCTGAAAAACTGTTTCCTGCAGATATCGGCCGGAGTATATTTAAACGGCCTAAAAATTACTATCAACCTTTACCACAGCAGGTAATTGATAATTCAGACGGAGTACTTGTTCAAAATCCATTATGGAATAATTAATAAAAAATAACTTTTAAGGGTGTTTCAACGTAAAAATTGGAACACCCTTTTTTTATTTAATATTCATGAACAATGTTTTAGCCACAATATTTGTCTTTCTGCTCCTTTGTGCAAATGGTGCTGCCCAATATGCCAATTGGACTAATACCGCTCTGGTTCTCGATAATGGAATCGTTCAGCGGGTTATTCAGTTGCCCGGTGTGGAGGGTAATTTTCTTACGACATCTTATAAACCGGTAAATGGAGCGTTTAAATATTTTCGTCCCTCCAATACAGACTTTCAGTTTGAAGTCAATGGCGTTGTCTATTCCGGAAAAAGCAACTGGCAACTGAAGCATATAAAATCAATTCAGGATTCGCTTCAGGGTGATGGTGCGGCAGTCGTTTTGCGGAGCAGCGACAGTAAGATTGAGCTTACTGTGAAATTTCTCCTCTATCCCGACCTGCCGGTTATCCGAAAAAGTCTAATCGTAAAAAATCTGCAGAGCAAGGAGGTTTCCCTCGAATCGGCAGATATTGAAAAATTCAATGTAACCGAATATGAATCACATACATTCAGTTGGATATACTGCGATTACGGACGTCGAAAATCGATTGGCCCTTATGAGGGTAATTCCCAGGATGCACTGGTGATTGTCCACAATATGGACTGGGAAGCAGGAATTGTACTTGGTAATGAAGCTTCGGGATTACTCAAACGAACTGCTGTGTTCTGGGACGGCGCTGAAATAACCTGCGGACTTACCCATAAAAATGGACGCTTCCCGTTTCGTAAATGGATAAAGCCGGGTGAATCGTTTGAAACGCCTCAGGTTTTCACAATGGTTTACAACAATCAAAGAGATCCCGAAGAGATCCTGAGTACTGCGGTACCCGATTTCGTGCGCAAACACATGGGTATCCGCCTCTCTGTTTTACAAAATAAGCCAACCTTCGTCTACAATACCTGGCATCCTTTTGAATATAATATCAATGAGAAACTGATAATGGAGCTTGCCAAGGCAGCGGCTGCGGCCGGAATGAAGGAATTTGTTATTGATGATGGATGGCAGGATAATTATGGTGACTGGGGGATTGATTATCAAAAATTCCCCCATGGATTAAAACCTATTTTCGATTATATTAAATCATTGGGGATGAAACCGGGGCTGTGGTTGTGCGTGGCGAGCGCTTCAACGAAGAGCAAAGTTTATAATCAACATCCCGAATGGTTTGGGCGTGATAAATATGGGAATTTTTCCAACATCCAAAATGGTGATTCGACAGATATTGTCCGTTCGGCTTGTTTATCAACCGGATGGAAGGATTACATCAAAGATAAATTGCTGAAACTAACACTCGATTATGGCCTTGAATATCTGAAACTCGATTTTGCTGTTGTTTCAAGTCCCTATGTTTTTGATATTTCGAAGACCGGCTGCTACTCAACTGATCACCCCGGCCATAAGGATCAGCGCGAATCGATGTATGCTAATTACGAGCGGATGTGGCTGCTTTTTGATGAACTTCATGTCGCCAAATCCAACCTTTTCATCGATTGTACTTTCGAAACCACGGGGGCGCTGCAGATGATCGATTATGCAATGCTCAAGCATGCCGAAGGGAACTGGCTTTCAAACTTTCAGGGTGACATGGGCGAAAAGAGTGACCTCCGGATCCGGAATATGGCCTGGTGGAGATCTCCAGCAATTCCGGCTACAGCTTTAGTCATTGGCAATTCGCAGATGCAGGACAAAGGGTGGGAGATGCATATTAAATCTATTGCGGGCGCATTACCCATGATGCTGGGAGATCCACGCAAACTTTCACCGGAAGAGCTTATTAAATACAAGGGTTATGCAGATTGGCTTCATCGAATGGAGAAAACTTATGGGATTATGAACTTTCGTCAGGATCTTCCCGGATTTGGGGAGCCCACTGAAGGGAGATGGGATGGTTTTCAGCGGATCAATACAGAGACAAAAACCGGAGGAATCATTGCCGTTTTCCGTCAGGGGGCGACAGAAACAAGGCGAATTATCACTGTGAAATATCTCAATCCTGCAGAGACCTATGTAGTACGGTTCATGGATGGTAAATTACTGGCAACCTTATCGGGTGAGCAACTAAAAACCAGCGGATTTGAATTAAATTTACCCGATCTTTATTCAGGTGAGCTGCTTGAGATCAGGAAAAAGTAAATTTGGCATAAATAATGGGGGTATGACCAGGCAGTGCAAACCGATCAAACTAATTGGGTATATTGAATATCATGGTATTGCCTGGGGATTCATTCGAGATTCGTTCTGTCGCCGCTATGCGGCTTTAGGCCCTAATTTAATTATATTTTACCGAACTATCTCCGTTATACGGCTTTTGTGAGGTTAAGGTGCGTAGCACTGTTAGTTTGGTGAAAACTCATTACCTATCAATTAATAAATGGAAATAATATTGTAATTATGAAGACAAAAAGGTTTGTTCTTTTACTGGTATTTAGTATCAGTTTGTCAAATGTGTTATTTTCCCAGGAGCGATATCAGGCCAACTGGGAATCGCTAAATGAATATAAAACACCCGATTGGTTTCGGGATGCCAAATTTGGAATTTTCATTCACTGGGGGATTTATTCGGTTCCTGCTTTTAATAGCGAGTGGTATCCAAGGAATATGTATGACCAAAAGTCTTCAGAATATAAACATCATGTAGAAAAATACGGACCGTTAAACAAATTCGGATATAAAGATTTTATTCCCATGTTTAAAGCGGAGAAATTCAGTGCCCAAAAGTGGGTCGACTTGTTTAAACGGGCCGGAGCCCAATATGTTGTTCCGGTGGCTGAACATCATGATGGTTTTGCGATGTACAAAACCACCTTATCCAAATGGAATGCGGCAGAAATGGGACCGAAAATAGATGTTGTTGGGGAGCTGGCAAAGGAAACCAAAAAGCAGGGGCTGATTTTCGGACTCTCGTCGCATCGTATCGAGCATTGGTGGTTCCTGAATCATGGACGCAAGTTCGATTCTGATGTACTTGACCCTAAATATGCCGATTTCTATGGGCCAGCAAGGGAGGAAAATGAAACCATGTCGCCGGAATTTATGAATGATTGGTTATTAAGATGTACCGAACTGGTTGAAAGGTATCAGCCACAGCTATTCTGGTTTGACTGGTGGATCGAACAACCGGCATTGGAACCTTACCGTAAATCGTTCTCTTCGTACTATTATAATAAAGGTCTGGAATGGAACAAAGGGGTGGTGATTAACTATAAGAACATTTCGTTTCAGGAGAAAACTGCTGTTTTGGATATTGAACGGGGAAAATTGGCTGGGATCAGGGAATTACCCTGGCAAACCGATGATGCAGTAGGGAATGAATCGTGGTGCTATACAACCAATAATACGTTTAAATCACCGCAGTATGTAATCACCAACCTCATCGATATTGTTAGTAAGAACGGCAATTTATTGCTCAATATCGGCCCGCGGTCTGATGGGACAATCACCGACGAAGATACCGCGGTATTATTAGGAACTGGGGAATGGCTCCGGGTGAATGGTGAAGCAATTTATGGCACACGTCCGTGGAAATTATTTGGCGAAGGACCAACGGTTTCGGCCAGCGGATCATTTATTACCCAGGAAAAACCGTTCACGGCGCAGGATATCCGTTTTACAACAAAGGGAGCAGTCGTGTATGCCATTGCCCTGGGCGTTCCTCAGGCAAAGACACTCATTAAATCGTTGGCATTGAAAGCGAATAATGGTAAAATAGCAAGTATTAAAATGGTGGGCTCCTCCGAAGTGGTCAATTGGGCTCAGAATTCGGATGAGTTGGTAATTAAACCGTTAAAAAATTACCCGTCCGCGAATGCTGTTGTTTATAAAATAGAGTTTTAGTTAACCTGGAGAGATGCAATTTAAAATTCACTTTTTAATTGCATCTCTTCAGAAAATGGTTTAATTCAGTATTTTTGCTAATGGTGCAAATCAGTAGCAAATAAATGAATACAATAACCTTCAATTCCCCAAAGAGTTTAAAAAAGGGCTGCCTTGCGGCACTTTTTATCCTTTCTCTGATCAATAATCCTGCAACGGCCCAGGTAAAGTATAATGCTGCGAATGAGCTTCGTGAAGCAAAAATGGGTGTGGAGCGGGTGGCGAGATATTATCTTCCTGCCTATGCGAACAGGGCTGGAAGTAATAGTGAGATTCGCTGGATTCAAATCGACCTCGGAAAGGAACAACTGATCGATGGGATAAAATTATTGCCCGGAGCCCAGGGGTGGGGACCTGCATCCGGAGGATTCCCTTCACACTTTAAGCTCGAGGTTTCAGACGATGTAGCCTTCAAGCATTCAATTATGTTTGAAGACTGGACGCTAAAAGAAGAATTTCCAAATCCGGATGATGCCGTTTGCACCTTTGCATCGAAGGAAGTGAAAGGACGGTATGTCCGCTTTACCGCCACAACACTGCGCGACAACAAGCTGGCAATGACTAAAATCATTATCCTTTCAGCAGGAAAGGATGTTGCCGAAGGGTGCAAGGCGACCGAATCAAATCCCAAGAGTGATTCTAATGTTGAATTACTTACACGTCCATCACGTCCTCAGGGGGAATTTGTGGTAACCGATAATCCCGCAAATGTGATGCCGGAAGGAACATGGAAACCTGTTACCTATAACGCTCAGGCTCCGATGGGAGGTGTTCAGTTGGGCGAGGGGTTATTTAAAACAACCATGGAGAACAACATTAGCTACCTGATGAACTCCTTTACCTTCGATCAGCTGGTGCGCAATTTCCGTGTCAAGGGTGGATTTCCTGTTGAGCCCCTTGAGGAGCGGTTTAAAAATATGTGGTTTCAGATTCTTCCCGGTTCTGAGGCAGCCCGCTTTTTAACAGGTGCAGGAAATACGCTGCGTTGGATCGAGGATGCCGGTTTACGAAAAAGAATGGATGACATTGTGGATGTTATTGACCAATGCAAAGAGCCCGATGGGTATCTGATGGCTTTTCCAAAACATGCAATGTTCGATCATGAGAATGGTGCTTACACCAGATCATGGGTTTCTCAGGGTCTCATCGAAGCCGGATATGCAGGAAATAAAAAAGCATTTCCGCTGTTGCGCGGATTCTACGACTGGTTCGATAACTGCGAATATCTTCCCGAGATGTTGCGCCGTGTGAGGCAGGGAACACAAGGGATTATCCCAATCACACGAACGTATTTTACTCCGGTTGGAAAACCAAAAGATATACAGGTTGTTCAACAGTATTTTCAGGAAAACTACTGGATGGAGCAGATGGCAAACCGCGATCCCAAAGCAATCTGGCTGTACCCTTACGACCGTCCTCACAACTATCTGGTTACCGGAATTGAACCTTATCTTGATTTGTATCGCGCAACAGGTGCAAAAAAATACCTTGATGCCGCTTTGGGTGCATGGGATCTCTATCACGATAACTGGGAGCATATCGGTGGATCACTGGCAATCAACGAAGGGACCTTCCTTTATGAGCCAAAATCCAATTACTTAAATCGCGAGACGGGTGAATTATGTGGTAATTCATTCTGGATCAAGTTAAATCAACGATTTCATTTGCTCTATCCCACAGAAGAGAAGTATGTAAATGAGATTGAGAAATCGATTTATAACGTAGCTATTGCCAACCAGTACGGTGCAGAGGGAATCCGCTACTTTGCAAAACTGGTAGACCGGAAATATGGTGATCACTCGCCAAACTCACATCAATGTATGAATACCTGTTGCGAAGGGCAGGGGACGCGGATTTTTGGCTCACTTCCGGAGTATATCTATTCTGTTGCTGAAGATGGTATTTATGTTGATTTATTTGCTGCATCAGAAATAAAATACCTGTCTCAAAATCATTCAATGAGTCTAAAAATGAAAACGCAGTTTCCGTATGATTCAAAGACAGAGATTTTAGTTGGAAATGATCAGCCTCTTCAAAATAAGGTTCGGATTCGTGTTCCGGCATGGGCATCGGGGAATATGTCCCTTGCGGTGAATGGCCGCGAAGTGGGTACCGGGAAGCCAGGGAGCTATTTCGAAATCGACAGGAAATGGAATAACGGAGATCTTATTTCATTTACTGTACCAATGGATTTTAAGGTTACCAAATATACAGGGCTTGAAAAAGGGTATGAAGAAAACCACTTTGCTGTCGAATACGGACCAATCCTGATGGCAATGGTAGGGGTGAAAGGTAAGAAGTTCGACATCGGCGTTAAAGCGACTGCTGAAAGTATACGGCAAATGCTAAAACCGGTTCCGGGAAAACCGCTCCATTTTACAATCGAAGGGAGTACCGAATTCGAATACCGCCCATATTTTGAAGTACAGGAGGAGCCATTCTCGTGCTTTGCTGAGTTTTTCAGGTAAAACCATTTTAAATCATTGGCAATGGGTGTATACATTAAATCCGATAGCACCCTGATTCCCGCTTTGATGGTATTTGATCCGAATTAGTGAATCGCCCCGGGAAACATAAAATGGAATTATTAAATTTAAAAATTGATTATTCGGGGCAAAACGACTATTTTTAGCGAGTCTTAAAAATGCAATTCAAAATGAAAATATTTTATTCAATAATTCTCCTTTTTCTTATTCATTTGCTGCTTCCTGTGATTTCCGCTGCACAAAGTGGCACTATTAAACAGATACAGCTTTCAAAGTTTGAATTGCAGTCTTCAGGATTAATTGATGGTACAGGAGAGAAAATTTCAACTTCGGATTATCACTCCAAAGTATACTGGTTTCCGGTAAAGGTTCCATCCACTGTTCTTACCGGGCTTGTGGCTAACCGGGTTTACCCTGATCCTTATTCGGGAATGAACAATATGGTGATCCCGGATGCCTCCGATGAGTTCAATAAAATGTACAATCTGGAGCAATTCAGTCATATTCCCAATGTTGGTAATCCCTGGAAACAGCCTTACTGGTACCGCACCTCATTCAAAGTTCCTGCTCAGGATAAAGGGCGCCATTTCCAGCTCATATTTAAAGGGATTAATTACCGTGCAGCAGTGTGGTTAAATGGTGAACAAATAGCCGATTCAGCAAAAATGGTTGGGATGTTTGCCGAATACAGTTTTGATGTCAGTAAAAATATAAAGAGTGGAGCGGATAACTTCTTAGCCGTTAAGATCTATCCGCTGGATTGTCCCGGATTACCTGATCAGGAGCAATTGACGGGTTTGGGCGATTTCTTTCTGAATGGCGGACCAACCGGGGATATCGGAAAGAATGTGACGATGCTTTGCACCGTTGGATGGGACTGGGTTCCCCCTGTGCGCGATCGTAACATGGGGATCTGGCAACCGGTATTTCTGCGTACTTCGGGAGCTGTTACCATTATGCGGCCGCACCTGATCACCGATTTACCTAATTTGCCCGACACTACCTTGGCAAAACTATCCCTAAACCTGACCTTGTCGAATCATGGTTTGAATAATGCCAAAGGAACTTTAAAAATAAATATCCGTCCTGAGAACTTTCCCGGACAACCTGTTCAGATTTCCAAAGAGTATTCTCTTGCTGCCGGAGCAAACACCGCTGTGGATCTGAATTCAATTAATACTGTTCAACTGCTTGTTAAACAGCCTCATTTGTGGTGGCCTAACGGTTATGGAAAGGCTAACCTCTATCGGATCAGACTTCAGTTTGAATCGAATGGAGTTGTTTCGGACGATACAACTTTTGCGTTCGGAATTCGTACGGTTGCTTCAAAAGCGGTCGAAGTTGAGAATAAATCCCTGCGACGTGATTTCTATGTCAACGGCAAACGGGTTCATCTCACCGGTGGGGCCTGGGTTCCTGATATGATGCTCAACCGCGATTCTGTCCGTTACGATCAGGAAATGCACCTTTTCAAAAATTCAAACATCAATCTGGTTCGTATCTGGGGCGGTGGTATTACACCTGAGGATGTCTTCTTTGATCTGGCCGATAAATATGGAATGTTGGTCTGGTCTGACCTTTGGGTTACCGGTGATACGCATGGAGAATTCAAAGGTTCGACCGATTATCCACTTGAAGGGAAGGTTTTTATCGACAATGTAATCAGCACAATATACCGCATCCGTAACCACCCGAGTCTCTTGGTTTGGACGGGAGGAAACGAAGGGCATATCCGCAAGGACCTCTATGATCTGATGCGGAATCAAATTATCACTCTCGACGGAACACGGCCATATATCCCTAGCTCATCAGGGTTTGCCAAACTTCCCAAAGGGTGGGATGGGGCATGGCCTGATAATAAGGCATCGGGCGTTTATAGTGGTGGGCCATATACCTGGAAGGATTCAAAATATTATTATCATTTAGCAGACACTGCCAGGGATTGGGTGTTTAAGGATGAGACCGGTTTGCCATCGCAGCCGCCATACAATAGTCTGGTGAAAATAATTCCGAACCTGGTCTGGGATACTAAATTGCCCTTCCCATTGAATAATTCATGGGGTTATCACGATGCCTGCAGCGGTAATGGAAAGTACGATCTGTACTATAATAATATGGTACTTAGGTACGGCGAACCCGCTTCGATGGAGGATTTTTCGAACAAAATGCAGCTAATGAATGCAATGGGCTACCAGGGTATTTTCGAATCTGCAGGTCATAAACTCAACGATATTGGAGGGGTAATGCTTTGGAAGTTAAATGCCGCTTTCCCAAGTGTCGTGTGGCAGATTTTCGACTGGTATCTTGAGCCTAATGCCGGCTACTACGCCATGCAGAATGCCCTGGAAACAGTTCATATTCAGCTGAATCCTCTTGATTTTAACGTAACGGTTTTAAACCGGACCTACAAACCGGTATCCAATCTTACAGCCCAGGCCGATGTCTTCGGAATCGATTCAAAACTGTTATATACTCAAGCATCCAAGGTAAACCTTACTGCTACAGATGTGAATAATACCTTCTCATTATCCAAAACTTTAGCCGGTGCAAAGGGTGTTAGCTTTGTCGTCTTAAATCTGAAAGATGCCACAGGAAAGGTAATTTCGCATAATGTTTATTGGATTGCTGCTGATGACAACTTTAGAGCTTTAAACTCAATGTCGGGTTCATCGGTTCAGACCACCCTCCTTAAAACTGAAAAGGGAAAAACGGAGACAACCTGGACACTGAAATTTAGCAATACCACTAAACAACTGGCATTTTTCGTCCGTCCTCAATTGATGGATAATGGCGAGGAGATCCTCCCTTGTTACTGGTCTGCCAACTACTTCTCCCTCGCACCTGGTGAATCGATGAACGTTTCGGTGAGTGCTTCAACGGCTCAACTGAAGAGCAAGAAGATTGAAGTTCAGGTTGAGGGGTGGAATCTAAAAACGGTTGTTGTACCCTTGAAAGGGAATTAAGTAATTTGTAAAAGACTGTCCGAGATAAGATTAAAGATTCTTTACTACGCTCTGAATGACAATAAGATATGACAATGGAGAGGGGAAGTGGGGGGGGGGGGGGGGGGGGGACCACCAAAACACAACACACAAAAAAAAAAAAAAAAAA
>CANJNY010000067.1 GCA_947475715.1 Prolixibacteraceae bacterium
GGGGCCAATATCAGGCTGGGAATTGATTATGTCTTATTTAAGAATTTCCAGGTTGGAGCCGGGATAACCAAAAATAAGATGGCCACCGACTTCAATGCCAAATGGACCATCATGGAGCAAACCCGGAAAAACACAATGCCTGTAGCAATCACCCTGTTCGGGAATGTGGCCATTGACGGAAGAGATAAAAAGGAATTTGGATCACAAACAGTGCAGGTGGCTCATATTCTGGGTTCGGTAAATCCATTCGCTGCATATGACCGATTCAGCTACTTCTCGGAACTGATCGTGGGAAGAAAATTCAATAAATGGCTCTCCCTTCAGGCCGGAATCAGCTTAACTCACTACAACATGGTGGAACTTCCTTACGAGCACGATAAAGTAGGATGGCACTTTAGCGGCAGAATCAAGGTTACCCGTCAGGGCTCACTCGTATTCAATTACGACCAGCCATTACAGATCAAAGATATCTCAGAGCAAAGGAGCCCGACCAATCCTTCAAAACCAAATCTGGCTTTTGGATACGAGGTTTCAACAGGTGCACACTCCTTCCAGATATATATGGCATCAACAACCTCTGTTCTGCCACAGGAAACGATGATGTGGAATCAGAATGATTATAAACATAACGGATTTGCAATCGGATTTCTAATTACCAGACTCTGGGGATTTTAATCCTATAAGAATACCATGAAAAAAGGTTTTATGAATTAAGTTTCATAAAACCTTTTTTCATGTTTTTTAGTTACCTGAATTTAGAGGAAGAATTATAATAACAGATCCTGAAAAAGCATTTTAACCTGATCACGAACCGATTTTGGATCAGGATTGAGCGGAAAGACCAGTTGTGGTTTTAAATAGGCCACTTTATTCTCACTCTTGTATTTCTCAATACCACCACCTGTAATATTGAGCATAATTATACTTTCAGAACTAACCTTCCCTTGAAGCGCAGCCTGAAAAAGAGATGCAACTGCAACCGCAGCAGCCGGTTCGACATCATTTCCTTCCGTTTCGGCAAAAATCCGTCCAGCCTCTTCAGCCTCCTGATTCGTCACTTCAAAAACTTCACCCCCTACCTCCTTCATTGCATCATACAATCCCCCTGTAATGCCGTAGGTGGGCTTGCGGTTGGATAGAACTTTTGCGATAATCTCCTCGACCTGTTTTCTGGCCACTTCATCATTGAAAGGGAGCATTTCGCGTGAGTCAGCATCCCAGGCCTCCTTGATTGGGATAAAGGGGGAATTCTGAGATACCATAAGTTTCATTGAATTAGAACCGAAACGGCCATCCTCAATAAATCGCATATTCGCCTCCCACGCCGCTACTGCCCCGGTCCCACTTCCGATAGCCTGAAAATAATAGTCAGGGATTTTCCCGATTGTTGAAACTGCTGATAATACTGTTGTTCCCATTCCATCACGCCTGGCAACATTTTTGGAGCCCCCTTCAGGGTAAAACCCCTCAATCTGACAGGCCAGATTTGATAAATGTATGGCATCAAAGTAATCACCCCCCGATTCAACGGCTATTAATTTCACACAAGGATCGATATCCTTTGTAAACCATAAGGCATTTAAATTATCTTGTGGAACACATATCAAAATAGGAATCTTATTTTCCGAACAAACTTTGGCAAAGGCACGCGCGGTATTTCCAGCAGATGCCACTACCATAACGCCATTATCTTTACTATTAATGCGGGCACAAACAGCATAAGCCTCACACTCCTTAAAAGTTCCGGTCTCCATCAATGCCCCCTTTTCAGGCCAATAGCCATTAAAGGTTATATATAGGTTTTTTAATCCCAGTCTGTTCGCCAATCCTTCACTTTTATAGGTAACCGGTGCCCCTGATCCGTTCAGTGTCTTATAAACAGGAAGCCATGATGAAAATTTATATAATCCCGGAAGTGTTTCATCGATAACCAATTGCCTGTCATCATAAAATGCCCTTAGGAGCGCAATATGATCCTTATTGGGACAGCTTAATTCCCAGTTCTGATCTTCGATACATTCTCCGCAGCAAAGTGATTGAAGATGATATTTTGTTTTGACAAAACCTGACATAGCAATGATTTTAGGAATCCAAAGTTAGTTTTTTTGAAAGGGAAACCAAATGGGTTTTTTAACTGCAGAACCTTAAATATTATATGCCTTTACGCTGGGAATAATAAGCAGGTTGTCCGAAAAGCTAAAGATTTTCATCAACAGCCCTGTTCAAATAACGGTTAAAAGGGTGAAGTACTTTAAACAGATCAACCGCTTTGACAAGGAAATCAGGAGCATATAACTCTTCTTCTTTAACCGGATGACCCACGGCATAGCTCCGGTTTTTGATCAGCTCAGCATGTTCCCACTCTTTGGGATAGCCCTTGGGAGCATTCTTGAGCTTATCAAAATACTCTTTTGTAAAGATCTTCTTAAATTGAGGTTCATCAATTACCCGGATATAATCCTGGGGATGGTAATAAATTTCCTGCCGTATCGCGTGAAGGTGCTCCGGTTGTGGCATATAGATCCCTCCCGAGAGGAAGCTCTCCCCTGGCTGGATATGCATGTAGTATCCTGCAAAACCTGACTTCTTTCCTCCTCTGGCCATGAAACAGCCATAATTTGATTTAAACGGACGCTTATCATTCGAAAACCTCACATCGCGGAAAATCCTGAATACACAATCTTTTGGATTCAGAGCAGGAATCTGGTCGTCAAACTGACGTATTTCGTGGATCATTAGTTCAGTTACGGCAAGAAATTTCTTACGCGTAATGTCGTATCTTTCTCTGTTTTGGTCGAACCATTCACGCGAATTATTCGCTTCAAGATCTTTTAGAAAATCGAGTATCTCCTTCATTTATCAAAAATAACTCAAAATGGTTAAATAACTTTCATTTGCTTCCCTATTTTTGTATAAAATTTGAAATCAGATGAAGCGAAGTTGTATCATCGTAGCTGGCGGTAATGGCTCCCGGATGGGATCTGAACTTCCAAAACAGTTTTTGCCTCTTGAAGGGTTACCGGTTTTAATGCACACGATTCTAAATTTCCACAATTTCGATCCGACCATGGAATTGGTGGTTGTGCTTCCGGAAGATGAAATTGAGAGTTGGCAAACCCTCTGCATGAAATACGATTTTGATACTCCTCATCAGGTCGTTAAAGGGGGGAATACCCGTTTTCAATCGGTAAAAAATGGTCTTTCAAAGTTAATGGAATACGATTTGATTGCCATTCACGATGGGGTGAGGCCATTAGTGAGCAACGAAACCCTTATCCGCTGTTTTGAAACTGCAGCAGCAGAAGGGGCAGCAATTCCGGTTTTACCAGCTAACGAATCGGTCCGGCAGGGGACCATGGAGCGTTCAGTTCCCGTAGACAGGTCCCACTATTTCATGGTACAGACTCCGCAGATCTTTAAAGCTACCCTTATTCTGGAAAGTTATACTAAACCATGGATTCCTGAATTTACAGACGATGCCTCAGTGGCGGAACATTCCGGAGTGAAAGTGCATCTGGTGGAGGGTAACCGCGAAAATATCAAGATTACATTTCCTGAAGATCTTCAGATTGCGGAATTATTTCTGAAGCGAAGATTAAATCTTAAAATATAGATAATCAATATTTTCTGAAGCGTTTTCTTACCTCCCGTACAAATCCAGGAGTAGTGATTATTTTATAAGTCATTTAAAAATTCACCTGCTGAAACGGATTTTACTTTACCTTGCTCAATAAGCCCGACCTCTTTGAATCCTTCCTTAATATCTTCCCATAATTCACCTTTAGCAGGAGTTAATTTTGCTTCCAGGTCTAAAAGTTTATTTTTTTTACTACATCATTTTGAGATAAAAGTAACTGGGAATCTTGCTATTCTTTGATAACCTTTACCTCCATCCTTATATCCTTCACAGGTCGATCCTGAGGTCCGGTGGGTTGTGCTGCAATAGAATCCAGCACTGCCAACCCTTCAAGAACCTCTCCAAAAACAGTATAGTTACCATCCAGATGCGGAGTCCCTCCGACCGTTGTATAAAGCTGTTTCTGAGTTTCTGTAAGTTTAAATGGAGTCTGTTTTGCACTATCCGTTGCGGCTACCTGGAGTTTAGCAACCAATATATCAAATGCACTTTTATTATTGGTTTGCTGGTAAAATTTCAGTGAATCGCCTTTAGCCATCGCCATCTGGTTCATGATTTTTTGAGCCAGTTTCTGATTCCCCTCATCTTCCAGCGCCTGGAGATTACTTACAGGAAGAACAAGGCCCTGAACAATATAGAATTGTGAACCTGAAGATTTTTTCTGGGGATTGGTCAAATCACCCTGACGGGCAGCGGCCAGGGCCCCTTTTTTATGAATAAAATTAGGATTAATTTCATTATCAAGCTCATACCCGGGGCCGCCGTTTCCTAATTGCTGACCCGGCTGAGCCGTTTTTGTATCGGGATCACCTCCCTGAATCATAAAGTTCTGGATCACACGGTGGAATAACTGCCCATCATAATAACCCGACTTAGCAAGTTTCAGAAAGTTATCACGATGCCGTGGTGTCTCATTGTAAAGTGCAATCTTCATCTCCCCAAAATCGGTTTTGATTAAAACTACCGGACGGTTATTGATATTATCCTGTGCATTTCCACACGAAAGGAAAAGCGCTAAAGCCAGAATTAGAGCTGCTTTAATAATTTTCATAATTACGTGAATTCGTTTTGACAAAGATAATTTTTTAATTTTGTGCTTCAGAATGAAAACACGGGTAAGATGAGCGAATTTACTATTTACAATACACTTAGCAGGAAGAAAGAGATCTTTAAACCATTAAATCCCGGTCATGTGGGAATGTATGTCTGCGGTCCCACGGTATATGGCGAAGCTCATCTTGGACATTCACGCCCTGCCATTACGTTCGACCTGTTGTTTCGTTATCTGAAACACCTGGGATACAAGGTTAGGTACGTAAGGAATATTACCGATGTTGGCCATCTGGTAAACGATGCGGATGAGGGTGAGGATAAGATTGCGAAAAAAGCGAAAGTTGAAGAACTCGAGCCGATGGAAATTGTGCAGCTCTATACGAACAGTTACCGGCGGAATATGGGAGAGCTCAATGTACTCCCTCCAAGTATTGAACCATCGGCCTCAGGGCATATCATCGAGCAGATTGCAGCGGTTCAGCAACTGCTAGATTCAGGTTTTGCATACCAGATAAACGGTTCGGTCTATTTTGATGTGGAGAAATTTGCATCGGTTCATCCCTATGGGAAATTATCAGGTCGTAAAATCGAGGATCTTTATTCCAATACCCGTGATCTGGATGCCCAATCCGAAAAAAGATCCGGTTTAGACTTTGCCGTATGGAAAAATGCCTCGGCAGAACATATCATGAAATGGCCATCCCCCTGGGGAGAGGGTTTTCCAGGCTGGCATATCGAATGCACAGCAATGAGCACCAAGTATTTAGGTGAACGTTTTGATATTCATGGCGGAGGTCTCGATTTGCTGTTCCCGCATCATGAAGCTGAAATCGCTCAGGGGATGGCTTGTTTTGGACACGATCCGGTGCACTATTGGATGCATAATAACCTGATTACAATCAATGGTCAGAAGATGGGAAAGTCACTGGGGAATTTCATCACACTGGATGAACTTTTTGGAGGGACACATCCGTTGCTCGAAAAATCCTATTCTCCAATAACCATCCGGTTTTTTATATTGCAGGCACATTACCGCAGCCCGCTTGATTTTTCAAATGACACGCTTCAGGCCACAGAGAAAGGGCTCGATCGGTTGCTAAAAGCGGTTGATCTGCTGGACAAGCTGATACCTGCTGCAGCTTCGACAATCAATGTGACCGAATTAACTGAGAAATGTTATGCTGCAATCAATGATGATCTCAATACTCCGGTGCTTATAGCCCATCTGTTTGACGGAGTTAAGATGATCAACTCGGCTAATGACGGGAAAGCATCTGTAAATGAAGGTGATCTTAAGCTTTTGAAGAGACTTTATCATGACTTTACATTCGACATACTGGGATTCAGGGCTGAATCAGTGGAAGGTGGATCTGAGAGCGGGGCTATTTTGGGGGATGTAGTCGATTTGCTGCTCAACTTGCGCATAGAAGCAAAAAAGAATAAAGACTGGACCACGTCGGATAAGATCAGAAACAGCCTGAGCGAACTGGGATTTGAGATTAAGGATACTAAAGAGGGGTTTAGCTGGGAGTTGAGAAAATAACTTTTAAATATAGTGAGCGGGTGACTGTTCAGAATTTGAACAAGTCACCCGCTCACTATTTAAAGTCACCCGCTCAGTTTCGCTTGTTCAAATCATTAACAAGCGAAGGCTTTACTAAAGTCACCCGCTCACTATTTAAGGTACCGGAACCAATCGGAAGATGATCCCCGGATCTTCCACTGAAATATAGATATATCCGTCAGGACTCATTTCGATATCCCGTAGCCTTCCAATATTTGGGAACATGATCTCTTTATTAGTAACTCTCATACCCTCCATTTCGCAACGAACCAGATACTTAAAACGTAGCGATCCGACAAGTACATTTCCTTCCCATCCTTTGTAGCGGTCACCTTTTACTATGGCAAGTCCACTAGGCGCAATAGATGGTACCCAATAGGTGATTGGCTGTTCCATGCCCACTTTAGCAGTATCTTTTGTGAGAATTGTTCCATCGTAGTTGATCCCAAACGAGATTTCAGGCCAGCCATAGTTTTTGCCGGGTCCGATAATATTTAATTCATCGCCCCCTTTAGGCCCGTGCTCATTTTCCCACAAAATATTTGTATCGGTATCGTAATAAAGCCCTTGTGGATTTCGCTGACCATAACTCCAGATGGTTTTTTTGGCATCGGGTTGGTTATAAAACGGATTATCGGAAGGGATAGTTCCGTCATCATTGAGGCGGTGAATTTTACCGCAATCGTTGGATAAGGTCTGGGCATTGGTACCATTTCCACGCTCTCCCACACTAATGAAAAGATGACCTTTCCCATCAAAGGTGATACGTCCGCCAAAATGGTATCCCACCTTAGTTTCCGGCAGCGCTTTAAACAATACCTGCTTATCAATTAAGGTATTATTTTTAATTTTGGCACGCATTAACGTGGTATTCCATCCCACCTCTTTACTTACCGAGCACGAAGAATACGAAAAATAGATCCATCCATTCTGCTTATAATCAGGATGTAAACGAAAGTCAAGCAATCCACCCTGTCCTTCCACCTCGATTTCGGGTAAGCCCTGGATTTCAGCAATTTTCTGACCTTTTCTGAACCGGAACATTTGACCGTCACGGTCATTAACCAGCATATCACCATCGGGTAAAAATACCATTCCCCAGGGTGAGTTCAGACCGGTTATCACGGTATCGAGACGGATATTCAGTTTTTCAGTCACGATTCGCTTGGTATCCATATCCTTAATCCCGTTCTCTCCAATGTTGAATTCGAGTTTGGTATAGATCAACTTTGCAAGATCTTTCAATTCCTGATCGGAAAATTTATTTTTAAATGAAGGCATACCATAATCGGGATAACCGGTCTTGGCGCTGGTATAAATATCCCTTTCCGTCTTGCCGTATTTCCATTTTCGTTTTGCAAACCAGCTAAAATCGTCGCGGTGACAGCTCGCGCAGATACTTTTAAAATTCGACGCAGCATGGATCATTGAGGTATCCTCCTCAGCAAGGAGGTTAAGATCTTTTATCACAGGATCATTTCCGGCATTGGCCTTACCTGAGATAAAAATAATTAGTAAAAGAATTCCAATCCGAAAATAATTTAGCATGATTTAAAGGGTTTATTAAATATTAATTTGGTTGTTTTTCAGAATAACATTTGAATATTGACTTTAGTTTTAAAAAACCGGTTAATGAAGTTATTTAAAGTAAGATTATTTATGATACGAAATTACAACGGTACAAGTGAGCCATCGTGGTAAACCGGGATAGTAATAACGTGGGGAGAGCTTTGCAGATCCGGGTGCATTGACCACAATCATAGAAGCGTATTTTTCGTCGGTAAGGTTATTAATTTTGAGAGCAGCATCGAAAGATAAATGTTTAAAAGCACTAAAGATAAAACCTCCGGTAAGGTTCATTACAAGCCAGCTTTTTGAATAGCCACTATTGAGATCATTTAACGGTATCCTTCCCGACTTATTGAGTTCAAACCGCGCATAACATCCGAAGGGAGTTTTAAGATTCAGGCTCCCTGACACGCTTTGGTCTGGCATTCCGGGAAGCTTTTTGCCTGAATAATTAATATTATCAGCTGTAAAATTCTGAAAATTATACCGGTTTGAGGCATAGTTCACATTGGCCATTAAGGAATAATTCCCCGATGATCCATTGTTCTCCTTACCAAATATCCATTGATTAACAGACAGTTCTAAACCCCGATGGAGTGATGAGCCGGCATTCATCCCTACGTAAACCTCTTCAGCCACCCTTTTGGGAACAATCAGGTCGGTCACCCTCATGTAATAATAGGCAAGGTCGATAAATGTGGCATGATCGAAAAGACTCACGCGTGATCCCCCCTCGAAACACCATGCTTTTTCAGGCTTTATCTCTCTGTTAATTAATCCCAGCGGACTTAAGGTCTCAGAAAGGGAGGGAACTGAAAACCCTTTATTTACCGATGTATAAATATACAGCTCATTTATTGGGTTCCAGGTAAAGGAGAGTCGCGGGGCAAGAATTGAGGCAAAGTGGTAGTTTCCGGACTGATTCAGCGTATCGGTTGGGGTAAGATCGGTAAATCGAAAACCTGAGCGATTAAAATTGAGCCCTCCAACGATCGATATTCTTCGGTAATGTGCCTCAAGTTGTGCAAAAATATCGGTTTGATAGAGTGACTCCCTGCCATCGGATACCATTGCTCCCTTTACCCCTTTTCCTCCGGGATTTGCAGATAACAAGCTTTTCACATTTTCGAAAAAGAAGTTTGTACCGGCAATAAAATGCAAGGTTGTTGCACCAATTTTTTGGGAATGTTGACTCGAGCCCCTTCCACCATAGGTCAAATCGGCTTCATTTAAAAAATTAAAAGGACGGTTTTCTTCTGTTTGACGTGAATTTAAAAAAACAGAGGCTGAATTATCCCAATTTGAAGCCGTTTTATAATGCAGATTATATCCTGCAAAGAGTCTGTCGGGATGTTCGTAACCTTTTGTTTTTAACCAACTTGAAGCCGCATTTCGGGGGTTTGAGAATAAAGATGCCGAATCGATGGAACTAGGAATCTGTGCCCTGATTTTGGAGCCTGACACGATTAGATTTCCGGAGAGACGGTTATTAAAACTCTGCTGATAATTTACAAAAAATGATTGACGGCTATATTGACTATTCTGTCGGTATCCATCAGTTTCAATACCTGAGAACGAGAGCACCAGATTACTTTTGGGAGTTCCTTTCGACCAGGTCAATCCGTTCTTAAAATAGCCAAAGCTCCCTGCGGAACTGATCAGTTTAAATTCCTCTCTGTTATAGGGTGATCTTTGGGGATATAAGATCATGGTACCACCCAGGGATGAGCCATAAATACTTGACGCCGGTCCGCGCAGAACCTCAACCCGACTGATATATTCAGGATTTATATCATCAAAGGTGGCCTCCCCTTCGGCGCTAAACATTGGGATATCACCAAAGAAGAGTTTTATCTTTTTGGTTCCGTAGGGATAACGGGATCCAATTCCGCGCAAGGTGAGCTTAATGGTTCCCAGGGATCCTTCCTGCATAACTATTCCGGGAACCGAATTGAGCGATGAAGCGATATTGGTGGCTGAATTTTCGAGCCGCTCTCCGGGAATTACCGAAATAGAACCCGCAGCCGCTTTAAGCTGACCAGGTGTTCCGTAAGCTGTTACCTCAATTTCAGATAAATCGACCAGGGGAAGAATTATTTTGTCCATCGTAGTCCGGCTTGTATCGGACTTACCGGACAAAGGGAGGCTTTTTGTCTGCCCTGACAAGGAAATGGCAGCAAGAAAAATTGGAATAATAAGGATTAACTTCATTATTTATATAACGAAATGCCGGAATATTTGTTTATCAAAAGAGGTACAAATCAATGGTCTGCCTTGAACGCCGCTTCGATTTTAAGCAACCCCTCTTCGAGTGTTGCCCGGGGACAACCGAAGTTCAATCGGAAATAGCCTTCACCGCCTGTACCAAATTTACTGCCATGATTCAGAGCCACTCCTCCATCAATGAGTCGCTTCATTAACTCCTTTTCGCTAAGGTTATACGCCGAAAAATCGATCCAGACCAGGAAGGTAGCCTCCGGTTTCATGATTTTAATCCTTGGCAATCTTTCAGCCATAAAGGACTCCACAAATTTGCAATTCTCCTCAAGATAGACCATAAGCTGGTCAAGCCATTGGTAACCATCACGAAGCGCAGCCTCGGTAGCGATATTTCCAAAGATATTACCACTGTGGATATGAACTGTATTTAAAACCTGCTCGTACTTAATCCTGATTTTTTTATTGGGGATGATCACAAACGCCGAGGAGAGCCCTGCCACATTAAAGGTTTTGCTAGCGGCCATCAAAACTGCACTGTTCATTGCGACCGCTTCAGACACTTTAGGAAGCGGGATGTGCCTGTTTCCGGAAAAGACCAGGTCGGCATGAATCTCATCAGAGATTATAAAAATTCCGTTTTCGGTACAGATGCGGCACAACTCCTCAAGTTCCTGTGCGGTCCAAACCATTCCACCTGGATTATGGGGGCTGCATAAGACCAGTATTTTGGTATTGGCATCAATTCCTTTTTTCAGATTTTCAAAATCAAAAGTATACCTTCCGTCTTTAATGATGAGGGGATTCTCGACCATTTTACGTCCCATCCCCTTGATGCTTGTGAAGAAGGGGAAGTAAACCGGAGGCTGAACAATTACCTTATCTCCGGGTTCTGAGAGGGCCATGATCAGCAGTGTGACCGCCGAAACAACTCCGGGACTTGTTGTGATCATCTCCTTTTCAATCTTCCAGTCGTGTCTGCGATCCATCCAGTCGATTATCGCCTGAAAAAAACCGTCTGTGCGATAGGAATATGCCAGAATGTCGTGGTTCATCCGCGCGCGCAAGGCATCCATAATGAAATCGGGGACGCGGAAATCGGTATCTGCCACCCAGAGTGGCAAGGCGTCAGCTCTTCCGAAATAGGTTTCAAGCATATCGTATTTAACACAGTCGGTACCGCGTCGATCTATAATTTCGTCAAAATTGTATTTTTTCATTTTATGCTATTGAAGTTAAAATTATCATTCTATAAAAAGCGGCTGGCTATTGGCGGCTGGCGGCTGGATCATGATTTTCACAAGCCAGTTAAAATGCTCCCCTTTTTCAATCCTGAGAATATAATCAAAACGGTTTGGTTCGAGGCAAAGTTCAAAATCGGAAGCGGGAGACCATTGATGGTTGGCCGGATCAAGAAGTCGGGCACCATCACCTGTCCGGAGAATTTCCTTCATCTTACCAAAATCTGTTTCAATATTGAGCAATTTATCGCGCACATATTCTGCAAGGAAGGTATCCTCCTGCGTTGGATAACGCCCCTCGTAACCCATACAAACCAGGCTTACAACAGCCGGATTCCGAAGCTGAATATAGCGGACAATAGCCTCAGCGTTTACAAAACTTCCTGTAATAATTTCATCAGCTCCCGATGCATTGGCAATCCCCTTTGTCCCGGAACTGGTAGTCATTACAATTGTTTTCCCAGTAAAATCCTGATTCATAATATGGGTCGGGGAATTTCCAAAGTCGAAACCCGGAACTTTCCGCTCCAGGCGCTCGCCCAGCATAACTACATCGGGGTAAATATATTTCAGGTTAAAAGCCTCCTCCACATGTTCGACGGGGATGATTTTCTCAGCACCGGCGGCAAAAACATAGCATGCAGTTGAGAATGCCCTGAAGACATCAATCACCACGGTTAACCCTTTGGCCGCTTTTGCCCCTTCGGTAAGCTGAAGAATTTCAATATCCATAATCTCTTTTTAACCGTTCCAACCGGAACTTTTGTAATTTGGCAGCGAATTTAACTCAATTGTAGAAAAGAACGATGATTTCTGTCGCTTTAAATGGTTTATCGGTTTTGCAGTTCAGCAATTTGTCTCAATATTCTGAATTGCTGCATTTTTCCTCTACCCGAAACGGAGGTTTCAGTAATGCAAATTACAGCACTTTAAATCTGGGACTCAATTCGGGGGATGAACGCGGGAATGTACTAAATAACCGAAAGGTGATTAGCTCAGCTCTTGGCATCAGTGAGGAACGTCTTCTATTTCCAAAACAGACACATACAACTAACGTTAAGGTAATCAGGGAAAATTTTCTTTCAGCTACGAAGGAGAACCGAAGACTTTATCTTCTTGATATAGATGCAATTATTACGGACTTAAAAGGAGTTTGTATAGCTGTTAAGACGGCTGATTGTGTTCCGGTTCTCCTTTATGACCCCAAACTAAAGGTTGTTGCAGCCATTCATGCCGGCTGGAAAGGCACGGTTCACAATATTGTTCTTGAAACGATTCGGAAAATGGTTGATGAATTTGGTTCAACCCCTTCAGATTTGATTGCAGGTATTGGTCCATCCATTAGTCCTGAGGTGTATGAAGTGGGTTCGGATGTTTATTGTCTTTTTGATTCTGAATATTACCTGCCGACAAATCCTGTCCGGGAAGGGAAAAAATTACTTAATCTTTGGAAAGCCAACCATCAGCAGTTGATTCATGCCGGGGTTCCTTCGGATCACATTGAGATTGCAGCGATTTGTACGCTTTCAGATTCCGAAAGATTTTTCTCTGCACGACGCGATGGGGTCAAAACAGGGAGGATGGGAACAGGAATCATGATGAAATAAAAATTCACGCAAAGACGCCAGGACGCTAAGAAAAAACTTTGCGACTTTGCGGCTTTGCGTGAGTCATGCTACCTATTTCTGTCTGTTTGAAAACGAATAAGGGAAGCTTTCAGGTAAGGTTCCTCTCGTTTTATTCGGAACCTTTGTCATCTCAAATTGAAGTTTTCCACCTTTCATCAAGCTGGTGTGTGTGAGATAATTTTTATCATAAGCAGCACCATCGAGGGTGATAGTATTGACGTATACGTTTTCGGAACTGTTTTGAGGTGCACTGATTTCCAATTTTTTACCATTCTCAAGCGAGAGGATAATTTTATTAAACAGCGGTGATCCCAGCGCATATTCACCTGTTCCGGGGGCAACAGGATAAAAGCCCATTGCAGAGAAGACATACCAGGCAGAAGTTTGGCCGTTATCCTCATCTCCGCACAATCCATCGGGATTAGGAGTATACAATTTATCCATTACCTGGCGAACCCAATATTGCGTTTTCCACGGTTGACCCAGGTAATTATAGAGATAGATTGCATGCTGAACGGGTTGATTTCCATGGGCATATTGTCCCATATTGCTGATCAGCATCTCTGTAATCTCATGAATCTGAGAACCATAATAGGAGAAATCGAAAGTCGGGGCAGCCACAAACATTTCGTCCAGCCGATCAGCCATTTTTTGACGTCCACCGAACAGGTTGGCCAACCCTTGAGGATCATGAAACACACACCAGGTCCAATGCCAGCTTGACCCTTCGGTAAAGGCATCGCCCCATTTGTCTGGACGGAAAGGGGATTGAAAAGTACCATCCTCATTTTTCCCGCGCATGAAGTTGACCGATTTGTCAAAGACATTCTGATAGTTCATCGCACGTTTCGAAAAGCGGTCAACTTCTTCCTGAGGTCGCCCTAAATCTTTAGCCAGTTTCCAGATACACCAATCGGCAAACGAATATTCCAATGTCCGGGCTACATTTTCATTAATACCAACATTATAAGGAATATAACCCATCTTATTGTAATATTTAACCCCATAACGACCTACTGAGTGCATCGGTCCTTCATTTTCTGTGTTTTTTTGAATTGCCTCATATAATTTCGCGATATCGAAACCGCGTATCCCTTTGAGGTAAGCATCTGAAATATTAACCGCTGAGTTTGATCCGATCATGCAATCGCGGTGGCCGGGGCTTGCCCACTCGGGAAGCCAGCCACTTTCGTTATAGGTATTCACGAGTCCCTCCATCAGGTGTGAACTTAAAGTAGGATGCATCAACGTAAAATAAGGGAATACTGCACGAAATGTATCCCAGAAACCGTTATCGGTAAACTGGTAACCCGGAAGGACTTTCCCATTGTAAGGACTGTAATGGACCACTTTATTGTTTGCATCGATTTCATAAAATTTCCTTGGGAAGAGCATGGTTCGATAAAGCGCAGTATAAAAGGTGCGGTTTTGATCCACCGTTCCACCCTCAGCTTTTACACGATTAAGTTCGTTATTCCAAGCCTCTTCAGCTTTATTTTTAGTCTGATTGAACGTCTGGTTTCCGAGCTCGCGGTCGAAGTTTAACTGAGCCTGTTCCGCACTTATAAATGAGGAGGCTACACGTGCATGAATCTGCTCCCCCTTTTTTGTTTTGAAGGTTAGAATTGCCATCACATGGTTCCCTTCTGCCTCTTTGCTCCCCTTGGTTAAGATGCTGTCTTTCCATGTTGCCAGTTCGGAGAACTCTTTATCAAAAACGATTACGAAATAGTTATGAAAATTTTCAGGAACTCCACCGCTGTTATTTCTGCAATAGCCGGTAATCTTTTTTTCAGCTGGTGATATTTTGACCATTGAACCCTCATTAAAGGCGTCAATAAGGAGATGCGCCTGATCAGATTCAGGGAATGTGAAGCGGAACTGGGCCGCACGTTCTGTTGGTGTTATTTCTGTAATCACATCATAATCTGATAAATAAGCGCGATAATAATGAGGTTTTGAGATTTCAGCCTTATGTGAAAACCATGAGGCTCGTTGATTTTCATCGATAATCAACTTTCCTGTTTCAGGAAATAATGAAAATGCAGCATAATCACCGATCCACGGGCTTGGCTGATGGGTTTGTTTAAATCCTCTTAATTTGACATCATCATACATGTAAGCCCAGCCATTACCCATTTTGTTGGTTTGTGGAGTCCAGAAGTTCATTCCCCACGGGAGCGCTATAGCCGGATAGGTATTTCCGTTTGACAAGGCATGATCGGAATCGGTTCCTACCAATGGGTTTACAAACTCCACCAAAGAGCTTTGTTTAATTTTAGTTCGCTGTCCAAAGGCAATTGAGGAGCATGCCATCAGCGTAAGAAGCATAAATTTAAATCTCATTTTCATTGTTTAGTCGATTATTTATTAGAAGTTTTATGTACTATTTATTTTATTATTAGTCTGAATTCGCGCCGTGGTATAATCGTGCCAACCTCCTTTTTATCCGCTAACCTGCACCTCTAAACCGGTTTCCGTTCTCACTCTGTTTGCAATTTTATCAAGATCAGCGATAGAAACTTTATGAAGGTCTTTCGCAGGGGTATCGCGGGCCACCGTATAAATCATCACCGATTTAGGGCGGATATCCAAAAGGAGCGCCATCCAGGCCCGGAGTTCAGGCTCGGTTGTATTGTCGATTGAAACTCCATTAAAAGTCCCCCGAAGAAACATCGTTTGAATAATCTGTCTTCCTTCAAACTGTTTTAGATTTTGCACCACGGTGGATAAGTCAAACCGACCCACAGGTTGATCCAGTAGTCTGATTGTCTTGGCGATACCCGAGTCAAGTTTGAGAATATTATCATCCACTTTTTTTAATGCCTCAACGACTCTTGATTTATGAAGGGTTGTGGAATTTGAAAGGACGGCGATTCGTGCATTGGGACAAATCTCATTTCTTAGTTCGATGGTATCGTCCAGAATCGTGTCGAATGCAGGATGCAGTGTTGGTTCGCCATTTCCGGCGAAGGTGATCACATCGGGTAAAGCCCCGCTGTTTTTCATCTCCTGAAGTTTTTCGTGAAGCATTCGTTTAACCATAATCCGGGTTGGCAGAATTGCCTTAACGGATCCTTTTTCAGGATTCCAGCCACATTCACAATAGATACAATCGAAAGAGCATAACTTGGAATCATTTGGCAACAGGTTTATTCCAAGGGAAACACCCAATCTACGACTAATAACGGGTCCAAATATTGTTTGATCAAATAGAAAAGTTGGCATAAATGGTCGCAAATATTTTGATTTGAAACGATCTAAAAGTAATTGATTTAAATTAATCTTTTTACTTTGGATTGAGGCTGTAAACGAAGATGTTGCAGATCCATACCGGTTATTAGGTTTAATCCGGGCCTTTTCCCGATTTCGATTGTACCTGCCCATTTATTCATTGAGAGTGCCTCTGCTCCATTTCGGGTAGCCCAGGTTACTATTTCGGGGAATGGAATATCCGGGAAATGGGTTTGGATCGTTTTCATCTCTTCGAGCACTGAGAGTTTTTTGTTTGATGAAAGCCCGTCGGTTCCGATACAGATCTGAAGGTTATTTTTACGAAAGAGTTCAATGTCGGGAAGGCGATCTTCGATGAACAGATTTGATCGGGGACAAATAACAAACCAGGTTTTAGTGAGCGATCTGGCCTGGCCGATAAGATCGATATCTTTTTGTCGTGTGCGGATATTGTGAACCAGTAAAAGATTATTCTCGGTGGGTAACCAGCCGATAACACTTTCCAATGCAGAACAACCAGATGGCCGGAAAGCGGAGAGATCGAGCCCCAGATTTTGGGTCAGGTGGTGGTAAATTTCACCTGTTCCTGAAAGATACAAATCATCCTCTGCGGAACATTCCTGGTTATGCATTGACAAGATAGTATCCTTTGCAGCAGAAAAAGTGAATATTTTATCGAATAACTCCCTGGAAATTGAATATGGGGAGTGGGGAACTATTGAAACAGGCAGACCCATATCGCGTGCTTCATTAAAAGCATCACTTGCCATAGAAAACGCTTTTTCTGCCTTTCCGGGAGAGAATCCGAGTGCTTCGACAAAGGTATGATAGGCGATTTTTGATTGTACTTTTAAGGCGAAGGTTTTATTTGTGTTCGAAACATCACCTACTGCCACCACGCCATTTTGCCAGAGTTCGGCATCACCTTTGCGGGCCTGATCAGTAATATGTGCCGGATCAGAATTTCGCAGCTCATTCACCGACTTTAAAAATGCAGGTAACCCCTTTTTTTCAGGGAAGAGATCGTATAGATGTGATAATTCAAGGTGGCAGTGGGCATTTACAAATCCGGGGGTGATCATTCCGCTGAAGAATTCCAGGCCGGCTATCTCATTCAGTTCTCCTTTTGTGTCAGTAATATCGGCAATTACACCCTGATCGGTGAGGGTAACAATACCTTTTTTAAGAAGAACGCCTGAGCCAGTTAAGATGTAATGGGCGGAGATCTTGCGCATAACCGGCTATTTTTTCAAACGCTGAATAGAATCTTTTGCCCGGGATTTCACCTCCATTTCATTCAGAATATTAAGCACTTCATCGTAAACAGGCTTGTATTTTTCAGGGTATTTTCCATAATAGAATAAAGATTCCTCGAAAACTTTCTGATCGATTTTGAATTTTTTGAGCACCGAAAGGTAGAGATCAGTCTGATAGCTATCCCGCGTGATTTTATCCACATATCTTTGCGCAAATAATCCTTCGGCCAGGTGTATTTCCACCAGGATGGGGGTGATCTGCTTTTCAGTCAGGATTCCCTTTGGAACACTGTTGGTTGAACAGGCCAAAGTTAAGATTAGCGATGCTATGATCAGATATTTTCTCATTCGTCGTCCTCCATTTGCTTTATTTCTCTGAATTTCTTGGAAAAAGGGGATGCAAAGACAAAAGCGTTCAATTTTTTATTTCGGGTATTAAAAATCTGAGAGCTGGTACCTTCCCAACATTTCTGTCCTTCGTATATATATAAGATGTTATCCCCTATTTCCATCACGGAGTTCATATCGTGCGTATTGATAATGGTAGTGATATCGAATTCCGAAGTAATCTCTTTGATCAGTGCGTCAATCAGGATGGATGTTACCGGATCGAGTCCTGAATTAGGCTCGTCACAGAACAGATATTTTGGGTTGAGGGCGATTGCACGGGCAATAGCCACTCTTTTTCGCATTCCACCCGAAATTTCAGAGGGATATAAATGGTTCGATTCCTTTATATTTACCCGGTCGAGGCAGAAATCTATCCGCATTTTCTTCTCTTTCAAAGTCATGGTCGTAAACATGTCCATTGGAAACCTCACATTTTCCTCAACAGTCAGGGAATCAAAGAGGGCCCCGTTTTGAAAAACCATGCCAATCTCCTGACGCAGCAATTTTTGTTCTTTAAAGTCCATCAACCGGGTATTGCGACCATCGAATAGAATTTCTCCGGCGTCGATATCAAACAGTCCAACAATTGATTTTAAAAGAACGGTCTTGCCCGACCCACTTTGACCAATAATGAGGTTTGTTTTCCCTTTCTCGAAAAGGGAGGAGACCTCCTTGAGTACTTCGCGCCCTTCGAAAGATTTAGATAGATTTTTTATTTCAATCATTTGAATAGCAATTGAGTAAGGACAAGGTCGAAAAACAGAATTAAAATACTGGTATTCACTACCGCCCCGGTGCTTGCACGTCCTACTTCCAGGGCACCACCCTGCACGAAATAGCCCATATAGGAAGGAACTGAAGCAATAAGAAATCCAAAAACAAAAGTTTTTATGATTGAGAAGTAGACATAAAATGGAACAAAAAGGGTTGTAATCCCTGTTGTATAAGTTGCAATAGTGACAGCACCGGAGAGCGGACCGGTGATTAATCCGCCAACCAAGCCACAAAAAACACTGATTATAAATAGAATAGGACTGATAAATACAACTGCCAAAATCTTTGGTAAAATCAGATATGAAGCTGAATTCACCCCCATGATTTCCATGGAGTCGATTTGTTCGGTAATTCTCATGCTACCCAGTTCCGAAGCAATATTAGATCCAACTTTCCCAGCCAACATCAGGCTCAATACCGTAGATGAGAACTCAAGAATCAGAGTATCGCGGTTTCCTAATCCAATTATATAATTAGGCATCAGAGGACTAGCCATGTTATAGGTCAATTGCAAAGTAATAATACCACCCATAAAGACTGAAATAACAGCCACTATAGCGATAGAATTGATCCCCAATTTTTCAATTTCAAGGATTAATTGCCTCCAATAGATTGAGTTTTTCTCCGGTTTTTTAAATACCCGGACCATAAGCAAAAAATATTGCCCGATATGATATAATACGCCCACTTAATAGAATTTAATCCTTAAATATAACTCTTCAAAAATACAAAAAAAAAGCGCTTAAGATTCGATTAAACCATTTGACATTCAAGACTAATCCATATCAGGATTCCGGAGGATAGATCAAAAGAAAAAAATTAATATGCCGAGAACTGCGAAAAGAAAAGAAGGCGAACCGCAAAGGACTAGATTTTAATACAATAGTTATGCGGAACTTTGCGACATTGCGTTGGTCTGCAGTAAAAAGAGTTATGAAACAACCACGACACTACATTCAGAGTTTAAAATGAATCACTCCACCCTCATTCCTTGCCAATGGCAAAGGAATAAAGGCAGAGTGTGCAATCAATTGTGGTGGGAAACTTATAAAAATCAGATGATAAAATCCCAATTATTTAATGCTCTATTTTGCTATTTCTGGATCATTAATTTGCGCACCTCGTAGAAGTTTTTGTTATAGAATTCGACAAAGTAGAGACCACTAAATACAGGTCCAAGGTCAATGAATTTATCGTAGGCTCCACCAACAGTTTTCGCGTCAAGAATCTCCATAATCCTATTCCCCAAATGGTCATAGATTGCGATATTGAACGTTGACTCGACCGGGAAAGTAATCGAAGCGGTGAAAGTGCCATTACTTGGAATGGGATAGATTTCGAAAGTTTTCCCCGGAATAGCCAAAGCGAAGTCTGGCGATGATTGTCCATTAGGGCAGGTTGCCACGTTTGATCCATAAACTGTCATATTGCCTGGAACTGCGGTAGGGCCAAAGTCAACTGTGATGCTATCTGAATTAGCTCCTGAAACGATAGTCGCTCCTGCAGGTAAGTTCCAGTTGTAATTGGTGGCATTGGTAATCGGATCGACCATGTAAACGGCACCGGTTGTTCCGACACTAAAGGTGTGTTGTCCCGAAATGGTTCCAGCCGGATCAGGGCGTTGTGCCACAGAAACAGCAATTGTGGAAGATTTTCCATTAATACAACCCAGACCGGAGACAGAGATATCACCTGAAAGAGCATCGGCTGCAAAGTTCACCATAATTGAATTATTACTATCCGAACCAATAATTGTTGCGACCTCTGCCGGTACTGACCAGGTGTAGGAGATGGCATTTGCAATCGCAGGAACAGAATAAACCATATTTTGTGAATTTGCACAAACAGAAGGACTACCCTGAATTAGTCCTGCAGCTGCCGGGTTATCGGTAACCACAATACTCTTCACCGTGGCAGCAGCCCCCTTACAGTTGGAACCATTTGAATAGTTCACCGATACTAGATGGGTTCCACCCGTATTCCAGTTTACCGTTACTGTGCTGTCAGTAGTCATACCACCAGCAGATATTAACCCGCCATTAACAATCCATTCATATCCGGTCCTGCCAGGTTCTGTCTTGTAGGTTTGAAATTCCCCGATACAAGGATTGGATTTTCCGGAAATCATTGGCTCCGGAATTGGATTAACCAAAGCCGTTACGGACTCGATGGAATAACATCCTAAAGCTGAAGTTCCCTTAATATAATAGGTACCGGAAGTTACGGAAGAAGGTGATCCCAATCCGTTTGTCGCATTTGAATCGGACCAGTATGAATAAACTGTACCGGGAGTACTCCCTGCAGTAATACTGCCCGCGGTAAGGTTTACTGTAGCTGGTGTACAAACCGCCGATGGATTGGTAATATTAAGCATCGGAATAGGATTAACTGTTACAATAACAGGTTTTATCGTAGAACAACCTTCAGAATTAGTTCCCATAATATAATAAGTACCTGCAGTTGCGGTGGAGGGTGTTGTATAAGCTACCGTGGAATACAAATCTTTCCAATAGGTCAATGTTAATCCCGATGCACTGCCGGTTGTCACACTGCTAAGGGTAAGATCCACTGTTCCAGGAGCGCAAATGGCTGGTGGATTGGTGATATTAAGTAATGGACCAGCATTAATCAACAGGGTAGCATTAACATAGATAAACGAATATTTATCCGAAGTAAATCCTCTTGGAGTAATGGTATAACTTCCAACACCGGTCGCAGTTTTTGCCGATCCTTCGATGATTAAGGAACCGCCCAATATTACCGGGGTATCGCCATCAATAAAGCCGCTATAGGTTACACTGTAATCGCCAGCCGAATAGGTCGTACCATCAAAGCACTTGCTTTTGTTTTCTGCTGTAACAGTAAGCCACGGTGGTAGCCCCACAAACAGAGTTCCGGGAACATAGACAATCTGATAGTTACTTGCGATAAATGTTCCATTTACAGCCGCCGAAATTCCAATCTGATCGGTATATGATCCGGATGGAGCAGAGGCCAGTGCCCCATCCCCATAAACGATTTTAACCGATCCAATAGTCTCACTGTTCTGCAAGCCAACTGCAACAAAAGCGGTGGAAGCAGGATTATCAGGAAGGAAATGGCCGAAGCTCTTTGTCACATCTTTTGCCGTAATGGTCAACTGAGCCGGAGTTACAATGATATCTCCATTAGTATAGCTTATCGCGTAATTGGATGCATTGACCGTTCCGACAGGCGCAGAAACAGTCACCGAACCGGTATAGGTTCCAACATTAGCAGTTGGTAGTTTGCCTGTACCCAGCGAAAGAATCACCGAAGTAATAGTTTCTCCATTTTGTAATCCTGAAGCGGTAAAGGCTGACGAGGCCAAACCATGACCAGTAAGCATCGTACCATACACATGGCTTTGACTGTTTGCAGAAATAGTCAAGGTCCTCTTTCCAACAATTATATTTCCTTTAACAAGATTTATTGCAGTATAGTTTGCAGGGTTAAAGGTTCCCTTTGGATTGGATGGTGTAACTGAATTGTTATAAGTCCCTACAGCTGCTGTACCGGCAGAGCCTGCACCATAAGTCATAGATACAGAACTGATCGTCTCTCCATTTACCAGACCAAAGACCGTAAATTGAGTCGAAACTAATGAATCACTTAAAACATCACCATAAGTTTTATTGATGCTCTTTGCAGAAATAGTTAGCGTACCGGCAGGATCAACAAAAAGATTTCCATTAATATAGGTAATCGTATAATTTGCTCCGCTAAAAGTACCACCTGATGCTATTGATGGGATAACTGAGCCGTTATAGGTCCCGACAGGATCAGCAGCAGCAGCACCAGCACCATAGGTTATGCTAACCGATCCTATGGTTTCGCCATTCTGCAACCCAACTGAGGAATAGGCAGTCGAACCTGCCCCACCCACTAATGTTGCACCAAATGACTTATGGACATCAGTAGCTGTAACTGTCAGGGCAGTCGGATCAACGATAATATTCGCCGGTACATAAACAATATTATAATTTGCCGGATTAAATGTCCCGCCGGTTGCTGCGGATAGCGTTACAGAGCCGGTATAGGTTCCGACTGCTGACGCGGCTGTCGCTCCGGTGCCATAGGAAATTGTTACCGTACCAATAGTCTCCCCGTTCAATAAACCGACGGATGTAAACGCAGTTGAGCCTGTACTTCCGGTAATTGCTGTGCCATAGGTCTTGTTAACATTTAACGCTGTGATGGTCAGTGTACCTCCCGGATTAACAATAATATTACCGGCTACATACGATATTGTATAGTTACCTGCCGTAAATGTACCACCTGTTGGTGAAGATCCAGTGACAGAACCGGTATAGGTTCCAACCGGATCGTTGGCTGCAGAACCAGTTCCATAAGCAGTCGTTATTGAACCAATAGTCTCACCATTTACCAATCCAGCTGATGTAAACGCTGTCGAACCTGCAGCGCCGGCAATGGCGGTTCCGAAGTTCTTGATTATACTATTGGTGGTGATTGTAAGTGCGGCAGGGTTCACAATGATGTTACCAATGTTGTAAACGATCGACAAATAGTTTGCCGGATTAAATGTCCCGCCGGTTGCTGCGAATGGTGTTACCGAACCGGTATAGGTTCCTGCTGAAGCATTTGCTGCAGCTCCCGGTCCATAGGCAATAGACACCGAACCGATGGTCTCGCCATTCAGAAGGCCTACCGCAGTAAAGGCCACAGAACCTGCACCTCCGGTAAGCAGTGCGCCGTAAGTCTTGGTAACATTCGTTGCAGTAATTGTCAGGGTGCCGGCGGCATTTACAGAAAGATTACCCGCAATATAGGTTATCGTGTAGTTTCCGGCTAAAAAAGTACCCCCGGTAGGGGCCGATACTGTTACAGAACCAGGATATGTTCCGACAGGATCGGCAGCTAATGCACCTGCTCCGTAAGCAACGGTAACTGTACCAATTGCCTCGCCATTTTGCAAACCGGTCGTGGTAAAGGCTGTCGAACCTGGTGCGCCTGTGAGAAGGGCACCAAAATTCTTCGTCACGTTATTGGCAGTTACAGTCAAGCCAGCAGGGGTAACCGTGATATTACCTGCGGTATAAATTATTGATGTATAATTTGCAGGATTAAAGGTTCCTCCGGTCGGCGCTGACACGGTAATTGTCCCGTTATAAGTTCCGACGGCAGCTGTTGCCGCAGAACCTAAACCATAAGCGATTGAAACAGAGCCAATCGTCTCCCCGTTAACCAATCCCACAGCCGTGAAGGCAGTAGATCCGGTGCCACTTGTAAGGGCAGTACCAAAGGTCTTGGTTACATTATTAGCGATGATAGTCAGCGTACCAGCCGGACTAACAATGATATCTCCGGAGACATAGGTGATCGTGTAATTGGATGGAGTAAAGGTTCCACCTGTCGCAGCGGATACACCAGCCGAACCAGTATACGTTCCAACAGCATCGATAGCAGCAGATCCGGCACCATATACACTTGTTGCTGAGCCAATTGTCTCGCCATTCTTTAAACCTGCAGAAGTAAAGGCAGCTGAACCAGTGCCACCGGTAAGTACCGCTCCAAAGCTTTTGGTAATCGTGTTGGCTGTGATGGTGAGCGGGGTTGGAGTAACATTAAGACTACCTGCGGTATAAACAACGGATGTGTAATTTGCAGGGTTAAATGTTCCTCCGGTTGCGGCTGACGGTATTACAGTACCCGGATAAAATCCGACTGCACCATTTAAGGCAGCGGCCGGGCCAAAAGCCAAAGATACAGAACCTATAGTTTCGCCGTTTAACAATCCTACAGCAGTGAAATCAACCGAGCCGGTGACATTAGTAATGATAGTACCATAATTCTTGCTAACATTATTAGCAGTAATCGTCAGGGTACCTGCAGGAGTTACAGTAATATTTCCGGCAACATAGGTAATCGTATAGTTACTGGCGGTGAAGGTTCCTCCAACTGCTGCTGAAGCAGTTACAGAACCGGTATACGATCCCACTGCATCAGAAGCCAAAGCACCCGTTCCATAGGCGATAGTGAGCGAGCCGATAGTTTGACCATTCAGCAAACCAACTGCAGTAAAGGCAGTTGAACCTGTTCCTCCGGTAATTGCTGTGCCAAAATTCTTTGTAACATTATTGGCGGCTATGGTCAATAGGGCAGGATCAACAATTAAATTACCCGGAGCATAAACAATATTATAATATATTGGATTAAATGTTCCCGTTGCAGCTGATGGAGTTACAGAACCTGCGTAGGTCCCTATTGCAGCAGCAGCAGGAGCCCCGGTTCCGTAATTCAGGATAATTGAAGCAATATTATCTCCTGGCAGCAATGTACCCGTAACTGTGAAGGCTGTTGCAGATAATGGTCCGGTAAGTACTGAACCATACGTTTTATGGACATCTGCTGGTGTGATAGTTATCGTTGAATAAGCACCTACCGTAGTAGCCGTTGAGAATGTAGCCACCGAAGCAGCACAACCATTGACATTGGTGTAATTAACTGTAACAATCTTGCTTCCGGTTGTCAGATATTGCAAAGTAACAGTATTGCTGGTTGTCGTTCCACCGGAGATAATTGAGTAATCGACTCCTGAAACACCCGGGAATACCCATAAATAATTGGTCATTCCGGCCTGAGTAGTATAAGTCACGTTCGTGATCACACTTGCAGTTGCTCCAGGTTGAGCAGTAAATGAAACAACAGGCAACGGATTGATCGTTACTGCTACCTGAGTGGCGGCAGCGGAACAGGTTGTTATTCCATTAGTTTGAGTAACATCGACTGTTCCTGATACTCCGGTTCCCCAGGTTACCGTGATTGAAGCCGTGCTGGCTCCGGCCGTAATTGTTCCTCCAACGACACTCCATACATAGTTATTTCCTGTAACGACAGGGACGCTGTATATTGATCCGGTTGCCCCTGTACAAACAACAGCTGATCCGGTAATAACCGGTGTTGGTAAGGCATTAATGGTCAATGCAAACTGAGCGGCAGCAGTAGCACAATTAGAAGCTGTTATCGTTTCGGTAACGTCGACAGTACCAGATACTCCGGCGCCCCAGGTTACGGTGATCGAGGCTGTACCGGCTCCGGCAGTAACAGTTCCGCCAACCACACTCCAGACATAGGTGTCGCCGGTGATGGCAGTGACACTGTAAACTGAACCTGTTGTACCGGCACAAACAGCAGCTGATCCGGTGATCACAGGAACTGGTGCAGCAGCAATAGTTACAGTAACATTTGAGCTACATCCATTAGCATCCAAATAGGTGATTAAGGTTGTTCCCGCAGTAACACCCGTGACAAGACCATTAATATCTACCGTTGCAACAGCCGGTGTGGCTGATGTCCATGGTGCGGTCGCATCGGCGGTACCCGAGCCCGTAAGCTGGGTCGTGCCGGTACCGCAAACTGTCAGCGTACCCGTTATCGTTGCTGAAGTAACCGTTACGGTA
>CANJNY010000068.1 GCA_947475715.1 Prolixibacteraceae bacterium
CATGGTTAAGATAGCCGGAAGAAATGGAAATTACCTGCTGGATATGGCGCCAAGCCCTGACGGCACCATTGAAGAAGCGCAGAAAAAACTGTTTGCCGAAATTGGCAGTTGGACAAAATTTTATGGTGAAAGTGTTTATGGAACTGAAGGTGGCCCTTATCTTCCGATCAAAGGTGACTTTGTCAGTACCCGTAAAAGCAATAAAATATTCCTTCACCTTTTAAACGGACAGACATCGATCGCCCTTCCGGCATTTGAAAACAAGATTGTGTCAGCAAAATTATTCGGAACTTCAGCTAATATTGCATTCAAAAAAGAGAATAATAAGTTTATTTTCTCTCTTCCGACAAATTACAAAAATGAAAACGATGTGATCATTGAATTGGTTATTAAGGGTTCTACTGCTGATATGGCATTGATAAAACCTTAGGTTGATTAATTAATAGCAAAGATTTAATGTCGCATTTGGCTAATTGACATTTAAAAAAGATGTCAATTAGCCAAATGCGACATTATTTTTTTTCCTGTTTCCTAACATTACAAAATTCGGTAAATCTCAAAACGAACAAGCAAGACCAGAGATAAAAAAAGTGTTTGTTTACGGAGATATAACAAGAAAGGAAGTCGTTCCCGTTCGGTTAAATGGCTTAAATCCCTCAGGATGGGGGTAATTATTGAGCTACAATCAGATTAAAATTCAGATTCAGCGATGTCCGGGGTGGGGTAGAGGCAATATCCAAAAGCTTATAATTCAGGATATACCCTCCCTGAGCTAACTTCCCGATTTTGATTGTATCATTTTTTATAAAGCAAGGCCATTTCATCATGCTGTTAAATTGCTTTACAACATGAATGGTATTTCCATTCCGGGTTATTCCCTTGAGGATATTATAGTTGCAGTCATCATATATCACCAGTTTTATATCATCCCGGATTGTTGGTGCTGATGGAATGATCTTCATATTGGACGTTCCAGGATCAGTGATTAATTCCTGAATGATGGGTTTCTGACAGCCAAAGAGAATTATGAGGCCAAATGCCCATGCCAGTATGATTTTTTTTATTTCTAAATTTTTTATCATTCTGTTCTCCGTTAAATTATTGACTCAAAATACGGATTATTTTCCGTTACAAATTTAGTGATACTTAGGAAAGAATTATTCGGGATAAACAGGTTTTTCTTCGGAATAATTAGGGATATAATATTTATCCGTGTTCCCTTTTTTTGAACACAGATGACACAGATTGAACAGGTTTTATGGATTGTTCATTCGGTTAGGGGTTGTCCTTAGCATCTGAGTCATCGGTGTTCCCTTCACTTTACCTCTATGACAAAAATTAAGTAATTTCAAATAAATCATCTATTCCCGTTTACTCGTCCACCTTAATTACAAATCCACCTGTGGGCTTCATCTTCAGTTTAACCTTTTCTCCTTTTTTAAAGTGAACCGCCGATTTTAAAAATGAACGGTTGGTAATTCCATCGGTAAAGAGGTTGCCATTGGCTATTTTTGAATTAAATGGTAGTACAATGTTGATCTCTCTTTCCGTCTCTTCGCCGTTAATACCTGCGATATACCACGTCGTGCCCGATTTGCGGGCCATCACCACATATTTTCCCGGATAACCATCGATAAAACGGGTCTCATCCCATGTGGTTGGAATCAAACTCATGTATTCCCGGATATAATCGGGAACAGTCGCCATCCCTTCAGGACTTTCAGCCCAATGTTGAATCCCCGACTGGAAAATTACCGAAAGGGCAAGCTCGAATGCACTTGATGTTTTGCGCTTTAACCCGGGCACCTCGGTCAGATTAACAGGGGTGAAATCCATCGGGCTGAAGACATTACGCGTGAAAGGAAGCATACAGCAATGATTTGCCTCCAGATCTGCCCATTCCTGATCAAAGGTTACGTTCTCAAATCCCCGCACCGCCTCCATAGTAACTAAATTGGGATAGGTTCGCTGCCACCCTTTCGGATAGGTTGCACCATGAAAATTTACCAATAGCTTATATTTGAGGGCATCCTCCATGATGTCGTTGTAATACTTCATCATTGACTGACCATCGCCCCCAAAGAAATCGACCTTTATCCCTTTAATTCCCATCTCACTGATCCGTTTAAACTCAGCTTCCCTGTTCAGATTAAAGAGCAACCGGTCTTTTGGGTGATAAGTCACTGTATTCCAGCTTCCAGATGAATTGTACCACAGGATAAGTCCTACATTTTTTGCGGCTGCATAATCGGCAAGTTCTTTAATTTTATCGTATCCAATCTTTGTGTCCCAGTCAACATCAATCAGGCAATACTCCCAATTCATGGAAGCAGACCAGTCGATGTAGTTTTTTTGAATATCATAGGTTATCGATTCGTCCTTTTTCATGATCCAGCTCCACGAAGCACGACCCGGTTTTACAAATGAGTAGTCGGCTTGTTTTGCAGGGATTGCCAGATCGGTTTCGAGGGTTGACTCCATCAATGTTTTAAGTCCATCACTAATCGCAATGATTCTCCACGGGGTAAGCCAGGGAGTTTTGGATTCCGGATAAAGGGGGGCGAGGGGAGAGGTTCGTTCACCCTCCTGCGGGAAAGCGATTTTGTAGTTTCCGTTTGTTGATAATTGCTCAAGCCGGGTCCCGCAATAAGTGCCATCAAGGCCGGTTTCAGTTAAAAGTATCCACGTATTATCTTTATTGAAAAGTGCAGGAAAGACCCAGCCTGCATTGTAAGGAGATGGTTTGCCAATATTTTCACCCTGAAAATAATAATCTTCGTAGGAGGGTTGCGAATTACACCATCCCATGTACAGGTCCTGACATGGACTCATGTAAATTTTAGAGCCGGAGGTCAACTGGAATGAGGTGTTTTCTTCAATTATTTTTCGGACTGTTTCTGATTTCTCCGGTAAGAAATATCGGAATGCAGCACCATCGTCCGAAAGTCTGAAAATCAATTCAACAGTTTCGTGATTTGAATTTGAAAACCGGACTGATCTTTCATTTCCGGTATAGGTACACTGTTTTCTTTTTCCTGAAAAAAGGGTGTATTCGTCATGCACTGATTGAACTGCTGATACGGATTCTAACTTGAGCCCTTTTGTAAAATCACCATCCGAAAGCTTAATCCCCAACGTTGATTCTCCCAATACCTGTTTGCCATTAAAATTAATGGTATAAGTTGGTGATCCATCCGATGACAGATTTACCTGAGCTTTAATCTTCCCATTTGGGCTACTAAGGTTGAATACTGACTCCTGTGAAAATAAGGTAAAGAAATTAACCAGTAGGATTAAAAGGAATGTAAGGTGTTTCATTGATAATTATTATGGATTGATAAGGATTAAGTTGATGTTCGTAAAATGTCGTATGCTGATTGTTTAAAATTTGTTTCAATCTTTGTAATTCTTTTGAATCTAAAATACGACATTTATTTATTCTCCTTACTTAATGCCTCGTAAAACAAGCAGTTTGTAAAAACCTTATTTTCTTTTTTTTAAACCTTAGTAGCCAGATTTCAAGGTTATAACAAACCTTATTACCTTATTAAATGATGAATAAGGTAATAAGGTTGGATTTTACAGACACCATAATTTCCTACTAAGGTTTGAAAATCTAAATAAGGTTTTACAACAATGGTGCAATGAGTTTATCCTCTATGGATAAAATTTTCTCCATAGATTTCCAAAACTATCTGGCAGAAAATTTATAAATCGTTGTGGTATGATATGTTTCCCCCGGTTTAAGAATTGCTGTTGGAAAGTCAGGGTGATTCGGAGAATCGGGAAAATGTTGCGTTTCGAAACAGAACCCGGAATGTTGTTTATATACATTCGCATTTTTGCCGGTTAAGGTTCCATCCAGGAAATTACCGGTGTAAAATTGAACGCCGGGCTGATCGGTGTAAACTTCCATGATTCTTCCACTTATTGGCTCAACTACCCGAACTGCCAAATCTTTGATCTTTTTTGTATTAAGTACATAGTTATGATCGAATCCAAGTGGGGTTCCTCCCGTTGCTGCCAGATCTTGCCCGATAGTCTTAACCGCAGTAAAATCAAAGGGTGTCCCCTTAACATCACGCAGTTCACCCGTTGGGATTAGGGTATTGTCTACAACGGTATATTTTGATGCAGCAATCATTACCTCGTGTCCCTTGATATCTCCCTGGCCTGCAAGGTTAAAATAACTGTGTTGAGTCAGGTTGATGGGGGTTGACTTATCGGAGGTTGCACTGTACTCGAATATTAGTTGGTTGTCATCAGTCAATGTGTAAGTTACCACTGAATTTAGATTTCCGGGATATCCCTCTTCACCATCCTGGCTCAGATAGCTTAATTTAATGCCGACCGATTTCTCCGTTTTAAAATCTTCACATTTCCAGATTACTTTGTCAAACCCTTTTATCCCGCCATGCAATGCATTAACACCGTTGTTTTGCACAAGGGTGTATTGGTTTCCATCAATTTCAAATTTTCCTTTGGCAATTCGGTTTCCGTAGCGTCCGACAATGGCGCCGAAATAGGGATTGTTTGCAAGATATCCTGAAAGACTATCAAATCCCAGGACGATATCACCCGGTTTTCCGGTTTTATCAGGAACAAGTAATGAGGTAATTCTCCCTCCGTAGTTCGTCACTTTTAGGGTAACTCCTGAATGATTGATTAATGTGTAAATATCTGCAACCGATGAATCGGGGAGTTTACCAAAAAGTTGTTTGGTAACTGTTCCTGATGCTTGACCCAGTTCTTTTGGGGCGCAGGAACCGGCGATGATTAATATACCCAATGCCAGAATCAGGATTTTGGCGGAAAATATTTTTTTCATTTTTAAACGATTAGATGGATGTTATAATTTGATCTAAAAATACAATTATAAACTATTATTTTTCAATAGATCCTTTTATCATCGTAATGGAATGTGGTGCAAAGCTATAGGAGAATTTAGTTGTTTTCTTAATCTTAATTGAAGGTTTTTTGATCGTTTCAACAGTCGTTTTTCCAAAGTCATTTTCTGATTTAATATCGGGACCGTTAACTTCGAGCACCTCAAAATCACCATTGAACAGCCCTTCCTGTGCAATCATGTCGGCAGTAATAGCTTTCTCTTTATTGCGGTTAACCACGCATAAACTGAGTTCATTATTCAGGTATGTTGCCGACACATCCAAAAATGGGACGTTCTTTTGCTGTGTTGTCGATTCGCCCAGACCGATGAAGAATTTTTCGGTGTTATAAGTTTCACAGTCTACGTGTAGGTCAAGTGCCGTTCCATGCATGTTTTTGGCGAACAACTGAAGCGGATAATAAATCGACTGTTTAAACATTCCCTTTTCGCTGGTGAATATTGGGGCAATTACATTGACCAGCTGCGCCATATTGGCCATTTTTACAATGTCTGCATTTCGGATGAAGGCATTGAGAAAGCCCGAAATGACCAATGCATCTTCGAGATTGTAATGTTCTTCAAGCGCTCTTGTTCCTGCCATATTTTTATCTGCCCTGGCACGGTACCAAATATTGTACTCATCCCAGGCGATATAGATAGGTGGACGGTTACCGCGTTTTGCATTCTGCATCTCGCGGTCAATCATCCCTTTTACAACGCGGGTCCTCTCTTCAAGTACACGAGGGGTGGAAATAAAATTGTAATAATTATTGTCAGGATTCCCGACGTACATGTGAAGTGCCAGATAATCAATTACATCACGAAGTTCATGGAGGATTGTTGCATTCCATTCGTTGGGATCTGCCTCAGGGCGATAGTTTGACGAGCCAGCAGCAATGAGCTTAATATCCGGTGAAGTAAGTTTCATAAGTTTTCCTGCTTCCCGCGCCTTCTTGCTGTAATCTTCGGCATTCAGGTGCCCCATTTGCCAGAAACCATCCATCTCGTTTCCCAGACTCCAGTATTTTATGTTGTATGGTTCGGGATAACCGTTCTTTTTTCGCATTTCTGCATAGTAGGGACCACCTTTGACATTGCAGTATTCAACCCATTGCTGCGCCTCTTCGATGGTGCCTGTACCCATATTTACTGAGAAATAAGGTTCGGTATTCATCCGATGTGCGTAATTCACAAACTCATCGGTTCCGAAACGGTTCGTTTCCAGACGTTCCCAGGCCAGCTCCATACGGGGAGGACGCTGGTCTTTGGGTCCAATACCGTCTTTCCAGTGGTAGTTTGAAACAAAATTTCCCCCCGGATAGCGGGTAATGGCAACATTGAGATCTTTCACTGCTTCCAAGACATCCAGGCGAATCCCTTTGTCATCCGCAAGTGATGAACCCTCTTCGTAAATTCCACCATAAACACAACGGCCAAGGTGCTCCACGAAATTCCCATAAAGGTTTTTATCGACTTCACCGATCTTGCGATCAATATCAATTTTGATCCGCGCATTTTGAGCCTCAGAAGTAAAAGCCGTTATACCAATGCTGATGGTTAAGAGTATCAACCCTAAAATATTTCTGATTCTTTCTTGAATTATCATTTTACTTATAAAATTATTTTAATGAATAATTGTCATCAATTACAGGCCACCCGTCTTTATTCCAATTCAGTTTCCGGATATTCAGCTTTGGTTTGCCGTTGTCATGGGCATCATAACCATGAAAAACCAGATAATCTGATCCATCAAAATTTACTACAGCATTATGCCCTACACCATACCAATCAGTATCACCCTGAAGCAGAATTGTTCCTCCACCTTTGGCCATCGCTTTCCCGGATTGATCGGTGTAAGGTCCGGTCAGTTTTGAAGCGCGACCAACAATCATTTTATAGGTGCTGTTAACCCCTTTACAACAATAGTCTATCGAAGCAAATAAATAATAGTAGTCACCTTTTCGGAAGATAAACGGAGCCTCGATAGCATTTCCTCCCGCATCAACCGGATTATTGTCAATTGATGGTGGATTGACACTATTGGGATCAGACTTCCTGGAAGCAATGGTCGGAATATGACGAAGATCTTCGGCAACGTTCATCGCATCGGGTGAAAGTTTTACGAGTTTCAATCCGTCCCAGAATGAGCCGAAACATAAATACGGAGTTCCGTTTTCATCAAGAATAAAATTTGGATCTATAGCATTCCAGTTGGTCTCACCCGGTACTGACTGTATTACTTTCCCGTGATCGATCCACCTGAATGCCGGATCGGATGGGTTAAGGGTTCTGTTGGTAACTAAACCGATGCATGAGGTATTCTTTCCAAAAGCTGAAACTGAGTAGTACAAATAGTATTGTCCGTTAAAATAGCTAATGTCCGGAGCCCAAATGTGCCCTTTAAAAGTTGGGATTGCTCCAGCAGCCCATTGCGGAGCCTGAGCAAAAACTGGTTCTTCTTTCTTCCAGTTTTTCATGTCAGGTGAAGAGAATACTGAAATTCCCCTCCCGGTGCAAAACAAATAATACGTATCATTCTGCCTAATCATTACAGGGTCGTGCACGATAATGGATTGTGCATGACCCTGCACCCCAACTACAAACCCAAGAAGGACAAATACAAAACTTCTAAATGCTTTCATTTGCGTTGCATCTCTGTTCATATTATTTTGTCTTTTTGCCCCAATAGGTTGCATTTAGATTTTTTTCAGTTCCGGCATATACAAATGTTACACGGCGTGGGTTGGCTTCCCAATCGACTTCACGTTCAACGCAAACAATAATCTGGCCCATTGTGAGTTGCTTTTTTGTTGCATTGTAGCTCCAATTACCTGTTAGTGCTCCCGACAATGTGCCGTCAGCCTTGAGGGTTAGCGCAGCGGCGCCATCCTGCTGACCATATGTGTACTTAAGGTTTATGTGCTCCCAGGTTCCTGCAAGCGAGTCTTTGGTTATAGTACCATAATCAGGTACAGCTGCATAACGTTCAGGCAATGCAATTGGCCACAGGTTGTCGGGTTCGCCTGAAGAGGCCGGACACCATACAATACGGCGTACGTTCCCCATCATTATGGCATTGGAGTAGGCGTTGCCGCCAACATTGACAGGCAATCGTCCTTGCGACATATAGAACCATTCGTTGGTACTTTCCTTTTGGAAGATACAGCAGTGTGAGATACCTACCCATCCGTTGCTAAGATTGAATTTGTAAGGATGGGTAACTATTGGATAACAGTCACCGCTTCCGCTGGTAAAGTTTCGTCCTGTGATGTCGAGGTACGGACCTTCAATGTTTGCGCTTCTGACCACTCGTGTATTGTATGGAATGTCAAGGCCATCGTAAGCCATAAACAAATAGTAGAAACCATCTTTGTAGATGATCTCGGGAGCTTCACTGCCTTGCCAACGTGACCCGGCTGTGCGTGTGCCAATTCTCAAACCATAACGGGCTGATAATTCACTTGCGCTGTTTGCGTAAGGCTCACCGAGAGGTTTAAGCGGTTTGCCGGTTGTCGCATCAAGTTGCAATAGTGCGAAGCCGCTGTGCCACGAGCCATGTATCAGGTAATGTTTCCCCTCAGGTGTAACAATAAATGTAGGGTCGATGGCGTTGTAGTAGAAGTATGCGCTCCAATCCGATAAACCGGTTCGATTGTAGTTTTTGCCACGATCGGATGATGAACAGGTTACAAAACCCTTGTCGGTCCAGGCAGCTCCAACGGGATCAGTCGATTCGCACATGCCAATAAAGGCGCGTTCCGACCAGCTTCCATCAAAGTTGGCTGGTGTGTTGGCATTCCCGGTCTTAATATAGTTATCGACCACTATGCTATAGTACATACGTAAGATATCTTTTCCTCCAACGTTGACCCGGCGTACTACGGGAGCCCAAAAGTCATATACTATGTTCTCTTTGACAATGGCTGCGAGACCCATGCGCGAACGTATGGCGTTGAGTGAGTCGGCTACCCAGGAGGGTGCTGCATAAAATGGTCCACCTACCCATTCCCAATTCACCAAATCGGTTGATCGTTTGCCTTGAAAATGTCCGTGTCCTACTGCCTCATTACCATACGAAGCATCGGTGCCGTACATATAATAATATCCGTTGTAGTAGGCAACAGAGGGGTCGTGAACGTTGGCCAGATTCCACTTGTTTCTGCTTGACCATGATGCTATGGATGAATAATCGTCGGCGTATGTCGGAATGGTGTAGTTTATACCCGGGTTAGGCGGTGGTGGTTCCACAATCGGCTTAATATCCTTTTTGCACCCTTCAAACGAAATTGCAGCTACGCAGACAGATAAAATCAGTATGTACTTTATTCTCATAGCAATATGTTTTATATTTAAGAGACTTCCTTATCTACACTAAAAAAACAGGCCGATAAGGAAGTCTCTAATTTAGAGAATTATTCCTAATTTACCCTTGGATGAACCGGCCATTTAGCGATGAAGGCAGGTCCATTATCTTCATTGTTGTTTGCAGAGTTACCTTTAAGATTCGGGTTGGCATTCAAAGTCCCTTGAAATATTGGGAAATATTCATGTCCTTTATAATAATATTGGAATGATGAAGCGCTGGCAGTTTGAGCAGTAAGCTCATCTGTTGTAGCTTTACCATCGAGCTTGTAATATGCATGCTGAACTAGCTGATTTAAACGGCTTGCATCATAGAAGAATCCCCAGCGGAGTAAATCGATACCACGTCCGTTTTCACAACCGAATTCTTTGGGACGCTCAACATTTGCAATTTGTTCGAAAAGCGCATCTTTTGTCGGGAAGTCGGAAACCTGAAGATTTTTAAGTGCAACACGTTGTCTTACGATGTTAATGTAATCGATAGCAGTCTGAGTTGCACCATTAATTTCATTTTCACATTCTGCTGCACGCAGTAAAACATCACTAAAACGCATAAGGCGCAGGTTGACTCCACAATGCAATCCGTTAGTTATAGAACTGTAGATATTGTTTCTTGCATTGGTGAACTTCGCAATTGAGATACCACCCTGGGCAGTGTTCGATATAGGTGTAACAGTGATGTCTTGTTTGTAAATCGTATTGCACCGGGGATCGCCATTCGGATAGGCCGCAGTTTTAGCTCCCGTATAGCCACTATATTCAGTTTCGAATGTAACCAATGTCCAGTATAAACGTGGGTCTAAACGGCCATCGGTACTGTTCTCTTTTCTGAAAAGGTTATATAACCAGGGTGCACCTGCCAAATCTCCCCAACTACCCAAAGCCTGAGAAGCGTAGTTGCTTTCCACAGCATGCCCCTGAGTTGCCTGAGAACTTATATTTACCGGAGTCCACTCTTCATCGGTGCCACCTGTACCAAAGTCCATAAATTGAACTTCGAAAAGGCTCTCTTTATTATTTTCGTATGACATACCTTCTCGGAAGTTGTCACCATAATCGGCGGTAAGTGCATAATTTCCGTACTTTCCCCCGATGATATCCTTCAATACAGTATAAGCCTCAGGATATTTATGACGGAACATCAGTGCGCGAGCCAAATATCCGGCAGCAGCACCGCTTGTCGCACGACCCTTGGCCCATTCGCCACCTTTGGCACGCGTTGGCAACATTTGCATAGCTTTTGCGAGGTCTTTTTCGATTTGGTCAAACACCTGATCTTGAGTGCTATTGGATGCGTACATGGTATTGATGTCTGAATACGAGGCATAGTCAGTAATCAATGGTACGGTCTGGTAATAGGTAGCCAATTCGTAGTATGCCAATGATCTGAGAAATAGAGCCTGACCGGCAATCTGATTATGAGAATCGTCCGACATTTTAACACCGTCGACTTTCGACAATATAAAGTTTGCACGGTTTACTACATGGTAATTATCTCGCCATGGCCACTCGTCACCGATTCCGATTGTACCGGGAGAATTGAGGTTATCGTACTCTAAATACCATTGTTGAGATGAGTTCCAAACTTCGTCGCCACGCACAGCATCCAACGTATACCCAACGCGGGCAAATGTACCTTCAAGTCGTATTCGGTTGTAGGTGGCGATGACAGCCTCCTGAAGATCTGATTCTGTATTGCCAAAATCGTAAGTAGTCTGATTATTTGGGTTCTGAACATTGAGTTCTTTATTACAGGCTGTCATGCCTCCAATAAGCGCCAACATTGTTAGAATTATAGTTAAACTTTTCATAGTGTATCCTATTTTTTAGATTATTTTTTTAGAACGAGAAGTGTACTCCGAACATTACAGTTCGTGGTGTTGGATACGAACAATAGTTGTAACCAGGAGTGAATGTACCTCCGGCGAAGTCAACGTTGTAACCTTTGTATTTAGACAAAGTAACCAAATTTTGAGCCGATGCATACAAACGAACCCCGTTAACATAGCTACCAAACCAGCTGTTAGGGAAGTTATAACCAAATTCAATGTTTGCAATTTTCAGATAAGATGCGTCCTGAATAAAACGCTGGCTAAACATATCGTTCGTGATTGAACCGTTCGATTTGTAGGCCACGCGAGGCACAGATGTTTTTGTGTTGGTCGATGTCCAGGCATTCAATTGATCCACGCTCTTGTTCATTGGACCGTATGAGCTGTGTAATGCAACGTCAACAAAATCTACAGCTTTGAATCCAGCTGCTCCATAAGTAGATACGCTCAAATCAAAGCCTTTCCATTCAGCACGGGCGTTGAAACCGTAATGAATCTTTGCTATTCCGCTACCAAGGTATTTTTGGTCTGCATTGGTAATTTCACCATCGTTGTTTAAGTCTGAATAGATAACGTCGCCCGGTTGTGCTCCGTTTTGATTAATGTGTTGTCCTTTTGAGTTGACACGGTTGTCTATTTCTGATTGAGTCTGGAAGATACCTTGAGAAATATATCCATAGAATGAACCAACTTCACGACCTACCTCAGTGCGGCTGTTGCCATCCATGCGAGGCTCGTTCGATACGCCCAACTTTGTTACCTCGTTTTTGATGGCAGATAAGTTTGTCGAAAGGTCAAACTTAACGGCGTGTTGATGATTGTGATAGGCAAGCATAAACTCAAGACCGGAGTTTACCATTGTTGCAGCGTTCATCGTTACTGTTCCGTTGGTAGCACCTGCATTGGTTGGAACCGCTACACTATAAAGAAGATCTTCTGATGTTGACTTAAACCAGTCGAAAGTAAACTCCAACTGATTGTTGAACATTCCGAGGTCGAGACCACCGTCAACAGTTTTCTTCTTTTCCCACCGGATGGCTGTATTTACATAGTTTGATATTGCAGAACCGGTAACCTTACTGTTTCCAAAGCTATAGGTGTAGTTGCCTCTCGACATTACATCCATATACTGGTAATCGCCAATATTCTCATTTCCAAGTACACCATAACTTCCACGAACCTTGAGCAGGTTGATGATCGATTTGGCTACAGGGAAGAATTTTTCGCGGTCGATACGCCAGCCACCTGATACAGAAGGGAACCAGCCCCAACGGTCATTCGAAGAAAGACGACTGGAACCATCACGACGTGTGGTTACTGAAATAAGGTATTTATCATCGAAATCGTAGTTCATACGACCGATATAGGATGCCAATACGTGTTCGGATTCAAAACTTGCTGCAGATGTCTTCTCCGCATTGTTTATCTCTAAATAATATGGTTCTGGCAAGTTAACACCTTTGCCGGTGAGGGTGTGAAAGAGTTCGCGCTCGAATGTTTGTCCAACAACTGCATTGATGTGATTACGTCCAAATTTACCTTCATAGTTTATTGTGTTTTCTATAAGTGCATCGCTATAACTACGGTATCCTTCTGAAAGGTTCTCATTACTCTTAGATAAGTAGTTTGTTGTGCTCTGTATAAATGCAGGGACGAATGTAAAATCCTTTGCATTGGTTTTGCTGTACGATAAGTTAATGTTGTAATGCAACTTATTGTTGCTGCTATTGAGACCAAGCATGCTAATAAGGTCAACATCTGCAGAACCTGATGAAACAATACGGTCAACAGTTGTGTTTCTCTTTAGTAAGCTATTGAGCAATAATACGTTTGTTGCACGCAGGTCACCTTGAATGTTATCGTAGTAAGTCCCATAACCATAAGAGTCGTAGGTGTAATCCGATGCTGACGAAATTTTATCGTCAAGAACCCAGGTTGATTTATCGTACGCCTTAATGGATGGAGGTAGCAGAAGTGCCGAAGCCATTACCGGATATTGCGCGCCATATAGACCCTGAACGTACTCGTTGGCGTTACTCAGTGCCATGTTGTCCTGACTGCTGTGGCTAAACACAATGTTGGTTTTGAATTTGATAAACTTAACATCCATCGTATTGCTTACACGGCCAGTGTAACGGTCAAAGTTAGGACCGGCACCTACCATTGTTCCTTTCTGACCATAATAGTCAAGACCAATGTTGTAAGTATTGTTAGCGCCACCACCTGACATGTTTATGTTATGATTCTGACGAACCCCTTTTTTGAATACCTCTTTGAACCAATCTGTGTTAACTTGGGCTGGATCGATATATTTAGCATTTGCAGGATCGTATCCGGCAGGAACATCCATGCCACTATTGCCGTATGCCTGGGTAACAAACTTACCATATTGTTTTGAATCCATAACATCATACACCCCATTCTGTACCTGGTCGACACCCATATAACCGCTGTAATCGATCTTCATTGCCTGGTTCTTCTTACCTTGCTTTGTGGTGATGATAACCACCCCGTTAGCTGCACGTGAACCATAAATTGCAGCAGCAGAAGCATCTTTAAGTACCTGAAGCGTTTCGATGTCGTTTGGTGAGAAGTCGCGAATTGTTGTTCCCATTGGTACTCCATCGATAACATAAAGCGGTGCTGTGCTGCCGAATGAACCGATACCACGAATACGTACAATTGGGTCAGCTCCGGGTTGTCCGTCGGATGTAATTTCAACACCGGCGACTTTCCCTTCGAGCATGGTTGAGATGTTTGAGTTTGATACTTTCTTCATCTCCTCAGCGTTAACGATCGCAACTGAGCCTGTGAGGTCAACCTTGCGCTGTGTTCCGTAACCTACCACTACCACCTGGTCGAGTTCTTTTGTGTCAGAAACCAATGCGATGTTGCCAAGTTCAGTCTTTCCTCCAACAGTTACTTCAATACTTTTGTACCCAATAAAAGATACAATGAGTCTGGAATCTGATGGAACTGAAAGTGAGAAGTTACCATTAACGTCGGTAATGACTCCATTTGTTGTATCTTTTTGTTTTATAGATGCACCTGGAATCGATTCTCCGTTTTCGTCAACGATTTTTCCTTTTACTGTTATGTTTCCTGTTTGAGTTATTGATATCTGGTCAGCTTTGCTGTGGCCTTCTGCGTATGTTGCCGTTGCCAGCGCCAGCAATCCCAACAGGATTAAATATGAATATTTCATAGTATAAATATTTTTTATCTTAGTGATTATTCAGTAATTACGAGATAAGACTCCTCTGTCACAAGTGCGCAGTTCAAATCAGAACTGTCTACAGTTACACCCGCATACTTTTGAAAATGCGTTTCACCGTTGGCATAAGTAACATTGTAAAGTATATCAGCGGTATTATTGCCATTATTTGTAACTGTGATAACTACTTTTGAGCCACTTATACTTGATGTGAATGCCCCCCAATTCCAGTCAGAAGTAGAGGTAGACGTGCCAAGGCCGCTGCCCCATCCAAAGTTGTCCATTCGAACTACACCATACTCACTCTTGTCAGCTTTGCGAAGAATTGTACAAGGGCTGTGCCAGTTTGCAAGATTGTCGGAGTAGCAGTACATTGTAATTGTCTTACTCGCTCCGGAAGCAACTGCATAGTCATTGGAGAATGCCGTCCACCAGGGGGAAGAGAAGTCACTGGCACCTACTTGACTTACACCCTTAACAAGAGTAAAAGGGCAGGTTGTCGTTACTGTTTTTGTTGCACCTACATACGTAATTACTGCGGTCTGAGCACCTGCTGCAGCTGGAATCCTGCCAAACTGCAGCGTTTCATTTGGTAATATTCCTTTTGAACCATCAGAATATGTAGCTGTTACGGCAATTCCTGAAGTGTTGAAAATAACAGGGTCGCTGCCATAGAAATAGTATTTGGTAATGGCTGGCAAAGTAGTAACCTCGAGGTTTGTGACAGGATTAGTTACTTCCAGCTTGTAGTAGTTCGTTACTGCTTTACCGTATGCCCCCTGCTTCGTTTTGCTATAGGCTACGATTACTGTTTTGACTCCGAGTGTCGTCATATCAGGAATAACAGAGAATGATATATCTGTAGAATCAGCTTGCGCGGAAGATCCGTCAGCATAAGTAACAGTGGCTTTTGCATCACCCCAGAAGTTTTTGTTGCCTAATTCAACAAACGAAGGAGCTCCGGCAATAGCGATTGAAACCGGATTTTCGTCTGCTATAACAGTAACTTTAGATGGGATAAGGTATGCCTTTTTCATCTCGAAATGACTCCCATCACAAACTAAAAAAGCCATGATATCAGCAGTGGCTGAAACCGGTTGTTGATATATTTCTACCAGCTTTGTACCATTTTTTCCAACTGCAGTGGCTGTTATAAATACATTGCCCGTAGAAGAGTGGTCAACCTCTATAGAAACACGCGCACCTTCCATGGTTTTGCGAAAGTCGTTCCAGATATCGCCATCTCCATCGGTGTCGGGATAGTCCTGAGTGACCATTTTTAAATCAAAAGTATAACCCTCACCTGCCATTGAGCCACCCCAACCGTAAGCATCAGAACGGAGAACAAAATATTCTTTATAGGCGGCTGCAGTACGATCTGCTGTTCCATTCGTGATTGCAAGATTCCAGTTGTTCCAGTTGCTACCTCCGGAAGTGTGGTTAATAAACTCGAGATGGAATAGCTTGTTTGTAGGAATGGTGAAGTAATCAGAGAATGCACTCCACCATCCGGAACTATTATCCTCAGCTCCGACAATCGCTGTAGCGATGTTAATGTAAGTCGTGTCACCTGTGTTTGGTTTTGCAGCTGCAATCGAGTCGATCCTGCTATGCAGGTTATAGGGGGCATTAATGGAATAATGATCCATCTTATCGCACCCACCTAAGCTAAAGAGTGCAAAAACTGCTGCAAAAACTGCTGCATAAAAAGCGCTTTTCATCAGTTTAGTTGTTTTCATAAAGTTTAATTTAATCATTTTCATTCTTGTTTATAATTATATCCGGGTTGTGAATCTTGAAACCAAAACTCTGATTTAGTTTCTTGATAGGGAATTTTGATTTGTAGTGATTGTTCCCGGCGGTCCTTTTCCGGAATCGTCGCCGATTTGAGGATCAATGATTGTTTTTGTTGCGATTCGTTGAAATACAAGTGAATTTACTTGCAACAAAAATAAAGCACATGCGAATGATGCGAGCAAGTGCGAAACTATATTTTTTAGTTTCATTATAATAATTAGTTTGTGTCGTACAATTTAGCAGGGTAAAAGTAATTCAGGATGATCGGTATCAGGAGGACTTAGGAATATTTAAAGTGGACAAAACAGGAATTCATTTTATCAACCCTTTCAGCTTGGATTCAAGTACCTACTGATCAATTAGTTGGATTTTTGAGACTGAAATTCGGAGGGACTCATTCCGTAGAATTTTCTGAAAATCCGGCTGAAATATTTCGGATCATTGAAACCAACATTGAGCGCAATATCAGCAATTGGCTGCTTATTCCCGCGAATCAGTTCAACCGCTTTTCTGAGCTTGAACGAGTTAATGAAATCAGTAATATTCAAATCGGTGATAGCCCGAATTTTTTTGTACAATAAACTTCTGCTCATAAACATTTCCGAAGCAAACTGGCTGGCCTGAAAATCAGGATTCAAGTACGATCTTTCCAGTATGGCATATACCTTAATTATGAATTCTTCGTCGACTGAGCTTCCGAGTAATTCTGAACCCGGAGTTTCCTGCGGGCTGCTGAACATTTTTTTCAGTCTTCGGCGACCATCAATCAGGTTTTGAATACGCGCCTGCAAAACCTGCAAATTGAAGGGTTTTGGAATATAATCATCTGCCCCTGTTTCCAAACCTTCAATCCAATGTTCAATCATCGCTTTTGCCGTTAACAGGATTACCGGTATATGACTGGTATGCAGCTCTTTTTTCAATCGGCTGCAAAGTTCCAGTCCATCCATTACCGGCATCATGATGTCACTGATAATTAAATCTGGAGTATATTTTTTTGCCAGTTCAAATCCTTCTTTCCCGTTCTCAGCTCCCATCATCCGATACTCTGTATTCAGGGAATGCAACATGAAATTACGCAAATCATAATTATCTTCAACAATCAGAATTAAGGGTTTTGATTTATCAACCTGTAACGGATCCGATTCTTCGGGCAGATCGGCATGTAAAATCTCTTCACTGATGACATTAACTTTGGATTGAAGATTAACTAATTGAACATCAGCGGTCAGATCGAGCTCATTTTCTGCAAAATCTTCACTTCGATAAGGTAATAAAACAGTGAAAATACTGCCTTGATTGATTTTGCTTTCCACTGAGATTTGTCCATGAATTGCCTGCACCAGTTCCTGGGTCAAGGCAAGTCCTATTCCCGAACCTTTTTGACGGTTGTCGGTATTACTTTCAGCCTGATAGAAACGGTCGAACAAATAGGGAATGTGCACTGCATCAATGCCTTTACCGCTATCACTGATTTCAATGGATACATACGGAAATGAAAGTTCCTGCAGGTTGGGATGCGGTTCACAAAATCTGACTTTCATCGAGATTTGTCCGCTTTCAGGTGTGAACTTAAAAGCATTAGAGAGCAAATTGTAAAAAATATTCTCAATTTTCTCCGGATCAAACCAACATGCCTGACAAATATTTTCAATTTCAAATGAATAGCGAATTTTTTGATGATTGGCTAAATCGTGAAAGGAGGCAAATATTTCATTTAAAAATCCGGTGAGATCGCCTTTTGTAACCCGGATTTCAATTTTTCCGCTTTCAATCCTCCTGAAATTCATCAGTTGGTTAATCAGATGCAGCAGCCGCTGAGCATTCCGGTTAATGAGTTTCAGGGTTTTTGTGGATTCTTTATCCCCTTCCAGTTTTTTGATCAGCGATTCGAGCGGATCGAGAATCAGGGTGAGCGGCGTACGAAACTCATGTGAAATATTTGTGAAAAACCGTAGCTTAAACTGATTTACAAGTTTTACATGTTCATTTAATTCGATGAGCTTATCCCGCTGTTCAGAGATCTCCTGATTTTGCTTTTCCAGCTGCGATTTTTGCCCCTCAATCAGTTCCTTTCCAGTGGCTAGCAATATGTTTGATTCAGTGAGGCTTTGTGCCTGACTTTGAAGGGTTTCATTCTGCTTTTCCACCATGCGGGTCCGTTTCTTCACCAACCGTTCAAGAGCAAGTTTTTGCCGTTGAAGACTAATTATCCGGAATCGAATATAGGCAAACACTAAACCGGTCACCAGTAAGAACAACATTATTCTGAACCATGTTGTGGCCCAGAATGGTGGAGAGATATGCAATTTAAGTTTTGTTGAAGTATTATTCCACACTCCATCACTGTTGCAAGCCTTTACTTCGAACAGATAATCGCCACCTTCAAGATTGGTATACGTTACAAACCTTCGTGTTGAGGGGACCGTTACCCAGTCTTTATCAACCCCCTGCATCCGGTATTTATATTCTACCTTCTCAGGAAGAAAGTAATCGAGCGAAGAAAATTCAAACGAAAATACATTCTCATTATGACTCAGGTTGAGCGTTGAGGTTTCATTGATCACCTTTTCCAGTATGATCTTCTTTCCGTTCCATCTGCCAACGTTAACCGTAGAATTAAAAACTTTAAGATCTGTAAGCACTACCTGCGGGATAAATGTATTGTCCTTTATACTCTCAGGATCGAAATAGTTCAGTCCTTCAACTCCGCCAAAATACAACTGACCATCCTCCCCTGCGCATGCTGCGGTCCAATAAAACTGGTTGGATTGTAAACCATCCGAGGCATAAAAATTTTTGAATTGATTTGTCCTGAGATCAAATCGGGATAAACCATTGTCTGTACTGAGCCAAAGGTTGTTACTTCTGTCTTTCTGAATGGCATAAACGACATTGTTGCAGAGGCCGTCATTCTGACTGTAATTTTTAAATGTAACATCCCCATTTTCAGAAGTATGAATTCTGCTGATTCCGCTTCCGTAGGTTCCAATCCATATATCTCCTTGATTATCCTCACATAGCGAAATTACATAATCGCCCGGAAGTGAATTTTTATCTTCTTTATTATTCGTAAATCTGATGATCTCATTATCCTTAATGTCACTTTTCAGATCTGGTGAAGCCACCCGGTATAACCCCAGACGAGTCCCTATCCAGTAAAAATCCTTATTGTCCTTAAGAATACAACCTACCTCCGAGATCCGGTTTTTTAATGCGGGCTGGTTTGCGATTTGTTTGAATAGCTTCGTTTTCGGCTCAAATAGCGTAAGTCCTGTTAATGTGCCTATTAGCAGGAAGCCTTTCGGGTCGGCCCATATCGAGGATATAAAATCGCTGATAATACCTGATGGCTCATTTTCGCTGTAATGCTTAAAAACACCTGCTCCGTTTGGCGAAACAAGCTGGTTCAGTCCACCTCCCCAGGTTCCCACCCATATATTCCTTTCTGGATCCTTGCATATCGCAGAGATAAAATTACTGCTTACCGAATTCTGATTATGCGAAGAATTCGCATAATGACTAAATGTCTTGCCTGCTTTATCATATCGGTTCAGACCTCCCCCTGCCGTACCAATCCACAACCTTGACGGTTCATCAAAGACTGAGTTAATCATATTGTTGCTCAGACTATTGCTGTTGGTGGTGCTGGAGGCAAAATAGCCAAACCCCTTCTGCTTTCCATTGTATTTTGAGATTCCACCTTTGTCAGTTCCAATCCAGATATTTCCTTGTCTGTCAGCAAATAAGGCATTTATAAACTGGTTATTTAAGCTTAAATTATCATTCCTGCCTACCGGGAAATGATAGAAACTCCCATTTAATGGATTTAGCCGGTCTAATCCCCCAAGAGTACCAACCAACAGATGACCATCAATATCCTCTGATATCGCTTTTACCGTAAAATGCGAAAGACTTCCTGGATTATCGGGATCTGGAAGATAGCGATCAAAATCATTCGTAACCGAATTGAATTTATTTAATCCATTATTGGTCCCAAGCCAGATTGTGCCCGATTTATCTTCAAATATAGAGAGTATACCATTGGATGAGAGGCTTTTGATTTGTATATTGCTGTTCCTGTAGCGGTCGAATTTGCGGGCTCCCTGATCCATTCTGCCTAGACCTGAGTTAGTCCCTACCCATAAAATTCCGTTTCTGTCCTGAAGAATTGCGTTGATTTCATTTCCAGGCAATGTATGCAGGTCGGTTTGGTCATTGCTATAATGATAAACCACATATTTTTCCTGTTGCTTGTCATAACTTATTCTGTCCAGTCCGTTCGATGCCGTTCCTACCCAAACAGATCCTTGCTTATCGCAAAATAATGCGTTTATCGTATTCCCGGAGATTGAATTCAGATCACCTGGTTCTGAATAAAAGGTCGTAATCTTATTTGTTTTATGGTCTATTTTATTCAAACCGTTTTTGGTTCCGGCCCAGATATTACCCTCTTTATCTTCACAAATAGAATAAATAAAATTATTCGAAAGACCGCCCTGCTGATTGTCCGATTTAAAAACAAGAAAATTATACCCATCATACCGATCCAGTCCATTCCAGGTTCCAAACCAAATAAAACCCCGGCTATCCTGCAATATACATCCAATGGTGTTTTGTGATAAACCCTGCTCACTGGTAATATGCTGGAACCGAAGATTGACATCCTGACCCGATAAGGAGAGAAAGCCAAAAAATAGCAAAATCAGGATAATATAAATACGGTCCATTGAATGGGGCTCAAAAAAACATTTTTTTCATTAAGGTTTCACAGGGCGTCAGGAATTAGTCAGCTCTTTTAAAAGGTAAAATCTACCTTTATGGATCAAAGTTATAAATAAATTGATTCAATAATACTTCATTTTTCAATAAATTCCTTGCTGATAAAAATTGTTAATTAGAAATAGGCTTGATTGATTGTGAATTAACCTGAAAATTATAACTTTGGATGAAAATTAACTCAAATGATTAATCTTAATTTCCTGAAGGGCCCGATTGGATGGGGTTTGCTGACTTCTGCACTAATCGTTCCTTTTTTTTCCTTTTCACAGGAACTCCAAAGCGATCACCGGCCCAATATCATTATGTTTTTGGTTGATGATATGGGTTGGCAGGATACCTCTGTTCCGTTCTGGAAAACACAGACTCCTTTTAATCGTCTTTATCGAACACCCTCCATGGAACGGCTTGCTGCTTCAGGAATGAAATTTACCCAGGCTTATGCGTGTGCAGTCTGTTCTCCTTCACGGGTTAGCCTGATGTCGGGGATGAATGGTGCGCGCCATCGTGTGACGAACTGGACTTTAAAGCGTAATGTTGGTGTGGATCCTAAAGATGAGCAGCTTGAATTTCCTAAATGGAATTTTAACGGGCTTCAGCCAACCGATTCTATTGAACAATCAGTTCAGATTACCCCGCTTCCTCAAATCCTTCACGACAATGGTTATTACACAATCCATTGTGGAAAAGCTCATTATGGGGCCATGAACACCCCTGCAGCAAATCCTTTGAATCTTGGATTTGATATCAATATCGCCGGTCATGCCGCCGGGGGTCCCGGAAGTTATCTTGGCGAGGAGAATTTTGGAAATACCCCCAAAGGTGGACATAGCTTGCCGTGGGGAGTTCCGGGTCTTGAAAAATACCATGGAGATTCGATCAACCTCACCGACGCGCTTACCCTCGAAGCTTTGAATGCCCTGGATCTGGCGCTGACTAAAAATAAACCTTTCTTTCTCTATATGGCCCATTATGCTGTGCATGCTCCTATTACATCCGACCGAAGGTTCTATCCCAGATATAAGGCATTAGGTCTGACCGAACCTGAAGCACGTTATGCTTCAATGGTTGAGGCAATGGACAAGAGTCTGGGAGATTTGATGAACTATCTGGATCAGAAAAGAATTTCAGAGAATACAATTATCCTCTTTATGTCGGATAACGGAGGATTAAGTGCCGAAGGGAGAGGAGGCGAACCAAATATCCATAATCTTCCTTTGAACAGTGGCAAAGGTTCTGCCTATGAGGGTGGAATCCGTGAACCGATGATCGTGAAATGGCCCGGAAAAGTAAAACCGGCTTCCATTTGCAATGATTACCTGATTATCGAAGATTATTTCCCCTCTATTCTTGAAATGGCAGGTATTTCAAATTATAAAACCATTCAACAGGTGGATGGGAAGAGTTTTGTTCCGATGCTAAGGCAAACAGCAACAACGGCAACAAACCGCAATCTTTTCTGGCACTTTCCCAATAAATGGGGTCCCACCGGACCGGGAATCGGAACAACCAGTACCGTGCGGAGTGGCGACTGGAAACTGGTATATTGGTATAAAGATCAACGATCTGAGCTTTTTAATATCAGGGAGGACATTGGAGAGCAAAATAATCTGGCAGTCGTAGAACCTCTAAAATTAAAAGAATTGTCAAAACTCCTGGGTGATTATCTGCGTAGCGTCAATGCCCAGAGGCCTGTGTTGAAAAAAACAAATAAACTGGCTCCTTGGCCTGACGAGGTTTTGTAATACAATACTTTTCGCCACCAAAACACCAAGACACCAAATGGCACCAACGTTATTCGTAAGGTGTATTTTGGTGAAATTTTGTGTTTTAGAGATTTAGTGGCATTTTTTTATTTTTTGATCATATAGAGAATAAACCAATCCGGGAAATGCGATATTATATTCATCTTATTGCATATTTATTTAAAAATTTATCCATATTGCTGAAATATTTAACCGTCAACACCAAATTTTAAGATAACGACCTCCATGATTTCATCAAACATCCCCTTATTTCAACCATTAGGAAGGAAAATCCGATTGATCACTTTGCTGCTTATAGTAGTAGGATTGGATTTCGCCTTTGGAAAATCAGTAAATCCAATTCCTGATAGCACAATTGCATTGAAACAGTGGCTTAATCAAAATTTTGCCAAAGGAAGGATTCCCCCTTTTTCATTTGTTTATAATGGAAAAAAATCGGAGGATTTCATCAGACAGTGGCAATTTAAGTCCGAAAAATTAAACTCATCAGAACCAAACACTGATGAATTTCTCTACACTTATTCCGATATCCAGAGTGGACTGTGTATAAAATGTACAGTGACCTGTTTTAATGATTTTCAGTCCGTTGAATGGGTTTTGAAATTCGCTAACGCTTCGGATAAGAATACTCCAATTATCGAAAAGGTTGCAGCTATTGACTATTCGTTTGTTTCAGAAGGTAACGGCAGCTTTATCCTCCATCATAACCGGGGTAGCGATGCTCAACGAAACGATTTTCAGCCGATCGACGAGAAAATGAAAATTGGTAAGTCCATTTATATGACCCCCACCGGTGGAAGATCATCCGATAACACCGGCTTCCCGTTTTTTAATATTGAGACACCGGGTCAGCAGGGTATCATTGCCGCTATTGGGTGGACCGGCAAATGGTATGCCGATGTAATGCAGACCGATGATAAAACTGTTTCCCTGAAATCCGGAATGGAGAAAATGCAGCTTTCGCTCAAACCGTTGGAAGAGATCCGTACACCCAAAATCTGCCTGCTTTTCTGGAAAGGTGCCGATCGTATGATTGGACATAACCAGTTCCGGCAATTTGTCCTGGCTCATCACTCCCGGAAAGTAAACGGGAAATATGCCGAATATCCCTTGTCCGGAAGCTTTGACTACGGTGATCCGGAACCTTGCGGGGAATATAACTGCCTGACTGAAGAATTTGCGGTTGCACTGGTTAAACGATATCAGCAATTCAGGGTTCTTCCTGAGGTTTTCTGGCTTGATGCAGGTTGGTATACCGGATGCGGCTGGGATAAAGCCAAAGGGGGGTGGTGGCAAAATGTCGGTAACTGGACCGTCGACAAGGAACGTTTTCCGAACGGATTGAAACCAGTCTCCGATGCTGCACATAAAACAGGAGCTAAATTTATGGTCTGGTTTGAACCCGAACGGGTTAGCCCCGGGTCGATGATTGACAAGGAGCATTCAGAATGGCTGATTAAACTTAAAGGTAATGACAATTTCCTTTTCGACCTGGGAAATAAAGATGCCCTGGCCTGGCTGACAAAACTTATTGGAGATTTAATTCAAAGTGAGGGCATTGATAATTACCGACAGGATTTCAATTTCGATCCTATGCCTTATTGGGAAGCGAATGACAAACCGGGTCGGATAGGAATCTCCGAAATTCGCCATATCGAAGGACTTTATGCTTTTTGGGACGCCCTGTTGACCCGGTTTCCAAATCTACTCATCGATAATTGTGCCAGTGGCGGCCGTCGGCTTGATCTTGAAACAACATCCCGAAGTGCTCCCCTCTGGCGAACCGATTACCAGTATGGCGAACCGAACGGCTACCAGTGCCATACTTACGGACTCAACTTTTATCTTCCGATTCATGGTACAGCAATTTACAAAACAGATAGTTACACTTTCAGGTCAGGTCTCGGAGCAACAGCTGTGATGAATTGGGAGGTTACAGGTAAAGCATCAGAACCAATACCTGCACTTCAAAAACGGATTCAGGATTTTAAAAGCCTGCGACCTTATTTCTACAGCGACTACTATCCGCTTACCGAAAGCCGTAATAATACCGGTGATAACGTCTGGTTAGCCTATCAAATGAATCGTCCGGTTCAGAAAGATGGAATTATTATCGCCTTCCGCCGCGGAGGTGCCAACTCCGAATCGATTAATGTAAAATTATCAGGTCTGGAATCCGATGCAACTTATGAGCTCTTTTTTGAGGATTATGGATTGAGGGTTCAGAAAACGGGGCGTGAAATGATGGAAGGTATTGAAATTTCAATTCCGCAGAAGCCGGCTTCCTTATTGGTCAGTTATCATCAATTAGTTTCTGTTAAATAGTAGTGATATTTCTCTGTACTGTCTTGTTTTGCTTCTGTCGATTTTTTCTCATTGAGAATTTGTTCTGTCAGAAACGTTTGTTGTTGTATTAAAACTATTATTTCTGGCCTATTTCTATATTAACAGCTTTAGTGCCTTAGTTGCGATTTTTAAATTAATAATCAAGCATTTAAAAAGTGAAAGCACATCTTGTATTTGCACACCCAAATATAAAATCTTACCATGGTCAATTAAGAGATACTGCCATCCAGACACTGGAATCAACGGGCTGGCAGGTCACTGTTAGTGATCTGTTTCAACTGAAATTTAAAGCATCGGCTGACGAAGATGATTTTACAGAATTGCAGAAGACCGATTTTTTTGATCTGCAATATGAACAACAAATTGCAGCTCAAAGAGGAACTTATTCGGCAGATATTCTGCGAGAACACCGGCTGCTGAGCGATGCTGATCTTATAATTTTTCAATTTCCACTTTGGTGGTCTAGTATGCCTGGTCTATTGAAAGGATATATTGACCGTGTTTTTAGTTTTGGGTGGGCTTATGGCAGTAACCATGCTTTAGCTGGGAAAAAAATACTCGTAAGCGTGACAACAGGTGCGCCAGAGCTGGTCTGGACTGAAGAGAAACGTGGAACAATAAAAGATATTTTCAAGCATTTATTTATTGGAACCTTCGAATTGTGTGGATTGATATCACTTGAACCATTTATAGTTTATGGCGCAAAAAGACAAACTGAACAAGGTAAAATCGCCTTGTTTGATGATTTCAGAATACACCTTTCTCAATTGAAAATCTAATACTACTCG
>CANJNY010000069.1 GCA_947475715.1 Prolixibacteraceae bacterium
AAGGTGATGAAAGAGGTTCGGAATCAAATCAGGTCTTCGAAATAATTAAAGGACAATATTTTTCCATCTTGTTTTTCTTACAAGTAGAGAATAATAATTAAAAATGAATCCATAAAACATATAATGAAAACCATGAGAAAAGATTTTTTTAATACATACATTTATTTTAGAATCGCATTATTCCTAATTTTTATTGTCGTTTCAAACACTAAGGCATTTGCTCAATCGGCAGTGCGGGATGAGTTTCCAACTGCCAAACTTAGTGGTGTCCTTTTCGAACACTTCACAAAGGAACAATGGGATAGTTCCAACTTCGCTACACCCGAAGTGATGAATATTTGGCAAGATCGTCGATATGGCATGTTTATTCACTTCGGCATTACATCCAAAGCGAATAGTGATCTGTCATGGGGAAGCATAAGCATGCGTTACGCACCTGATGCACCAGGCATTATGACAAATGGCAAAAAACGCACAGAGGCCTGGACTACCTGGCCTAATGACATGAAACTGGAAAAATTCAATGCGAAGGAATGGGTAGATATTGCTAAGCGTGCAGGGTTTAAATATATCGTAGTTACTACAAAACATCATGAGGGGTTTCATATGTGGGACACTGAGTTTTCTGATTTTAAAATTACCAATACACCCTTTGGCCGCGATTACATAAAGGAACTTGTTAATGCTTGTCACGAAGCAGGTATGCCAATAGGTTTTTATTTTGCTCAACGCGAGTGGTATCATCCCGATTATCAGCCTGTAGATTTAAATAAGGTTAAGATGAATGGTGTTAACTGGACATTGAATCCCGGAGAAACAAGCCCGATCGGGCCTCTTCATAAAAAGTATTTGGATTATATGAGCAATGTAATCCGCGAACTTTGTACCAAATATGGAAAGATTGATATCTGGTGGTGGGATGCTGTTACCTGGGATGGTATGTTTACAAAAGAAATGTGGGATTCCGAAAATATGACCCGAATGATCCGCGACCTTCAACCGGGCATTGTTATAAACAACAGAGCTTCCCTTCCCGGTGATTTTGATACTCCGGAAGGTCATTTAGGTTCCTTCCAGGATTGGCGACCCTGGGAATCATGTATTCCCCTTTCTGAAGGTTGGTGCTATACCGGCAAGCCAGCCCACTCTTTTGATCATTTATTGCATTTATTGGTTGGTGCTGCATGTGGCAATGGGAATCTCTTATCATCCTGGGGTCCCCATTGGGATGGTGCTTTTGATGAAGGGCAGAAACAACGTCTTTTCGAAATTGGGGATTGGCTCAAAGAAAATGGCGAGTCAATATATGGCACCCGCGGCGGGCCCTGGAAGCCCGCTTCATGGGGTGGTTCCACCCATCATGAAAAGATGGTTTATATCCATTTATTTAATCTTCCCACGGGAGCTCTAAAACTTCCTTGCATTCCAAATCGACGTGTTGTCTCAGCAAAAATGTTGAAGAGTGGAAAATCAGTTTCGTTCAAACAAACTGCAGAGTTGCTTTCATTAATCATTCCAGAGACCTATACAATAAAAGGTGACCTGGTTATTTCACTTACGATGAATGGATCAATGGATGGTTTGTCTTCAGTCTCGCCATAAGATGTTAGCTGCTTGTTTGCACCTGACCCTGCCACATTCGGAAAAATTATTTTTGCAAGACAAAAATAATTGCATATTCTGCTTCTAAGTAATGAGAATAATAGGACATTAAATCCTTCTTATTACTCATATTATTGGCGGCTGATAGAGATGCATCTTTTATGGCAGAAAAACAAACTATGCCATTTGACTTCCATGCCGGCAAACAAAGAACGCCTTATATGGATTTATTTCAAGTTGTTATGCACAAAATATTTCCTGGAATCCTTTGAATGAGGTGTGAATCCGGAAAAGACACTCTTAGTGACAACAAATTAGAAAAATGAAGATTGGAATAGGATTAATCTCCCTTTCAAGGAAATTATTCTGCCAAATATTTTAATAAAATAGAACTTCTTTCTAAATAACTTTTATATTTGCCTTTAAACTAGCAACACCGCATTGAAAGATAATATCCTAATAGAAGGACTTGTACGGAGGGAAAAGATAGTATTTGATTATATTTTCAACTATTACTATTCAGCGCTGTGCGTTTTTGCCAAACAATACATTAATGATAAAAATGGCGTAGAAGACCTTGTTCAGGATTTTTTTGTCTCGTTGTGGATTGATGCTCCACAGCTTAGAATTAACACATCACTGCAATCATATCTTTTTTCCTCAATTAAAAACAGGTCTCTGGACACCCAAAAACATTTTAAAGTCACTGAGAAATATAAAACATTCCTGCTATTCTCTACTAAAAATGAAGATGATTCAGCAGATCATTATTTTGTTGAATCCGAACTTCGCCTGGCTTTAGAGCGAAGCTTGTCCAAAATGGCTCCCAGGTGCCGGGAAATTTTCGAATTGAGCAGGAATAAGGGATTATCTAATCAGGAGATTTCAGACCAGCTGGGAATCTCAAAACGCACTGTTGAATTGCAGATTACCAACTCTTTGAAAATACTCAGGAACGAGCTTTCTGAATATTTGCCTGTTTGGTTGATAGTTTGGCTATTAGGTCAATAGCATGGAATCCTCAAAATAGCGAAATTTTAAGAAATGTATACAACTGATATGGAATCTTCTTATGTGAAGATTTCCCCTTTCCGTGTTTTAAATTCTTAAAAACACGCTTTATTATCTTTTAATTAGCAAGCAAAGATGACACCACTTCCCTAAAGTTAAGATTTAATCTTTTTTCAGAAAAAAACATTTTGGAATATGTGTTTAGCATCCTTTTGTCGTCTTAGTATTGAATAGAGTTTTAAGTGACTGCTATTTTTAACAAGTTAAAGTTATTTAAATTGATGGTTAGATTTAGTGATGTGGAAGGCTTATTGCCCGGGTATCTGTCAGCTGACATAACTGATAAGGACCGGGCAATTGTCGATGAGTGGTTAAAGGAATCCACCGAGAATGAGATTTTATTTCATGAAATTAAAACAGCCTGGGAATCCATCCCTCTTTTGAACGAAATGGAACAGTTTAATTCGTTCGATGCCTTGAAGAAAGTGAATTTAAAATTACCCAATTCGAATAGTCGCAGATGGTGGCGTACACTTCAGCATGCTGCTGCCATTTTATTGCTTCCATTACTGGTATATTCAGGGTATCTGACTTTCAAAGATCATGCAAAATATGATGAACAGATGGTAATGCAAACGGTTACCTCAAGACAGGGGATGGTTAGCCGGCTGGTACTTGCTGATGGGACAAAAGTCTGGCTTAACTCGGGATCTGAGTTGCAATTTCCTATCCGTTTTGAGGGTCTCAAGAGGGAAGTCCATTTAAAAGGAGAAGCTTTCTTCGAAGTAACTAAGAATGAAAAACAACCGTTTCGTGTAAATACGAGCGAATTAAAAGTTGAGGTTCTGGGCACCTCCTTTAATGTGGTAAATTTTGATGATGATTCACAATCGGAGGTTGTTTTGGTTACTGGCAAAGTGCAGCTTACCTCAGAAAATGGTGTTGAGAGAATCGATTTCGGGCCTCTTCATCCCGGTCAAAGAGCGGTTTATGAAAAAGGGGAACAAAAAGTCACAAGGAGCGAAGTTGAGGTTGAAAAATATACCTCCTGGCGTAATGGGACCCTTATATTCCGCGAGGATTCGATGCATGAAGTTGCAAAAAGGCTTAGCCGATGGTTCAATGTTGAGATTGAGATTACTGATCCGGAAATTGAAAGCTATGTTTATAAAGCAACCTTCAGAGACGAGAGTTTAATACAGGTTCTGAATTTATTGAAGCTTTCGGGTCCTGTGGATTACAGGATATCTCAACGAAAAAACCTTCCCAACGGTGAATTTGCAAAACAAAAAGTCAGTATTATGAAAAGAAAGAGTTAAAAAATATCGGGGAAGATGTTGGTTACACCTGCCCCGACACGCACTGGCAAGCTTTTTTGCGGAAAGCTTGCCTGGATAAATAGTAATAAACTAAAATCAATTCAAAAGTATGAAAAAAATGTTCCGTTTAATGCGGGGATGTGAAAAAAATGTCCATCTCCGAAAAATCTGGATGACTATGAAGCTAACTATGTTTCTGTTCTTTGTTGCTATTGCACAATTGATGGCTTCAGAGGCCTACGCCCAAACTACTAAAATGACCTTTCAATTATCCGATGCCACGGTCAAGGAAGTGTTGAACAGAATTGAAGAAAACAGTCAGTTCTACTTTCTCTACAATAGTAAATTGGTCGATGTTGACAGGAAGGTAACCGTTGATGTTAAGGAGGAGAAAATCGATGAAATCCTTTCAAATCTTTTTCGTCAAACCGATGTAGTTTACACCGTTGTGGATCGACAGATCGTCCTTACAAGCAAGGCTGATCAGGCTGGTTTTATACAGCAAAGTGGTCAGGTGAGCTTAAAAACTATCACTGGAACCGTTAAAGATATTGGTGGAAGTTCAATTCCCGGTGCATCTGTGGTCGTAAAAGGTACAACTACAGGTGTTATAACCGACGAAAACGGTAAATTCTCACTGACTTTAGCAGCGGATGCACAATCGATTGTTTTTTCTTTCATAGGAATGAGGAATCAGGAAGTTGCAGTTAGCGCTAAATCAGATTATAACATCGTTCTTAAGGAAGAAACTGTTAGTCTTGATGAAGTGGTCGCAATTGGTTATGGTACCCAGAAAAAAGCTACTGTTACAGGGTCTATTGCAACAATTAGTGGAGATAAAATAATGAAGAGCCCAACTTCAAACCTTGCCACAGCATTACAAGGGCAGTTACCAGGACTGGTTGTAAATGTAAGAAACGGAGATCCGGGCAACGAAGCTGTTCAGATATTAATTCGTGGAAAGTCGACTTTAGGATCAACCGGAGTTTTGACTGTTATTGATGGGGTCGCAGGGGGTGATATTCAGCGGTTAAATCCATCAGATATTGAGTCTATTGCTGTATTAAAAGATGCTTCGGCGGCAATTTATGGAGCCAGGGCAGCAAACGGAGTTATTTTGGTTACCACCAAACGTGGGAAAACTGGTAAACCTCTTATTACTTACAGTGGAAATTATGCAAATACTCAACCTACGAGATTACAAAATCTGATGGATTCATGGCAATATGCTGTGGCAGAAAATGAATATTTGCTCAATAGTGGATTGACAGAGAAATGGACCTCCCAGGATATCTCCCTTTTCAAAAACGGCACTGATCCTCTTCAACATCCCAATGAAGATTGGTATTCAATTGCAATGCGTAAGTGGACTCCACAAAAGCAGCATAACATCTCTCTATCTGGCGGTACTGAAGCAATAAAGTACTTTATTTCAGGACAAATCCTTGATCAGGATCGCATGTTTAAAAACAATGATGGGCTCGGACTGAACCGCTACCAGTTAAGGGCCAATATCGATGCTCAGGTAACCAAGAGTTTGTCGGTTGGGGTAGATATGAATTACAATAAAAATGAGATCGAGAATGCTTATGATGGTAATTATCGCCCGTTCTATCAAACACGAACTATGTTACCTAACACAGTCGCATTTTATCCAAACGGATTACCAGGTAATGCGGTATTTGGGCAAAATCCTGCACTTATGGGTTCATCATCCAAATATGGATATAACCGGGAAAACAGCTTTGGATTTAATACCAAAATCTCGTTTAAACTTGATCTTTCTACTTTGACAAAAGGGCTCTTTATTGAAGGATTCGGCAATTTTGGAGACGGATCACAAAATTTCGAAAAGTTCTTCAAAAAATCTTACTTCTATACCTATAATCCTGCGAATAGTGAATATGTAAAGGCTGCGGCAGGACAGATAACTCAGAATCCTGAATTAAGGGAGACTAACAATCGGAGCCAATCAAAAACATACAATTTTAAGGTTGGGTATCAACATACCTTCGGAGATCACAATCTCGATGCGTTTGCCGCAGCAGAACAGAGCACGAGCACCTATGCAGGCTTCTGGGCATACCGTAAAGAGTTCTTAACCGATCAAATACCGGTATTGTCTGCCGGTAACGATGTGGGCAAAGATAACAGCGGATACAAATCGGATGCCGCCCGATTAAATTATTTTGGACGTGTCAATTATGCCTTCAAAGAAAGGTATCTTCTTAGTGCCACCATGCGTTATGACGGATCGCAAAACTTTCCTGAAAATAATCGCTTTGGAGTATTTCCAGGGGTATCAGCCGGTTGGTTGCTCTCTAAAGAGGCGTTTATCAAAGACAATTACAATTTTATAACGTTGTTAAAACTTAAGGGATCATGGGGGAAAATGGGTAATGATGCTGTCCCTCCTTTCCAGTATCTGGCTACATATAAATATGGAGGCGGCTATTATTTTGGTTTGCCAGGCACTCAAAAATATCCTGGATTTACACTTGCAACAACCCCAAATCCAAACATTACCTGGGAGGTTGCCGAAACAAAGAACCTTGGATTTGAAAGTGTTCTCTGGAATGGATTATTAGGTTTTAATTTTGATCTCTTTCAATCAAACCGTTCAAATATCTTAACCAAGAAAAACGCCTCAACACCCGATTATACCGGGTTGGTACTTCCTGATGTAAATATTGGTACTGTTCAAAATAATGGATTTGAGATGGAATTAAGCCATTCAAAAGTTGTTAATTCAGATTTTAGTTATGCAGTTAGTGCTAATATGTCATACGCCCACAACAAAATAACCTTTTTTGATGAGTCACCTAATGTGCCTGAATATCAGAAGAAAACAGGTTATCCAATTGATAGTTGGCTATTGTATCAGGCCGCAGGACTTTATCAGACCCAGGCAGAGATTGATGCAACACCCCACTTGTCAAATACTGCCCCCGGTGATATTAAATATGTAGATGTAAATAATGACAAAAAGATAGATGCGTCGGATATGATCCGTGACACCAAATCACCAACGCCTGAAATCATGTTTGGAATTAACCTGAGTGCAAAATATAAGAACTGGGAGCTTTCAGTATTGTTGCAAGGGCAGGCCAGAACACAAGTAAAGTTAGCGCCTGAAGGTTTGTATATGGACAAGGCTTTCTTTAATGGTCGCTGGCAGAAACAGGGAGATAACCTTTATCCCCGTTCCTTTAACTCAAACCGAGGTGCCGTAGGAAACAATTCACTCCCTTCTACTTTCTGGATGAAAGACGGCTCTTTTGTACGCTTAAAGAATGTTGAATTAGCTTATTCCCTTCCAAAGAGGATAACCAATATGGTTAAGTTGGCAAATGTGAGATTATTTTTAAGCGCATCTAATCCGTTATTAATCTTTGACCATGTGAAGCTGGTAGATCCTGAAACCCTGGGTAGCTTACAGTTTCTAAACGGGGAATCACTTGCAGCATATCCAATTCAAAGAATGATGAATGTTGGGGTGAATGTTAGTTTCTAAAAAATATAAAAAGTGAAAATTATGAAAAGAATATTTCTTGTGTTAGTAGCAGTTGCACTGTTATTAACATCCTGCAATAAAACTATCCTGGATTTAAAACCAATGGATAAGCTGTCTGATGCAGCAATCTGGACAGATATTAATCTCGTCCAGGGATATGTAACCGAGAACTATAACTCTGTTGCAATGACCACCTGGGGATTCCCAAACGGATTTGGAACAACTAATAGTGGTTGGGGTAATTACAATGGGGTCTACGGTTATTGGACCGGTGGGGCTGTAGACGAAGTGTTTGAATTACACGACAAAGATGGCTGGTGTATTCAGGCTGATTTGATCGTGCGAGGAGATTTGTCACCCAGTCGTCTTTCTACATTGGGTCGTTGGGCAACCAATTATGGATTGATCAGATCGATCAATAACTATTTTGATCACGCTGAGGCAATCAAAGGAGATGCAGCCAAGATCAGCCAGTTCACTTCAGAGATGTATTTCCTTAGGGCATTTAATTATGTTCATCTGGTTAAGAATTACGGGGGAGTACCCATTGTAACAAAAGTCTTTTCAACCAGTGATAGTAAGTTCGAAGAGGCACGTAATACATTTGATGAGTGCACTAAGTTTATTCTGGATGATCTGGATAAATCAATTACTGGCTTACCTTTAGCTTATAGTGGTGCCGATATGGGCCGGGCGACGAAAGGGGCAGCAATGGCATTAAAAGCAAACTTCCTCCTTTTTGCTGCAAGTCCCCTAAATAATCCTTCCAACGATCAGGCTAAATGGAAAGCAGCGTCTGATGCAGCAAAAGCTGTAATTGATATGGGAAATTACTCGTTATACAAACCCGCCAAATATGAAAATATATTTTTAGACAGGGCAAATTCTGAAGTCATTTTAGCCAGATATTACAACAGTACTGCAGCAGATTGGTTCGGTACCAATTATGAGACTACTCAAAACCGCGATTTATCTCCAAACAGCTGGGGAGGCTGGGGTATGGGAACTCCTATTCAGAATATTGTAGATGATTTCGAAATGGCAGACGGGTCTTCGTTCAATTGGAGTAATCCGGCCCATGCAGCTAACCCATATGCTAATAGAGATCCACGCTTTTATGCTAATATTTTTTATGATGGAATGCTTTATAAAGGAGGAACTGTAGATACGTATGAGGGGGGAAAAGATAACCCAATTGGGGCTACGGTAGAACCAACCAATGCAACTATAACCGGATATTTTCTGCGTAAATATGTTGATCCAAATCATGACGTTAATAATTGGGTTTCTGATTCTCAGGCGATTTTCATTCGGCTTTCTGAAATTTACCTCAATTATGCCGAAGCACAAAATTTCCTGGGCAATGACGGTGTGGCTCTGTCTTATTTAAATATGATTCGCGAAAGGGCAGGAATGCCTCCGGTAACCGGAAGTGGGACAGACCTTCGTGATAAAATACGCCATGAACGTCGTATCGAACTGGCTTTCGAAGGACAACGCTACTATGACCTGCGTCGCTGGAAGACCCTTGATCAGGGCATGGGTGATGCAATAGGGATGAAAATTGTCAAAAATGGAGATGGTTCGAAAACGTATTCAAAGAAAACTGTCCAAACACGCATTTTTAACCAGAAGGTTTATTGGCAGCCAATTCCTGTAACTGAGATTCAGAAGAATAGCAAACTTGTGCAGAATGCTGGATACTAATTCCAAGATAAGGATCAATTTTATATTTCTCTGATTTTTATTAACTTTGATAAACTGGATGAAGCGTGTAATTCAATTGCACGCTTCATTTTTACCAATTACATTCTTTGTTCTGATCTGCTGAAGTCGCAGCTCAAGAACTAATCTGAACCTCCCATAATGATAAAAATTGCAAAAATATTTACTGTTTATTTTTACCGTTGGTTCATTGCCGGAATCCTATCCTTGCTGTCAATGACACTTTCGGCAAAAGTTTACAACGTTGTCGATTTTGGCGCTTTAAACGATGGTAAAACACTAAATACCATCCCGATCCAAAAAGCAGTTGATCAATGTACGAAAGAAGGCGGTGGTACGGTGCTATTCTCCGGAGGCGGTAAATACATGTCAGGCACTATTTATCTTAAAGACAACGTTACGCTTCATGTCGATAACGGAACAACACTCCTGGGAAGTAACACGTATAGCGACTACACCACCGATACACATAAAAACATGTACAAAAATGAACCTCAGATGAACAGGTGCTTCATTTTTGCCCGGGATGCAAAATCAATTGCCATTGAAGGGAATGGAACCATTGACGGAAACGGGAAAAGATCCGATTCAATCTTTGTGAATGAGCGCCCAATGCTTATGAGATTTCTTAACTGTAGTAATCTCCATTTAACTGATGTAAATATAATAAACCCTGCTGCCTGGACCTCAGCATGGCTTTACTGTGACGATATTACAGTAACCGGAATAAAAATACAAAGTCGCGAAAACTGGAATGGCGACGGGCTTGACTTTGACGGCTGCACCAATGTGCGGGTTTCCAATTGCAGCTTTGATAACAGTGACGACTGCATTTGTTTGCAAACCTCACGTTTCGATAAACCCTGTCGCGACATCGTCATCAGCAATTGTCTCTTCTCAACCAAGTGGGGAGGAATCCGGATTGGGTTGCTCTCCCGTGGTGATTTCAGTTCAGTTACTGTTGCCAATTGCACGTTTCGGAATATTGAAGACTCAGGGCTGAAAATTCAGATAAACGAAGGGGGTGAGATGAAGAACATGGTCTTCTCGAATCTTATAATGGAAAATGTTCCACGCCCGGTTTTCATGACCTTCTGCCAGCAGCGGGCCGGTGTTGATTCCCCGATGGAGCTGGTCCCGATGAAAGCCATGCACCATTTCATTTTTCAGAACATGATTATCGACAACAGTAAGCTCAACAAAAACTCGGCTTTCTTTTTGACCGGTTTACCGAATCACAAGATCGAGGATATTCTGATTAGCAACGTTCAGTTTGTTGTTTCCGGAGGGGGAACACAGGAAGACGCTGCAAAAACAATAAAAGAATATACGCCGGATGTTTTAGGCGAATGGTGGCCAGAGTTTTTCCTTGTAGGGACCTTACCTGCTTATGGAATTTATGCACGTCACATCAATGGATTAATCATCGACAATTTCGTTGTGAAAGCAATTGGCTCGGATGCCCGAAAGCCCACCATCTTTGATGATGTTCAAAATCTGGAAATCAGATCAAATACAACAATTCAATAGATACCCCATGCGAATCATAAAAATTCTAAGTCTGATTTTTGTATTCCTGATTTCAACTGAAAAACCACTTATTGCACAACACCGCAGAGTTGAGGAGAATCCTCTTTCGAACCTGAAATTTGGATTATTCTCGCATTATGTATGGCCGGGAGAAAAAGGAACTACAGATCTTAATGGAATTCCATCAAAAAGTATCCGGGAGCAAATCAATACATTCGATGTAAAACAATATGTCAAAGATTGCAAATCCTTTGGGGTGCAATACGTGATTTTTACTGCGTGGCATGCCCGCATGAATCCCTTATATTATAGTCCGGTTTATAGAACGTGGAGAGATAACGCGGAGAAAAATAATCCTGATAAAAATGACAAAGATCTGATTGCTGAATTGGCAAATGCCTTAAAAACAGAAGGTATTGATCTTTTTTTATATACCCATCCCAATGACGTGCATGATTTTACCCCCGCCGATAAAGCTAAATTTGATTACAAACAAATGGGGGATACTACATTTAATTTTCAGAAATGGAATGATTACCTTTCAGAAATGTATTCAGAGATTTCAAAACGGTATAAAGGGAAGATCAAAGGTTTCTGGATAGATGAAGGTCTTGAAACTGTTTCAAACGACCACTTTGTCGATTATAAAAGACTCCGTTCGACAGTTGAAGCGGTTGATCCTTCGCTTGTACTGATTCAGAATTACTGGCATTCCGGACCGGGTAAAGGAAAATACTTGTGCCACACGGGGATGAAGGAATTTCAGATTCATTCAAAATGGTTTGAAGGTTTCTGGCAATATGGCCTGGCTGCAGATCGTAATGATGGGAACACATGGCCAAGTTTTGGTTATTCAAGCCTTGGATATCTTGAAGAAAATATTGTCTCTAAGGAAAATCCCCCCACGTTATTAAAAGCAAGGGATATGTTTAGATATACCGTTTATCAGTCGTCAAGCAATTCTGAAGGTCTTGGAGCCTGTTGGTGTGCCAATCCGGTAAGAGGTTTAAATACAGGAAGTATCTGGGCTCCTGGTGTAGAAAAGACTTTAACAGAATTAGGACGATTAATTAAACCAATCAGCAGATCGATTTTTGGAACAAAACCAAGCGTGTCGTGGCCTGCAAAGGTCGATGTAGATCCGGATAAGCCCTTTGTTAAGACAGGAGATTTGGGGTCTGTTAACTTTGTTGCAATACAATCAGGCGATGGGATGCATGAATTTATTCACCTATTAAACCCAACTAATACTGAGATTAGAAGTAAGGTGTTAATGCTTTCTGCTCCGGCAGATGGCAAGGTATTTACAGGAGCTAAGTTGGTAAAAGATAATACAGTTCTGAATTTTAGTAAAGCAACAAATGGTGAAATAACCATTAAACTGCCTGATGAATTGGATTGGGATCTAAATGATACTGCAATTGAACTGATTGTTAACATTCGCAATTGAATAAATAAGATTTAATAAATTGATTAACATTAGCAAGGGTTATAGAGATTGGAGAATGACCAATTATTTTGCACCCCAATTATTGATTGCACATAATCTGGAAAATTATACAAATGGGTATTAATAGTTTTAAATTATTCGCATTAATACTAATTGTATTTGGAGTTTCAATCGATGGATTTGCGCGATAAAATGTGCGTCCAAACGTTTTTTATTTAGAACCAATGGCAGAATAATATTGCCATTTTGGGTGGAAATAGAAAAGATGAATTGAAAGTCATAATCAACATAAAACTAAATAAACATGAAAAGCATTTTACTAACAAGTGTCATCATTGCTATTGCACTGACGGGTTTCTCCCAGGAGACAAAGAAAAAAACTGAATCCATGGATAAAATGTGGGGCGAAACAACTGTTTCCGTGGATGCTCTTAAAGCCGGCCGTGGAAAACTTTTTGATCAGGGGAACTTTGGTATGTTCATTCACTGGGGGCTTTTTTCTCAGCTGGGAGGGAAGTGGCAAGGGAAAACCTATTACGGCATTGGTGAATGGATCATGAATTCCAATATGGCTGGAATTCCGGTGGAGGAGTACAAAAAAGTTGCGAAAGATTTTAATCCCATTGAATTTAATGCTAAAGCAATTGCACAGTTGGCTAAGAATGCAGGAATGAAATACATCATCATCACCAGTAAGCATCATGAAGGATTTGCCATGTTCGATTCGAAAGCCGACCCATTTAATATTGTTGCTGCAACACCTTTTGGCCGCGACCCCATGAAAGAATTATCTGCCGCTTGTCACGAACTGGGCCTTGGTTTTGGCTTTTATTATTCGCACAATCAGGATTGGACTGCACCCGGAGGCTCGGGAGGACCAACTGTTAATGCGGATGGATCACCGGCTACTTTTGAGGAATATTTCTATAAAAAGTGTAAACCTCAGGTGAAAGAAATCTGCACAAATTATGGCGCCATCGATTTTGTATGGTTCGATACTCCCGGAAATATGAAAAAAGAATTGGTTGTGGAGTTGGTGAAAATTGTGCGTGAATTGCAACCCAATGCCATGCTTTGCAGCCGGGTTGGACATGGAATGGGGGACTATGCCAGCATCGGAGACATGGAAGTGCCACCGTCAAACATTGAAGGACTGTGGGAAACCCCTGACACCAATAACGATTCGTGGTCATTTGCCTGGTACGATAACAATTTTAAAAGTCCGAAAGAAATATTACACCGTCTTATTTCAACTGTTGGACGTGGCGGAACTTATTTGTTTAATGTGGGGCCAAATGGGCTTGGGGAAATTCCGGAAATAGGGGCTGGATTTTTACTGGAGACAGGTAAATGGCTTCAGAAATACCCGTACGTTGTTTATGGCGCCGGAAGTTCTCCATGGGGACATGCCTTACCCTGGGGAGATGTGACCACCAAAGGAAATTCAATGTTTCTTTCTGTTTTCGATTGGCCACAGGATGGGAAACTTTTCTTACCTGGATTGGAGAGTAAGATTATTTCGGCCCGAACATTAAATGCCGGGGCATCAAAACCTATATTATTTGAAAAGAAAAACGGATGGGTTATAGTGAATGTACCCTTTAAACCCCTCGATACGCCCGTTTCTGTAATTGAACTAAAACTCGACACCAATGCTGAGCGTGCCAAAGTAAACACCAATCATGGTATTTATCCCAACATTAAAATTGAGTTATTGACTGAATTTGCAGAAGTTACAGGAGCTGTTAAAGAAAAAGTGAGCTGGATGGAGAAGTTTGGCGAATGGAAACATGTCAACCAAATCAGTAAATGGTCAGTAAACAGCAAAGCCGTTTGGACGGTTGATGTATTTGAACCCGGTTATTATTACTTGAATCTTCGATATAAAGGTGCAGGCAAATTGGTATGGAAAACGATTACCGACGAAGGTATCCTGGTTCAAAACCAACAGGCTGCCACTGAGAAATATGTGGATTATCCCATGGGAATCATAGAATTTAAAACGGCAGGGAAACATTCCATTTCGGTTAATCTTATGGAAGGTAATCCGGAAACTTCAAGTCTTGAATCACTGAAAATATCTCCCATCAAGTAATCGTAATAACATCTAAAAGTAATCCATTGAATCATATCCGATAAAAGATTATGAAATATCTAATGCTGATTATGTTCATTTGTATGATTTTTCCATACAAACAAAGCCATGGCCAGGAAACTTTCAGCCCTTTGGTGGGTGGCAAAGTTCCTGGCTCTATTGAAGAACTTTGGAAAGGCTATGACCCAAGGAAAGAACCTATTGATATACAGATTCTCAAAGAGTGGGAAGAGGACGGAGTGGTTATGAAAGTTTTGCGTTACCGGATTGGAATCTTCAAAGGGCAAAAAGCGATGATGGCTGCTATTTACGGTTATCCAAAAGGAGCCACCAATTTGCCGGGCCTGGTGCAAATTCATGGAGGAGGACAGTACGCCGATTATCGCGCTGTCCTGACCAATGCAAAACGTGGTTATTCGACAATTTCTATTGCCTGGGCAGGAAGAATAAACGCTCCGGGATACCTTGTTGATCATGAAGGGGTAAAATTGTTTCTGGAAAATAAAACCAATGATCCAAACTATAAAATCACCACCGATTGGGGTGCAGTCGACGGGTATCATGATCCATGCCGACATCCGGAGAACTCTTTCGTTGAGATCCCAACGGCATCGTGGACATTGGATTCCCTTAAATCACCGCGTAATAACAGTTGGTTTTTATGTGTTGTTGGGGCTCGCCGGGCACTGACTTTTCTTGAAAGGCAACCGGAGGTAAATCCTGAAAAACTTGGCGTCTACGGTCACTCAATGGGGGGTAAACTCACTGTCTTAACAACAGGAGCAGACAAAAGAGTTAAAGCTTCAGCACCTTCTTGTGGAGGTGTAAGCGATCGATATAATGAAGATCCCTTATTCCGAAATACGTTAGGCGATGACGTTTACTTGAAAGAAATTTCCTGTCCAATAATTTTTCTCAGTCCGGCAAACGATTTTCATGGACACATTAATGATTTACAATTGGCTGTAAAAGAGATTAAAAGTAAAGAGTGGCGTGTCACATGCTCACCCCATCACAATCATCAGGACAATTCAGAATGTGAAGTTGCCACCCAGCTTTGGTTCGATCAGTATCTGACAGGAACCTTTGTTTTACCTCAAACACCCCAAAATACACTGGAACTTAAAACTGAAAACGGGGTGCCCACTTTTACAGTCAAGCCCGACGCTACCCAAACTATCAAGTATGTTGATATTTATTATACACAACAAGGTCAGGTTGATGGGAAGTTGGATGATCGGGAAAACTCGATGAACCGTTTCTGGTACCATGCCAATGCCACGAATAAAGGGAATTCGTGGACCGCAGAATTGCCCGTATTGAGTATTGATAAACCCATCTGGGCCTATACTAACGTCGTTTATTCGTTGAATGAAAATGTCATGGGTGCGGGATATTATTATGGCTTTTATTCGGCTAAAAATTTCAATTTGTCGTCATCCATGTCAATGATCAGTCCGGAGCAACTCAAAGAGGCAGGAGTTGTTGCAACCATGAAACCCTCTTTAACCATTGAAACCTTCGAAGTTGAATGGGAAAAAGAATGGTTTACCTACCAACCTGAGGATTGGCCGTGCAAAACACACAAATTGTATGACGATAAATGGAAAGCTCCCCGAAATGCCAAACTTGCTATTGAAGTTTATTCAGCAAATCCGAATAAAATTGTGATTGGAATTGATCGTTATGCCACTGAAATAAAACTTAAAGGAGGTAATAAATGGCAACGAATTGTTTTGTCAGCCAATGACTTTCAAAATGCAATTGGAAATTCGTTACCCTCATGGTCGGGAATAAAGGAATTGAGATTGGGGCCGATGGAAACATTAAATGAAAAAAAAGATGCCGAAAACAAGAAGCTGGAACTAGGCGCAAAATGGATAGGGGGAAAGCCCCTGTTTCGGAATATGCATTGGATAACACAAGATTTGATGTAAGGAATTAGTCGTTAAAGGATTAAACTATTTATTATGAAATCAGGAAAACTTAAACAACTGGCAGTTATAATTCTAATTTTGGCAATTTCGCTATTAACTTCTGGTCTGAAAGCCCAAAATACAATTATTCCAAACTGGAAAATTAATCCTGAAAAAGAGCTAAACCCAAATGCCAAATGGTTACGCGAAGCCAAATGGGGGTTATTTACCCATTATTTGGTGCATATGCCAAGCGCGCCTGTTCCTGATAATATGACGGCTGAGATCTGGAATGAAAAAGTAAACTCATTTCAGGTGAAAAAATTCGCCGAACAGTTAACCGGACTTAAAGTTCCTTATTTTTTCATCACCATCGGACAGGGAGGAGGTTATTATTGCACTCCAAATAAAACCTATGAGCGATTGTTTGGCTCAAGTAATGGAAAACTCTCCAGCCGCGATCTGGTGCTTGAATTAGCCAAAGAACTCACTTCGAGAGGAATTAAAATGTGTGTTTATCTGCCTGCCGTTGGTCGCGGAGAATCTGCTGAAGTTCAACAAAAATGGCGGGAAGTGATTGCCGAATGGTCTCAAAGGTGGGGCAGGTTAATATCAGCCTGGTGGATTGATGGCGCAGTATTTGAAAGTTCAGAGGTATATAAGGCCTATACCGAAGCATTCAAATCCGGTAATTCCAATGCAATCGTTTCTTACAATGTTGGTCCTGTTGGGATGAACCGGACACAACTTGTTCCGGTTACAGAATATGAGGATTATCTGGCCGGCGAATGCGATTATATTTTGCCAACCTGTGCAACTATTCCTGGGGACTTAGGTAAACATTTCAATATTAACGGTAAGGGGGATTATTACCAGGGACCTAATATCTCAGGCGACCAACTGCATTTTCTAAACTTCCTTGGCGCCTGGTGGGGAACAGGCAATCCAAGGTTTTCGAACGAGTTGGTAATCAGTTGGACCAGACACATCAATGACCATCAAGGAACCGTCACCTGGGATTTGCCCTTGAGAGATGATGGTTCAATCCCGGAAAACTATTATAACCAGGTGAAATCGCTTAGTGAATACATCAATAATAAAAAATAAATATTGACCGGGAAATAAAATAACATAATGAAACGAGCATGTTCTGCAAACACAAACACGGATGAATATTTCACATGCGAGTTCCATCCGTCAATTAAAAATCAAATTATATTCGGATGAAACTAAAACTTAGCCAGGGATTCCTGTCATTTGCCTTAATTTTGGCTTCGGGTACAACCACCAGGAGCCAGGAAGCAAAACCAAATATTGTATTCATTCTTGCTGACGATCTGGGATATGGCGATCTATCCTGTTTGAATGAAAACGGGAAAATACCAACGCCAAACATCGACAGGATAGCTAAATCAGGTGTGAGATTTACCGATGCCCATTCAAGTTCGGCCGTCTGCACCCCATCCCGTTACGGCATTTTAACCGGTCGGTACAATTGGAGAAGTGCTTTAAAGCAAGGTGTTTTAAACGGTTTCTCGAAACCTTTGATTCCTCCGGACCGGACAACCATGGCATCAATGCTGAAAGATCGTGGATACCAGACAGGTGTAATTGGAAAATGGCATTTAGGCCTTGACTGGGCGAAAATTAACCAAATCGCCGACAGTGTTGATTATACGAAACCAATCGGAAACGGTCCCACAACTTTGGGATTCGATTATTTTTTTGGAATTAGTGCTTCACTGGATATGCCACCCTATGTTTATATCGAAAATGATCGGGTAACCGGAATTCCGGATCATATTACAAAGGGAAATAATATTAACGTGGGCAGTCCGGGATCAGATGGTTCCTTTTGGAGGGAAGGGGTGACTGGTAGTGATTTCATCCACCAGGATTGCTTGCCACGTATGATTAGTCATGCGAAAAATTTCATAGAAGAAAAGTCCTTGTCAGAAAAGCCTTATTTTCTCTATCTTGCCTTGCCAGCCCCACATACACCAATTTTGCCTTCAAAAGAATTTCGCGGGAAGTCAGGATTAAACTCCTATGCTGATTTTGTACTAATGATTGATTCAAAAGTTGGTGAGGTACTTGATGCTATTGACCGGAGTGGTGAAAATAAAAATACAATTGTTTTATTTTCTTCCGATAATGGGTGTTCTCCCTCGGCAGATTTTCCCGCATTGATCGCAAAAGGACACAATCCGAGTTCCATTTTTCGGGGTGCAAAAGCCGATTTGTACGATGGTGGTCACCGCATTCCCTGTTTGGTGCAATGGCCGGCAAGAATCAGGGATCATCAGACGGTCTCGCAAACCATTTGCCTGAATGATTTTATGAGAACTTTTGCTGAAATAACCAACTATCAGCTAAGTGATAATGAAGCCGAGGACAGTTACAATATCTTGCCGGCTATTCTTAATCCTGAAGATAAAAAGATCATACGTGAAGCAATCGTCAGTCATTCCATAAACGGAAGTTTTACCATCCGGCAAGGTGACTGGAAGCTTTTACTGGCTGCCGGTTCGGGAGGTTGGAGTTCGCCAACGCCTGGTAAAGAAGAGGAAGGGTTACCGCCTGTCCAGTTATATTATCTGAAAGATGATCCTTCAGAAAAAGAAAATCTTCAGGCGAAAAATCCGGACGTGGTACATAAACTAACTGCCCTGCTGAAAAAATACATTGTTGAAGGCCGAAGCACACCGGGCAAGCCACAGAAAAATGACGGAGAATATCCCCTGAAAACAACTAATTAAAATGGAATAAATGAAACGTATAATCATCTTCATATTATTTTCCATTTTGTCTGTAGGTATATGTCCTGCTCAAATCCTGCAAAAAAAGTGCTACGATAATCAACACGATTATTCATTCATGTGGTGGAAGAAGACCATTAAAACCGGCAACCAAATATTTGCAATAAAAACGAATCATTATTCACTCGCTTTTGATTATCCAAATCTTGCTATTCAGGATCTTAGTGTCAACAAGAGCGATTTGCCTGAGAACGCAGTTTTGCGGCAAACCAATGCGGAAAGCTTTCCTGAAAACAATCCGTGTAAACTGAGTTTTGGATTGAGCCAAAATGGAAACATTTCGTGGTGCAAAACGACCAGCGGAGTTGATGATGATTGTCAGTTAGTGGAAACAGGAAAGTATTTCCAGCGCCGTTTTATTACGAACCTTCCGGAATTAAAAGGGTGCGACAGATACAATAGTGGCCTTGAAATCTCTTCCTGGCCAGACCGTTTGACATTCATCCTGAAGGTAACACCCACAGAAGATTTAGAAAATCTGAGGTTACTAACCAATTTTGAATTCCCGGCTCGGTATAGTGTCCTTCTTGAAAAAGGTGATGTGAAAGCACTGAAAAACCCCGCAGATGGAAGTGGATTTATTATTCTGAAGTCGGCAGAGACCACACGAATGACAATTTCAGGGACAACTGTTCAGGTTGAATTAAAGAATGAAGCTAAAAGTATTAAAGGGAAAGAGATAAATTCAGGAATGATCATCTATCCGGTGGCAGCAAATATTGATTCAAAATTAATTGAAATTTTCGCGTTGGAAAACCAACCCCTGGTTGTTACAGCCCAACAGATAGCGCCAATATCGAAGCCTTTAAAAGCCGAATACGACAAAGACAAAGGGTGGCATCAGATCATATTAAGAAGCGATAAAGTTGAAACCGATTTAAATAAAGGGGATCCCTCGGAAGGAAATCCTGGCCCACAGGATGATTTGAACAACAGAATGGAACGTGTGCAATTTTCTGTGACCAATACTTCAAACAAAGACCAGGTTCTTCGCCTGAGTTTTGCAAAAGGGAGGCTATTTCCCGATGGTGCAACCGTTTTTGGAATCCCCGGAATTTCATCAATTCTTCGCGATCTAAATGGTAATCCGGTTGGTATTCCTGTTCAATTGTCGAAAAACTGGCATGATACCGATTTTAAAGGAATCGCGAATCATTATTTTAGAGGGCCCTGGTTTCACGGTTTAACTATGTTGACAATCCCAGCACTTACAACGATTTCACTTGAGTATACGAGTGTAAATTCGATGTGGGGTGGCGTGCCGGCAGCTTCTCATGCTCAGCTCTGCCTTATTGGCTGGGGACACAATCAGCAGTGGGAAGAATCGGCCATTGGCGCCTGGGGCGAAACCATCACCTACGAACCTGATCTGGACCAAACCGGAGCTCCGGTTTTAGATTTCAGACCGCTAATGGTTAAATCTCCAGCAGGTAAGAAGTGGGATTGGACGGGAAATCTGGGAGGAGCAGATTTTTTTAATTACACGAAAACCGATGGCAAAAAGGGTTGGCACAGCCGGATACGAACTCAATACAAACGGTATAGTCCAAATCTTACCGAAGTAACTTATGCGGGTATTCTGGACGACAATTCGATGGATTTTGAATATACGGCTTCAGTGGGGCGATCAGATGATATTACCCGTGGAATCTATAAAATTAAAATGAAAGTATTGAAAGATACGGAATTCAAAGATTTTGTTGCGATTCAGTTCGCTGCGGCAGATTACCATCATGTAAAATCCAAAACATTGGCATGGGGAAATGAAACCGGGATTAAAAAGCAATGGAATTCAACAGAAACATCAACTCCACAATACATTACCGAAAAAGTTTCAGCAGAGGGAAAAGTGATTTGGTTTTCATTCACCGATTCAGAATTTACCACCAGACAGGAGGATCGATTTAAATCGGCCAACAGGGGTTTTGTTATCAGGAATTGGAAAGCCCGGATAAACGGGCAGGAAAATGTTCTGCCATGGTTTGCTGAATACTATACTCCAGGTGGAAATTATGGTGATCCCAGCGGAATAATAAATATTACACCTCCTGCGGATTGTAATTCGTTCAAAAAAGGGGATTTTATTGAGGCGGAAGTTGAACTTATCATTATACCCTCAAAAGCGGATGATTATTATGGACCAAATAAAAACTTTACAAATGCATTATTGAAAGATGCCAATTCCTGGAAAATGGTCTATCGGGAAGCTTTTGGAAATGACATTGGGGTGAAGGTAACAAGAGGTAATTTAATTAACAACTATCCACTGAAAGTTGAGGCAAAAAACAGCCAGGCCGAATTTTCTGTAACAGGAGGTTGCGGGTATGTTCCGTTAACAATCACCAATGTTTCAAATTGCCAGAATCCAAAGTTATATCGAAAAGTGAATGGGAAATGGCAAAGCATAAGCCAGGAAGTGCATGGAAACGATTACTGGCAAATGGAGTACAATGCAGCGAATGGCACCTGGGATATTACCTATAATGTAAATCTTGATTCGCCCAACGATGTAAGGCAAACATTGGAATTTAGATTTGACAATACAGACCAATCACAATTAAATACCAATATCAGAAAACAGCTCAATAGTTACATAACCTGACTAAATATCTTAACATGAAGTTGATAAAGCCGGACAAATCTAATCGATATACTAACTTGTCAATCAGGTTTTTATTAGGTATATTAATACTAATCAGCTTTAAAGGTTATTCGCAGAATACAATAAAAGTTTTTCAAATAAATGAAGCTGCGGGTGTCTTTCAGATAAGCGATAAAAACACAGGTGCACTCTGGTTTTCAGAAATATCCGCTGGTTTTAGGTGCAATGGAGAGTTATTTCTATTAAAAGACCTTGTTTCGGAAAGCCAAAAAGTTAGCGAATCCAATTCAACTTTTGGAAAAGGAGAAAAGTTATCATGGCAGTTACACCATCCGGCAAAAGAACTAAAGTTTGGATTAGAACTAATTAGCTATAATGAGAATAATTGGATTACAATAAATGGTTGGGTTGAAAATCAAAGTAATCAAAAAGTTACGCTGGATGGAATCACTCTTTTTCAAACTGAAAAAGGAATTCTTTCGGGCGAAAGCCAGGAGAAGTGGAGAGTGCTCTGTGGCAGTACAGATAAGCTTCAATGGACAGGTGAGTCATTGAAGGATGAGAAAGATGCGATCAATGCCCGTTTGATGATGGGATTATGGAATTCTGGAACAAACCTTGAAGCTGTAATTGGCTATTCCATCAAACATGCCTGGGGAAATATCAGACTTACGAAGTCAAATTTGGGTCTGAATCTTCTTGCAAACATCGATTTGGATATTGACCTGCTACCTGGCGGGAAAGGATATGCGGAAGCATTACATCTGAAGGTGGGTCCAGTTTTGGAATCGATGGAAGAGTTGATCATGAATACGGGTAAAGAAGTCGGTGCCCGTACAGATGGTACTTCTTTTGGTGGCTGGTGTTCCTGGTACGGATTCAACCCATTCATTGACAATGATGTCACGGAAGATGCCGTTGTAGGCTTTGCCCGGTCAGCAGCTAAAAAGAGGGATGAATTGCCCTTGCAATTGATGTTGCTCGACGATGGTTACTTTACCCTGCCAGGCGATTGGACAACGTTACGGCCATTTTTCCCTCATGGCATGAAATACCTAAGCGATGAAGTAAAGAAAAATGGCATTATTCCCGGAATATGGATTGCCCCATCAATTGTTCACAAAAATTCGGCGATCATTAAGAAACATCCGCAATGGGTAGACCGGCGTGAAGACGGGAAACCCAACACAGAACAAATTAACTGGGGTGGATTAACCTATTCTTTCGATGTCTCGAATCCTGCTGTTCTTAACCACATTGATTCACTGTTCAAAATTGTTTGTGGTGAATGGGGTTATCAGTACCTGAAACTCGATTTTAATATCGAACCCGGACCGCAACGCTATAACAGGAGTATCACCTCTTTCGAGGCCATGCGGAATATGTACCGTACGATCCGCAAAGCCGTCGGGCCGGAAGTATTTATAGCCAATTGTTCGGGTAGTCCGTTCTCTCCCTCCATCGGGATTGCACAGGCTGGCCGTGTTGGCCCCGATGTAAACCCCAATTGGGAGTCTGTGATTAACGGGTGCAGGCAAAGTCTGCTGCATATCCCTTATCACCGTCGTTGGTGGGTAAACGACCCCGACTGTCTGAACATGCGAAAAATTGGCAGCCAGCTCACTGATGAAGAGTTGCGTGCACACATCACTGCAAATTTCCTGGGTGGTGGTTATGTGCTGTTTTCTGATTCCATTGACCGCTTGCCCGAAGAGCGGCGTATCATGCTGGCCCAGGCTTTGCCTTCATATGGTATTGCAGCCCGTCCGGTCAATTATATGAAATCACCCGGAATTGGCATCCCAAATATTTTGAATCTTCCGATAGAAAAACAAGGAGAGAAATATTCCATCGTTTCCATATTTAACTGGGAAGATAAAACTGCAGATACAGACCTTAAGCTGCAAGAATTGGGTCTTGATCCAAATATCGAATATCATGCCTTTGATTTTTGGACCGATACTTATAAGGGCATTATCAAAGAGGCCTATCATTTGAAAGCGCAAAAACCCCATTCCTGCGAGCTTTTGGCAATTAAGCCGGTCATCAGAGGAGAGATTCAGATTGTATCCACCAATCTCCATCTTTTACAGGGAACGATGGAGATAACCGATATCAAACGGATGAATACCTCTCCGTTTGATAATGCAAAAGCCGAAATATGGATCAGTTTGAAACCCGTTTCGTTACGAAATGGAAAATTGGTTTTAGCGGGTGGTGAAGGGTTAAGAATAGCAGCCATGCAGGGAGGTAAAGCGAATCTCAAAAAACGTATTGATGGACTTTGGGATTTGAATGTATCCGAACTGAAAGATCAGGCAGCAATTCTTTTAAGGGAACGTTGATTCCCTGCTTTTCCAGATATGCCTTTCGGGCTTTAAAGGTAGGGAATCCGGTCAAATAACTATCATATCAATAAAATCAAAAATAAATCGACTATGAAAAATAACCTCTTTTATTTACCAATAATGCTGATTGTAATGTCGGCAATCACAGGCTGTGAGAATAAAAAACCGGCAAGTCAGGCTGACGCTTTCTTTCAGCTTTTGCAAAATTCACCTTCAAAAGTTGAGGATGCTCAAGGAAATATAATTTCCACAGATCAGTTGATTATTGAGCGGAAATGGGATGGGGAAATTTGCAGAACCACAGTTAAAAACATTGGAAAGTCTCCCTTATATCCTTCAAATATAATCCTTTCTAATATTTCGGAGCATGGACTTAATCCGGACAGCCCCATATACGGTGAAGGTTTTCAGATGCTCCACCAAAATGGAGGAACGCTGGCCAAACATGAAGACATTGGTGGGTATGCGGATAATAAACATTACAATATCCCCGATCCTCACCACTTGCCTACGGCTTATGGAGTAGTTGTCATCAGTCCAAAACCGGACATACACATTTTGTTAGGTTTCACTTCATGTAATCGTTTTAGCGGACGAATCAGTTATGATGCTCAACAAATAGCGGTTTCTTTTGATGCTGAAGGATTGGAACTAAAACCGGGAGAAAGCTGGCAGATGGAAGATTTCATAGTGTTGAATGGTAGTGACCGCGCCAAATTATTCGACTCGCTGGCCAATGAGATCGCGAATAATCACCCTTCATTAAAACGCAATTCTATTCCAACAGGTTGGTGTTCCTGGTATTGCTATGGACCGGCGGTAACCCATGAAATTATAGCAGATAACCTGAATGGTTTTTCAAAAACAGTTCCTGAATTAAAATACATCCAGCTGGATGACGGCTATCAGCCTTTTATGGGCGACTGGCTCGATGAAAATCCGGCTTACGGCAATCTTCAGAAAACCTTGAAAGCTATTCGTGATAAGGGTTTTGAACCGGCCATCTGGGTAGCCCCGTTTATTGCAGAAAAGAACTCCCGCATTTTTAAAGAGCATCCCGACTGGTTTGTGAAAGATACCGACGGCTCTCCATTGGTATCTTCGAAAATTGGTTTTGGCGGATGGCGCTGTGCCCCCTGGTATGTGCTGGATGGAACCAATCCCGAAGCACAAAAGTACCTTGAGAGAATCTTTCGCGCAATGCGTGAAAAATGGGACGTAAATTATTTTAAACTCGATGCCAACTATTGGGGTGCCATTCATGGCGGTGTTCATTACGACAAATCGGCCACACGGATTGAGGCATATCGTCGCGGCATGGAAGCCGTACTTAAAGGATGTGATCAAAATACGGTGGTGCTTGGTTGCAATGCACCCATTTGGCCTTCTTTGGGATTGGTGACTGCAATGCGTACCAGCGGCGACATCAACCGCGACTGGCAGACGATTAAGGGTACTGCCTACGAAAACCTTTGCCGCGCCTGGCAAAACGGAAAATTATGGGATGCTGACCCTGATTGTGTCGTACTTGCCAACGATACTGTTTTCAGCGGCAAAAAGGCCATCGAACCCAACGAATGGATGTTCAATGCCACTTCGGCACATGCCGTTGGCGGGCTGATGCTTAGCGGTGATAAAGCTTC
>CANJNY010000070.1 GCA_947475715.1 Prolixibacteraceae bacterium
GCATCACATTTAGTTAGCCAATTGGAGACCCTGATTCATGGTATGCTCAATAAAGATACGCTGTTGGATCTCATCCGGCACTTTATCGTCTTTGAAAAATCGAAAAAGGAAGATGCAGAAACTGGCCTGACAACTATGTCCACAGTAAAGAAAATAGCTGCCTACCATCAATATTATGCGGTTAACCGGGCGGTCGATTCTACTCTTCGCGCATCTTCCCCTCCGCCGGAGGGGTGGTCGCAGACCGGGGTGGTAAGAAGAGCCAGTAGGAACTACTTTGAATTGCCTTATAATCCGAAACTTAAGGAACGAGCCAAATCTCTGAGGCAAGCAGGTAATTTATCTGAAGTACTTTTTTGGAATCAAGTGAAAAATAAGCAATTTAAAGGATTTGATTTTGACCGTCAAAAAATAATAGGAAATTATATTGTTGATTTTTATTGCTGCAATTGCCAGACTGTCATTGAAATTGATGGAAGAAGTCATGATGATAAACAGGAATATGATGCGGAAAGAGATGCTTATCTGGAGTCTTTGGACTTAAAGGTGATACATATTCCGGTTCAAGATGTGATGATGCGGCTGGGTGCGGTAATTGAAATGCTCCATGAACACCCTGCATTTAAAGTTGTCGATTATGACCTCCCCACCCTATCGGGCACCCCTCCACCGCAAGGGAACTTGCGAGAATCACCTGAAAGTTACGGTCTTCCTGGTGTAAAGAAACAACCAACTGGCGACCGTAAAGGGGGTGTGGTTTGGCATACTCAGGGCAGTGGAAAGTCTCTATCTATGGTGTTCTATACCGGTAAGATCGTACTGGCGTTACACAATCCCACAATCCTGGTAATAACGGACCGTAATGACCTTGATGATCAGCTGTTCGATACCTTTGCAGCATCCCGGCAATTGCTTCGTCAGGAGCCAGTCCAGGCTGAGGACCGGAACCACTTAAAGGAATTACTACGGGTTGCCTCTGGTGGTGTGGTATTTGCAACCATTCAGAAATTTCAACCTGAGGAGGGCAATGTCTATGATTTGCTTTCCGATCGTGAAAATATTATTGTCATTGCCGATGAGGCACACCGTACTCAATATGGTTTTAAGGCCAAGACTATAGATGCAAAGGACGTGCACGGAAATATTATCGGGAAGAAGATCGTATACGGGTTTGCCAAATATATGCGAGATGCCTTACCGAATGCTACCTATTTAGGTTTCACCGGCACACCTATCGAGAATACGGATGTCAATACTCCTGCAGTGTTCGGGAACTATGTCGACATTTACGATATAGCCCAGGCAGTGGAGGATGGAGCCACTGTCAGGATATATTACGAAAGTCGTCTGGCAAAGGTTAACCTTAGCGATGAAGGTAAAAAGCTGGTTAAGGAACTGGATGAGGAATTGGGTGTTGATGGATCTGTAGAGGTGCCAGGTGTTGCCACTTCCACCTCCAATGCCCAGCAAGCTAAAGCCAAATGGACCCAACTTGAAGCACTTGTGGGAAGTGAAAACCGGGTTAAGAATATTGCTAAAGATATTATTACACATTTTGAGCAGCGGCAGGAAGTATTTGAAGGAAAGGGGATGATCGTTTCAATGAGCCGAAGAATTGCAGCTGACCTTTATGCCGCAATTATTAAACTTAGACCTGAATGGCACTCTGAGGATCTGAATAAAGGGGTTATTAAAGTTGTGATGACCTCGGTATCGTCTGATGGTCCAAAGATCGCCAAGCACTATACCTCGAAGGAACAACGGAGAACTCTTGCAGAACGGATGAAAGATCCTGCAGATGAATTAAAACTGGTTATTGTCCGGGATATGTGGCTTACAGGATTTGATGCTCCGAGTTTACATACACTGTATATAGACAAACCCATGAAGGGACATAACCTGATGCAGGCAATTGCCAGGGTTAACCGCGTCTACCTGGATAAACCGGGAGGACTGATTGTCGATTATCTGGGCATTGCTTCAGATTTGAAAAAGGCACTTTCATTTTATGCCGATTCCGGAGGCAAGGGTGATCCTACGATTCTTCAGGAGCAGGCAGTTAATTTAATGTTGGAGAAACTGGAAGTCGTCTCACAGATGTACCACAGTTTCCCCTATGAAGATTATTTTGAAGCAGACACATCCATTAAACTATCAATGATCCTGTCTGCAGAAGAACATATCCTTGGATTAGATGATGGAAAGAAAAGGTATATCAATGAAGTCACCGCCCTATCCAGAGCATTCGCAATCGCTATTCCGCATGAACAGGCAATGGATGCAAAGGATGAAGTTTCGTTTTTTCAGGCTGTAAAAGCCCGATTGGCTAAATTTGACGGAACCGGAATGGGTAGAACTGACGAAGAGATTGAAACTACGATTCGTCAGGTTATTGATAAGGCCTTGGTGTCAGAACAGGTGATTGATGTTTTTGATGCTGCCGGAATAAAGAAGCCGGATATTTCCATTCTTTCAGAGGAGTTCCTTCTGGAGTTAAAAGGTATGGATCATAAGAATATTGCTCTTGAAGTACTAAAGAAACTTCTTAATGATGAAATCAAGTCCAGACTGAAGAAGAACCTGGTCAAGGGAAAATCACTGCTTGAGATGCTGGAAAATGCGATCAAGAAATATCACACCAAGATCCTGACAGCAGCAGAGGTGATCGACGAACTTATTCATCTCAGTAAGGAGATTGTCAACATGGACAGTGAGGCAAAGCATCTGGGTCTTACAGACTTTGAATATGCCTTTTACACTGCGGTATCGGACAATGAGAGTGCCCGGGATTTGATGGCTAAGGATAAGTTAAGAGAACTTGCCGTAGTACTTACTGAAACCATCCGGCAGAATGCCTCCATTGACTGGACCATCAAAGAGAGTGTACGAGCAAAGCTTAAAGTTGCTGTCAAACGTATCTTAAGGAAGTTTGGGTATCCCCCCGATATGCAACTTCTGGCAACTGAAACGGTATTGAAACAGGCAGAGATGATTGCGAATGAGTTAACAGGGCAATAGGCATTCTGTAAAATTCCAGAAGGATGTGTTGACGTGAGAACCCGAACGGTATGTTCCTTTTCTCGCTTAAGCGTTTAAGGGATTATGCCACCAATGACTCACTTGGTATGGCAAAATATTCATTGTAGATTCATTTGATCAAAATCAAAGTAGGGTATGGCAGAATTTAGGTAAACAGAGAAGACCCTAGTTATACCAATAGTAACAACCATTCAAAAAAAATAGATCCCTTTTCTTATTGCTTTGTCGCCCTTTGTTACCATTCACTTACTCGCAAAAGAAAAAACGCTTGTAATCTGATGACTACAAGCGTTTTCTTTAAGCTTAAAAGTACCCGGGGTGGGAATCGAACCCACACGACATTGCTATCACTGGATTTTGAGTCCAGCGCGTCTACCAATTCCGCCACCCGGGCATACTCTATCGCTTCGTAAACGCGGTGCAAAGATAACTGAATATTCTTTTCAGCGAAATATTTTTTCCATTTCTTTAAGGGTTTCTTGCTTTTCAGCTGTCAACACGCTATCTTGTTGCTTTAATCTCATACTTTATGGTGATTGCTGACGAAAGGCAAATCTTTGAAGCTATTAAAATGGACGATGCCGGCGCGTACGAAAAGATCTTCCGCGCCTATTACCGCCCTATGACTGCTTATGCCTTTCGCTTTGTAGGGAATCTGCCTGAATCGGAAAGTATCGTTCAGGATGTCTTCCTTCGCCTCTGGCAAAAACGGAGAGACATCACAATCGCCTCATCGCTTATGCACTACCTGTTCAGATCCGTAAAAAATAATTGCATAAATTTCATAGAACATGAGCGGATTAAAACCCGTTACCAGGCTTTTGTTGTACAGACCGAGCATGACAGAAACGATTACAACGAGTTTTTCCCCGATCCTGATTTGATGAGCCGAATAGAATCTGCAATTTCAGCCCTCCCTCCCAAACGACAGGAGATCTTCCGCCTCGCCCGTGAAGAGGGTCTTAAATACCGCGAAATAGCCGAGAAACTTGAGCTTTCGGTCAAAACTGTAGAGACTCAAATGTCGTTGGCGCTTAAGCAATTACGGGAATCGTTGAAATCATTCAAACATTTAGTTCTATTTTTTATCTATTCGATTAAGGGTAAATAATCCAAAGATTGTCATATCGCATATGAAGATGAATTCCAAAGATATTAGTGTGTCAGAAGAGGAGATCCGGTGGACCGCATACCTGAATGGTGAGCCGGAGCCTGAAGGATTTTGCGAGCTAAATAACAAGGAGTATGAAGATCTGAATGACGCCTGGGAACTCTCCGGCACAAATTTTAGTTTCTCGGCTGCCGATCCCGATAAAGGGTGGATGGATCTTCAACGGATGATTCAACATTCCGGGAAAAAGGTCAGATTCAGAGTGTTTAAAAACCGGGTTTTTCAATATGCAGCAACCATTTTATTGGTTGTCGGCATTGGTTTTGCAACCTGGCAGGTTACACGAATTCCTAAACTTGTCACTGAAACTCCCATTCAGTTGGTTTTAACCCAAACAAGTGCACACCCTTTGACTATTACAAGAGTTATATTACCCGATGGCTCAGTCGTTCGGTTGAATGCAGATACGAAGATTGAATATCCTGAACGCTTTGATCAGGGAATTCGAACTGTAAAACTTTCGGGGGAAGCCTTTTTTGAGGTTACCAAGGATTCAGTGCATCCTTTTCGAATTGAAACTTCAAACGCATCGGTTGAAGTGTTGGGAACTTCCTTTAATGTCTCCGCTTATCCAAATTCAGGCAGGGTAGAGGTGAACGTCGAGACGGGAAAGGTCAGGCTAACTTCAGTTTTAGCAGCAAGTTCCGGGCAGAAAATGGCAATCTTACCGGCCGGTGCGCGCGGGTGGATCAACGTTTCAGATGGAGAATCCGGCCATGAAAAGGTGCTTTCACCCAATTATGGATCCTGGATGACTAAAGTAATCACCTTTCAACGAACACCCCTTGCCGAGGTATGCGCCGTGATTGAAAATACCTATCATATTAAGCTTAAAACAGAAAATCCGGAATTGGGTAAAATACCGTATACGGCCAATTTTTCAGATTTAAATCCCGATTATATTATTGATGTAATTGCACGAACGCATCATCTGCGGGTAAAAAAGAGTGGTGACGAAATTATCTTGGCTAAAAGTGTGAATTAATCAGCTTTTCTAATTCGGAATTGTTAATTTCGGATAAACTAAAAATAAATCCATGCGGCTTTTCACCAGGCACCTAGTAATGCTGCTATTGCTCTTGCCGGGGTTTAAAATATCCGCTCAGGAACATCTGCCGGTGGCTGATCAGCGGCTTAGTTGTCAGGTCGATTCTGCTACTGTTGAACAGATTCTTGAAAAGGTTGTGAATGAAAATGTACTCTATTTCTCCTATAATCCTGAGATCCTTCCCAAAGGAAAGATCTCGCTTAATTTAATCAATGTTACAGTGGATGAGTTTCTGCGTACAATCCTGCCAGTTGGAGGATATCGGATTGAGAAGCTTGATAATCAGCTGATAATAACACGAAAAGAGCTTCCGCCGCTGCGGTTGTCAGGTATTGTTGTTGAGGGAAAGGGGGAGACCTCTGTTGCTTATGCCTCTGTTGGGATTGAAGGGGAGAGTATTGGAACAATGTCAAATATCGATGGGCGGTATGATCTGATCATTCCATATCACCTGCGTGATCGTAAGATTTCAGTGCGTTGCCTGGGATTTAAACCTCAGGACCTCATCGCAGAGGGGTTGAAAATTAACCCGAAGATCACGATGGAACCGGTCTTTATTCATTTGCGCGAGATCGAAGTAAAGCCGGTTGATGTGGCTGATGTGTTGAAAAAGTTCCGGAGTAATATTGAGAAGAATTATGAGGGATCAACACAGCTGATGGTGACTTTTTATCGGGAAACTATTAAGCGTGACAATCAATATTTTGGAGTTTGGGAGGCTATCATGGAGGTGTTGAAGCACCCTTGTGATTCTCCTGTTCCCGATCGTGTGCGGTTTTTAAAGGGAAGAAAGAGTAATTTTCAAAAAACATTTAATGATGTAACGCTGAAAATTCAGGGCGGTCCATGGTATATCACTTCCCTTGATATTGTTCGAAACCTTGAGACTTTTCTGGATTCCAAATACGAGAATCTCTATAAATATCGGTTTGAGCAGCCCGAGATATACAATGGTCGTGTGACCTGGGTGATCAGGTTCTCGAGGAATGTTGATGTCGAATTTCCATGTTATTATGGTAAGATTTTAATTGATGCAGAGAGTTATGCTCTGGTGAGCGCAGAGTTTGGACTGGATAAAAAAAGCCTGAAGATGAATGGTGAAACGTTCATTAAGAAGGAACCCTTTGGATTTATTACCCGGCCTGAGGGGGCTGAATATGCGGTAAATTACCGGATGGTTGATGGACGGTGGCAATTTTTTTCCGCACGTACCGATGTCACTTTTCAGGTTAAACACAAGAAGGGAAATCTGAAAACAGAATACCGGAGCGTTTCTGATATATTGGTTACCCAACAATACCCGTTTCCCTCGCACATGAGGTTTGGGCCTGACGGACTCTTTAGGGCAGATGATATTTTTTCGGATATTACCGGCCCGTACGATCCTGAGTTCTGGGGGAATTATAATGTGATTAAACCCGATGACGATTTGAGTAAAGCGCTGCGGGAGGTTGAGGGAAAATAATTCGATAATTTTATAATATCTATAAATTACTCAAATGATGAAGATTTCAGGTAAGCAACTATTTTTTCTGATTATTCTGGTTTTTTCCACTTTCACAGGAGTGGGGCAGGAGAATGATTTTATAACCAGGTTAAAGACTCAGCTTTTGTTGTTCCGTACCCGGAAAGTTGATCAGGTTATTGTCGTTCAGATTGATAAGACGCTTTATCGGCAAGGGGAAACAATCTGGATGAAAGGTTATGTTACCGATGCTGTTACCCATGCTTTGTCGATAAACAGCCTTGAATTGGCCGTTCAGATTTATGACAATAAGGGGGTTAATGTTTTGGAGGGGAAGTTTATGCTTAAAAATGGCGTCGCAGATTTTAATTTGGATATCCCTGCCGATCTCCCCAGCGATCTTTATTTTCTTGTCGCTTATACCCCTGAAATGGAAAACGGGGATATCCGGAAGATTTTCAAAAAGGAAATTAACATTGGACGCCCTGAAAATCTTGAAATTGTCCCGCACCTTGAATATTCAAAACCGTTTTATACTGCAGATTGTAAAGAGAGTGCGACCCTGAAATTAACCGATTTTGATGGGAAACCTATATCCGGAAAGAAATTCGAATACCAGATTTTTAGTCAGGATCGTGAACTTTTATCGGGTAAGGGGAAGACCAGTTCAACGGGATCGGGTGATTTTGTCTTTTTTACTCCGCCGGCACAAAATGGGGCACCACTTTTAGTCTCAATAACGATACCCGCAGGTAAGGATCATCTAAATTTAGTGAGTAAGATTCCGTTGGCGTCGGAAAAGATCAGCGTTAAGTTTTTTCCCGAAGGTGGTGCACGCGTTCCGGGAGTGTTGCAATTAATTGTTTTTGAAGCCAAAGATCAGCTTGGAAATCCGGCAGAACTGAAATCGGATATCCTTGATGAATCGGGAAGTGTGGTTGCTTCAGCTGCTACGGCAGGACATGGACTGGGTGCTTTTAGTTTGTTAAATACCGATTCCGGTAAATTGACCATGAGAATTTCAAGTGATATCGCAAAAAATCAGGAATTCCAATTGCCCCTTTTTGCACCTGAAGGTATGACTATTCGAGTGAATGGTAATGACGGGAAAAATCTTTCCTTACTTTTGGGAAGGTCTCCTAAATCAGAAACCGGGAAGTTTAAAATGGTGGCGGTAGGCAATGGAGAGCTGCTTTGGGCTGGCGATTTTGAACTTGGACCATCAGGCGGAGTAAACGTTCCCCTCGATAATTTTAATACTGAAATTGCGGCATTCGCCGTTTTTAATAATTCGGGAGTTCTTGTGGCTCAGCGTCTTATCAATACGGGTAAAAGCCAGTCTCTGAACGTATCCTTTGCTGCTGCTAAAAACGTGTATGCTTCAGGGGAAGAGGGTGAACTCAGGGTTAGAATTACTGACCTGAAAGGAAATCCGGTTTGGGCTGAGTTAACTGTAAACATGGCAGATAAATATGCCTTTCCAGTTTCATCTCAACGGATAGAAGCACTCTCTTATGGGCTGGAGGCACCTGTTCCTGTCGATGAATCTGCCGCAGCAAGAGGAAGCCTTACCGTTGATGATTTCCTGTTAAGCAATAGCCTTACAGGCTTTGATTGGGAAACGGTTCTGTTAACTGACCCTGCCAAAATTTCAACCGGAAGAATTAATGCAATCCGGATTTCGGGGAGTGTAGTGGATGATAAAAATTTGTCTGTTTCCAATGCCCTGGTGAGTCTTACCGGTCCTTCGCTCCAACTTTTCAATACCACAAGTAATCCGCAGGGAGATTTTTCGGTTAACCTGCCTGTTACCATCGATAAAAAAGATCTTTCAGCTTCAGCTACCGATGTGTTAGGAAAAATGACTTATAAGGTGAGACTAAATAAAAGTTTTAAAGATGAGCTTTTAAATAGGCTGAAGAATATGTCACTCTCGGAATGGAAGATCTTAGATCAAATCGATCACTCCGGTTATTTAAAGAAGAACCCCGATTTTTTCAAAGCCCGTTCGGTGGTAAAAGTCAGAGCCGGTGAGAAGAAAGTTGCTCCCGCCTATTGGAAAAAATATGTGAATGGCGCCTCAAGTTTATTCGAAATACTGAGTTCTATAAGGCCTTTTGAGATGAGTGGAGGGAAGATTATCTTCAGGGGAAGGAATTCTTTTCTGGCACAGGATGGTGCATTGATAGTCATTGATGGGATCCGGATGGGAACCGAAGCATCACAACTTTCGATGATTAATCCTTTGGATATTGAAGATATCCGGATACTGCTCGATCCGGTTGAGATGGGGCAATATTCGGCGCTGAATTCCGTTGGTGTGATTGAGATTACAACAAAGCGCGGAAATACCCGTGATCTCATTCCGGAGGAAGTTAACCCTAAACCTGCTGACAAAACTGCGAAAGTTTTCTCCCCTGAGCCGATCGGAGATGGGAAATACAATTTGAAAACGACCTTGCAATGGATGCCGGTTCTTTATACAAATGAGAATGGGGAGGCGACGATTCCGTTTAAAATGGGTAGTATTAAGTCAACCTTTATCCTCGAAATAACCGGATTTAGCAATCACCGTCAATGGATCGGAAGGGAGACTGAGATTCGGGTTGAATAGAAAACAGGTTAAGAATCAAAATATCAAATTCAAAATTCAAAAGATCGTGAGATTTTGAATTTTAACTTTGCACCTTGAATTTCGATTTATTTCTTACCTCATCTCTTGCTTTCCGAATCGAAGCGGCAACAGTCCGTTTATTCCATCTATTACGATGATTTGTGCAGGCCCATCCAGGATGATATGCATGGGTTGGCAAGCGAGATCTTCGTATTCAGCCATAACCTGACGACAGGCCCCGCAAGGTTTTGCAAAGTCTGAAGGCGGATCACTCTGAGTACTAATTGCAACAGCAATAATGGGGATATTGGGATGTTGTGATGAAGCATAGAACAGCGCTGTTCTTTCGGCACAAAGCCCTGAGGGATAGGCTGCATTTTCCTGGTTACTGCCCGTGATAATTACCCCGTTCTGAAGTAATACCGCTGCGCCAACCTTGTAGCCGGAATAGGGAGCATAACCCCGCTCTACCGCTTTTCGTGACTGAAGGATTAGTTTTTTATCAACTTCAGGCAACTCTGTGAGCTGCGCATAATGCTTGTATTTTATCGTCAGGATTATCTCTTTCATAATTGTATGTTAAGTATGGTTAAAAGTACAACATTTGATTTTATAAATTTTAACGGCAATCATCACGATTTTTTTAATTTTGAAGTTTAAATAAATAATCCAGTTAAATCACGATATGTTTCGAGTTCGTTCCAATAGATTTTTTTTAACAGGTCTGTTTTGCTGCCTGTCAATCCTTGCATTTTGTTTTCCTCCTCAAAAGAATACACGCAGGCAATACATTGATTTATATGCAAAGATTGCGATAGCGGAGATGAACGAATATCATATTCCTGCCAGCATCACGATGGCTCAGGCATGTCTGGAATCGAGCGATGGAAATTCCACACTTGCCACAGAGGCGAATAATCACTTTGGAATAAAATGCAAAAGTAACTGGAACGGTCCCTCTGTTCGAAAGGATGATGATACACATGATGAATGTTTCCGCAAATACCGAAATGCGTTGGAATCATACCGCGATCATTCGGAGTTCCTCACAGGAGGCATGCGCTATCAGTTTTTGTTTGATTACAATATTAAGGACTATAAAAAATGGGCGTATGGATTAAAGAAGGCGGGTTATGCAACTGATCCTACCTATCCGGAAAGACTTCTGAAGATTATCGAGGATTTTCAGTTATATAAATTGGATGAGAATGGAGCCAGCCTCTCCGGGGTGGAACCTGGAGTAGGTTCCAAATTGATAGTTAGCAGGCATGATAAACGTAATGGCAACAGCTCTTCTGATCCTTATCTTGTCAGAAATGGAGCAAAACGGAATGGCAGGAAGGCATTTTTTGCCAGGGAAGGGGACACTTATGAAAAAATAGCTGTTGAGTTCTCGATGAAGGAGTCAAGGATATTCCGGTATAATGATGTTAATCCTGGAGATCGGCCGGAATCAGGCTCAATTGTTTATCTTCAGCGTAAACGGTTCAGAGCGCCGCGAGGAAATGATATCCATACTATGCGGGTTGGCGAATCACTCTGGACTGTAGCGCAATGGTATGGTGTTCGACTAAGTTCACTTTGCCGAAAGAACAGGATGACCGGAAGTGAGGTCCTGGTGCCTGGACAGCAAATATCGCTAAGGTATAAGGTTGCAAAGTGATTAGATTTTTAAAGGTGCAGCGCACCGTTTATATTTATAGAACAGGGATAAAATGTATTCGAACAGGCAACGGTTATTCATCTTTTTTTATGATTACTTTACAATGTAATTTCCGGGGTTTGAAAATCCTCTTAGAAAAGGGGCAATTTCAAGTCTCTTCTTTCCTGCCAGTTGCAAATCAAGGATTTGTAGAAATCCATCCGCACAGGCTATTTTCAGATATTTTTTATTGTCGCTCAGGATTTCTCCGGGTTGGTATTGATGCTCCTGCAATTCCACTGAAGCTTTGAAGATTTTGACATCAATTTCGGAACCGTTTCCCTCAAAGCTGGTCCATGCGGCAGGATAGGGACTTAATCCACGGATGAGGTTATTGATCCTTACTGCAGATGAATTCCAGTTTATTTTGCAGCTATCCTTGAAGATTTTGGGTGCGTGCAACCGATCTGCATCTATCATGAGGGTGCTTTGCGGAAGTGGCTCTGCAGTACCGCTTGCTAAAGCCCCAATCGTCTTCAAGACAAGATTCGCCCCGATGACCATCAGTTTATCATGAATATCTCCAAGGGTCTCCTCTGGCCCGATCTCAATTTTTTCCTGGAACAGAATATTCCCGGTATCGATCTCCTGTTTTAGCAGGAAGGTGGTTACTCCGGTCTCGGTATCGCCATTTATAATTGCCCAATTGAGCGGTGCTGCACCCCGATAGCGCGGCAACAATGATCCATGCAGGTTAAAAGTGCCCATTGGAGGCATCTTCCATACGACTTCCGGAAGCATTCGAAAGGCAACAATAATTTGAATATCAGCTTTTAGTGCTTTCAGATCTTCAAGGAAGTTCTCCTCTTTTAGTTTTTCGGGTTGAAGTACCGGCAAATTACAACTTACTGCATATTTTTTCACCTCCGACTGGTGCATCAGTTGACCTCTGCCTGAAGGACGGTCTGGCGCTGTTACCACGCCAACAACATGATATTCGTTTTCGACCAGGGCCTTCAAGCTTGTGACTGCAAACTCAGGTGTCCCCATAAATACAATCCGTAGTTGTTTTCCGTTCATCTGACAAGAGGATATTTAGTGAGTCAATTATATTTAAATCCGGAAAATTATCGAAGCGTTGTATTTCCTTTGGTAGCCTTTGGAAAATAGGGGCAATTCAGGCAGCCGTTTCCACAACAATAGCCACGGTTAACCAGGAATCGTTCAGTCATAATCCGGTAACCATCTTTCGTAATAATATAATCCAATCCCTGTTCAGACTGAATCTCAAATTCGCTGTTATATTCAATATTGTCAGACATCTGCACGGATTAACAGATTAAAGGGAATGCCCCATACGATCGCGTTTGGTCTTCATATACACTTCGTTGTGGGGATTCGGTTTAATAATGATTGGAATCGACTCCACGATATTCAAACCATAAGCTTCCAATCCAACGCGCTTGACAGGATTGTTTGTAAGCAGGCGCATTTTCCGGACTCCAAGGTTGGACAGGATTTGTGCACCAACTCCATAATCGCGTTCATCGGGATCAAAACCAAGATGGATATTTGCATCAACAGTATCTATGCCGAGTTCCTGAAGTTTATAGGCTTTTATTTTATTCATAAGCCCAATTCCTCTTCCCTCCTGCTGAATATATACAATAACCCCTTTTCCCTCTTTTTCGATCAGGTCCATGGCTTTGTGTAGCTGATCCCCGCATTCGCATCGCAATGAACCAAAAATATCGCCTGTAGCACATGACGAGTGCACCCGCACAAGGACAGCATCTTCAGGCTCCCATTCCCCCTTAATTAAGGCAATATGTTCCACTCCGTTTGATTTCTGGAGAAATGGGATGAGCCTGAAATTTCCAAAAGCAGTTGGTAATTTAACCTCTTCCCCCTTTTCAATCAACGTTTCCTTATCAATTTTATAAGCTATCAGGTCTTCGATTGAAACGAGTTTGAGTTCGAATTTTTTTGCAATCTCAAAAAGCTGAGGCAGACGGGCCATGGTCCCGTCCTGATTCATGATCTCGACCAATACGCCTGCTGGTTCGAGTCCTGCCAAACGGGCCAGGTCAACAGTGGCTTCGGTATGCCCTGCTCTACGCAGTACACCTCTGCTTTTTGCACGCAGAGGAAAGATATGCCCTGGTCTTCCAAGTTCATGGGGTTTGGTCGAAGGATTTGCCAGTTTCTGGATGGTGATGGCACGATCATGGGCCGAGATTCCGGTAGTGATATTTTCGCCAACTGCATCAACCGATATCGTAAAGGGTGTATCATGCAGAGAGGTATTACGTCCTACCATCATTTCCAGTTCCAGCTCCTCACAACGCTCCTCTGTAATGGCAACGCAGATTAATCCGCGACCTTCTGTGGCCATAAAGTTGACCATTTCAGGCGTGATCATTTCTGCTGCAGCAACAAAATCCCCTTCGTTTTCACGGTCCTCATCATCTACTACGATGATTAATTTCCCATTCCGGAGGTCTTCAACAGCCTCTTGAATGGTATTCAATTTAAAGTCGTTCATACTTAAATTATAATATGCTAATTATCTTTTATTTCCTTTGTTTTTTTCTTCAAGCGGCTGAAAATTTTCTTGAAGAATTCACCATAGGAATTAATGTTAAAGACTACTGAATCGTTGGCCGCCTTGTAGGTCAAAAAGATACCGGCGGGTAAAAAGACGAATGTTGAGAACCAGACACCTTCCCAGACAGGAATACTTTCACGGGCAAATTTTTCTCCCGTGGTGGTAATAACCCAGTAGAAAATAAACAACACCACTGAAATCACTAATGGCATTCCAAGACCACCTTTGCGGATAATTGCTCCCAAAGGGGCGCCAATAAACAGAAATACAAGACAAGCGATGGCAAAGGTGTATTTCTTATGCCATTCGATTCCGAATCGGTTCAGATTTCTTTTTGAGGCCACGAGCATCTCATCAGCCTGCTGAATGACCCGGATATTATTGCGGGCGTTATTCAGGGCAGTGTTAATAGTTCCTGAGCGTACACCGGGAGATGCCTTCATTAATGCTTCATTAATATCAACATACTGATCTGTTTTCAACGGTTTTGCTTTTACAGTATCTTTTCTGGCAAGCTTGATGACATTAACATTCAAAGGGGATATATAATTCAGCGTAGAGGAGAAATCGATTCTTCTTTTTTCAAGCTGTTTACCGATTGAATCTACAAAATAGACTATCTGCGCATTATTGAGTGCACGGTTTTGGTTTTTAAAAACGCTTTCATCCTTTCGTTCCAATTCCATCCCCTGTAAAACGGTAAAAATCGATTGCTTGGTGAATTTGTCTGTTCTGGCAGGGTAGGTGGTTCGTCTGCGGTCAGCAGATTGCATTTCACTATGGGTCTGGCCGGAATATAGATTTAGGATCATGTATTTCTTATCCTTTGTAATCTTCATGGTTCCGGAATCTGCTACGGTGATTTCAGTATTCCCCTTATCCTCAGTGTGATTGTAAATCATAATATCATAAAGCATATCCCCATTTGGTGTTTTTTTTCCAACTTTGATCGAATAATTGTCTATTTCATTGGAGAAAACACCCTCTTTAACAATGATTTCAGGGCGCAGCTGCCTGATGCTTGACATTAATGCGATTAGTTTTTTGTACGAAACAGGGATAACCTGATTATAAAAGTAAAATGAGCCGATACTGAGCAGAATGCTCAGCACGATTACCGGTTTCATGATCCGGTAAAGTGAGATGCCTGCAGCCTTCATTGCCAGCAATTCGTTATTCTCGCCCAGGTCTCCAAAAGTCATGATCGATGCCAGGAGCATTGCCAGTGGTAATGCATTGGTCATTAGCATGGCCATGGTGTAGACTATGAATTCGAGTATTATGCTGAATTCCAGGCCTTTTCCGACAAGCTCATCGAGGTAAACCCATAAAAACTGCATGAGCAGTACAAACAGGGAAATAAGCAGTGTTACAAAGAAAGGTCCTATAAAACTTTTAATTATATACAGATGTAGTCGCTTCATGCAATAGGTTTCTGAAACGAACGCAAAGTTACACCTTTTTTGGGATTTGGGGGTATCTAAATCTAAGAACCGATCATATGTTTTAATTTAGCAATCTGTGAAATCCAAAGATTCCGGGTGTCTTCAGCATCATCTTCGTCAATATTGTCAGTAACGATCAGTGCCACATCGCCTGTCAATTCATCCTGAATAATATCGAATCCAAATTCATAGCCTGGTTCCATATCGAGCCAACGGAAACTAATTGAAACATTGGATACCATCGTCAGCACCTGAGCCGATTGTTCCGTCGTTCCCCAGTAAAAAGTAAATATCTTTCCTTCAATTTTTACATTATCTGCAAACCATTCTGCCAGGCCGGATGGTGTACTTATCCTGCTGAATAAAACAGTAGGGGAGGTTTTTAAGAAGAATTCTAATCGGATCTCTTTCACTCGAAAATTAATTAGTTGATAATTTTATTTTTTCTGTTTTCTCAAATTGAAACTGTTCTTATAACCCTATGCTTTATAGCGAGTTTGACAAGTAGAAAAACAAGTTGCAAATTTAAGTTTATTCTGATCGATAGGTGCAAAATAGTGATTTATTTAATAAATACATTATTTCAGCCCTAACCTTCCATTAAAATTCAAAAAAAAAATTGTGGGGGTTGCCAAAAAGCAGAAAGGTATTATCTTTGCAGCCTCAAACTATGGAAATAGGATGGGCATTTGAAATAATGGCGAGGTAGCTTCCCGATGAGTCGGGATTAGAGCGTCCCGATAAAAGTCAGGAAGTTCGATCAGATAATTAATACATGTCTTTGAAATAATGGCGAGGTAGCTTCCCGATGAGTCGGGATTAGAGCGTCCCGATAAAAGTCAGGAAGTTCGATCAGATAATTAATACATGTCTTTGAAATAATGGCGAGGTAGCTCAGTTGGTTAGAGCGCATGATTCATAATCATGAGGTCGAGGGATCATGCCCCTCTCTCGCTACGCTAATTATCAGGGGTTTATGAAAGTAAAATTTCGTAAACCCTTTTTTCTTGCCTGAAACTAGCCTGATAATCAGAATACACAGCGTAAATTCTTCTCAGTGGAAATAATTAACCACGGAGACACGGAGTGCACAGAGGAATTTTTCTCCGTGAATCTAAGTGTACTCAGTGCCTCCGTGGTAAAAGAATCCAGGATGAACTTTCTTTTTTTTATTTCATTTTGGTTAAAGTGTCCCGATTCATCTGGGCTCTTGTTCCCTTATTCTAATCTTGGCGGTCAATCTTCTTTCTTGAGCTGGAGATAATAATTTACTTGGATAGTGCCTTATGCTTCCTTTACCCAAACTACCTGTAATTTACGCCTTCTCTTCTCCTATCTTCGAAATTCAGGACTATCCTATCCGTTGAAATAAACGGACCGAAACTAACTGTAAATATATATACCTCCCGAAAAAAATAATTTTCATTAAGTCCTAATGTTCATAATATTATTTATTTTTGCCAATAATAGTGATATTTTAATCTCGTTCATTAACGATCAGAGTAAAATATTTACATAATTGCCCGAACAGGCTTAAAAACGCTTACGATCTAACTGTTATTGAATCGTTAAATAGCCCATATTTAATTTATCCGGGTGTCTGTCTCTTTTGCATTCACTGCATCTTGAGCCATGCTGTTTCACTTTACTACGACCTTTAGTTGATTAAATTTGTTAAGAATTAAAACGAATTGCATGGTAAAATATTTCCTGTCTTTTGGTTGTTCGGTGAGCTTTTGTGCCCGTTGTGCATTAAAGCCATACCTGGTGATTTTGCTTTCTGCATTTAGTGTGCTGACCCTTCAGAATCAGGACTGGCATCTCAATTTTAGCCCGTTTACTCCATCGACAATCAACCTCTAATTAAATTGCTTAAAGCCAAGGCTTTTCAGTGTTTTTTCTATGAATTTAGTTTTAAAATATTGACAAGAATAATTATCAAATCGAAATGAGTTTTTTTGAAATAGCAATGATAACCGGTACGATTTTGTTGATCGCTTTTGCGATTCAATTAATTATCTATTCAAAGGGAAATTTGCTGCTTAATAAACTACTCGGGGTTGTATTCTTAATCAGGGGGAGTCACGATCTCTTTTTTCTGTTAATCTCCCTTAATTATCATTCTGGTTTAGTTGCAATAATCAGTATTTTGCCTATTATTATGTTTCTGGCTGCCCCTGCAATTTATATTTATATCCGCTCATTTATTTACGACCAGAGTCAACTGCGAACATTCGACCTGGTACATCTTATTCCTGCTTTTGTTGCCTTAATCAATTTGTCCCCCCTTTTATTATCCTCTCAGGCTACTAAATTGCAGATTATCGAAGAGACTCTTTTAAATAATAACATCTCATCTCCAAAAGGAACACTCTGGATATCCATAAATATCCAGTATATAATACGTTCTGTTATTATGCTGGTTTATCTCGGATTTTCGTGGTCGACACTTTTTCGCGCCATCCATAAGGAAAAAAGGAATCTCGTTTCCGACAAACGGGTTTACCTCATCTCATTTTTGGGAATAGCTACGCTACTACATAGTATTTCAATTATTGTCTCTGTTTATCTTGCCACAACCTCTAAATCGATCAGTTCATTTACTGGCAGTCCATTGATATTACACCTATTAAGTGCAATAATGTTTTTATTAATAATCTGGATTCTGCGTCATCCTCTGATTTTGTATGGTAATCTCAAGATTGCCGGAGATGGTTTAAACGATCATCCCGGTGAAAGTAAATCAGAAGATACCAAGTTGCCCACTAGTGATTTAAAGGTTAGCCAACGGGTTATTGTTCCGGAACATCAATTCGAGTTTCTACTTAACCGTATTGAGAACCACATGCTTTGCGACAAGCCTTTTCTTAACAGTGAATATAGCATACAATTATTAGCCAATCACCTTGAAATGCTGGTGTACCACTGCTCTTATTTATTAAATAAGGCAGCTCTCAAGAGCTTCACTGAATATGTTAATTACCATCGCATTCAATACCTTATTAAAATCTACGAGACAACCCTTGACCAATTTACCATTGAGCATCAGGCTACACTTGGTGGATTCAAGAATCGCAGTACATTTTATTTAGTGTTTAGGAAAGAGACCGGTTTTACTCCCAAACAATATTTCGACCAGCTTGATTCCAGAAGATAATAAAAGCTCATTTGCTGTTTTCGTCTCAGAAACGTTTTTCAACTCTGCCTCCCTTAGTCATATATCGGATATCTTATCCAACTCGCGTTTGATCCGGTGAACTAAGTAGAACGGCAGGATAAGCAGGGTGAATTGGGTTCCTCCAATTGTTCTTGCCTTTTCGAACGAATAAGCTCCTTGCCAGACCCGCACCAAAAGCTTTTGTGGTTTATGATCCATTAACAGATATAGGGAGCGCATTTTGCCAATGACACCTGATTTTACCTATATGGGGATGAGTTTCCCGTTGCGATACAAATGGTTCTTTCATCTCCCTCCACCGTAAGGCGAGTTGCCAAACTTTTCAAAGGTTCTCTTTGTTGCTGCCTCACGAATCACATTTGGATTAGATTGAAGGATGATTTTGATAAATGCATTAAATTCATAAGTTAAAAGAAAACGAGGTTCCCCAAAAGCTCAAAAAAACACTTATTTCTTAAAAGTTTGTATGATGCTAAAGGATCATACAAACTTCACTCTAAATCTTTGATGGAATAAATCTAAATAAGCTAGGTTTGTCACACTATGCAAATAGCGGAATCCAATTATTTTAATCAAGGATAATTGAATAATAATACTTTTAACGAGGAGATGATTAATGTATTAATCCGAAAAACGCAATGGGAATCATTGATTCAGATCGGTGAACCTGCCGTTGAGCAGCTGATCGACTCTATCGGACAAGTTAAGAACTCCTCGCTCCGCTTCGTTCTGACAACACTAGGTGATATTGGCGATAGCCGCGGAATTGAAATGCTGATTCATTATATAAATTTAGAACCCAACCGAATTCGCTTTAGCGTAATGAAAGTCGCACGGAAAAATCGCGGATCCCCTTGCTGTTCAACCTTTAATTAACGTTCAGAAAAGCGACAACAAAAATCTTCGCAGAGAAGCAGCCTGGGCGCTTGGTATTATAGGTGATCCCGCAGCGGTAGTGACTCTTATCGAATGGTTAACTCACTCCGACAAGTAACTCAGGAGTAATGCAGCGAAGGCGCTAACACGGATTAACGATCCCCGTTCGGCACATCTGTTGATTGAATACATTCTAATCCGGCACCTTTTTTTTGGCAGGAGCAGTGAAATAAAATCGGAAAGTTTTTTCGATTATAAGAACTTCAATCGTGGGCAATAGCCGTTCGTGACAATTATAAATGGAGGCATTAAAAAGAAATTTATTACCCGATAAACTTAAATGATAAAAATGAAATTGGAACAATTTGATTTATTGAACTATACTAAGTTTTTTCCAAGTAAATTAAAACTGCTATTTTTGCTTAATATCCTTGGAGTGCTGCACCTTCAGGCTCAGGTTGGGATTGCCTTATTAGGATCGAAATCTCCGTCGATAACCAATACCGGAGCCAATATTGTGGGCAGCTCCGGATCCTATTGGGTGGTGAGTAACGGTAGCTTTACCCTGGTCAGTCCGTTTGCAGTCAATGCAGCTACGATGGACAACCTGACTATTGCCCCCGGGGGATCACTCACCCTCACCCCAGCCACCTGTTTGACTGTGATCGAAACACTCGCCAACAACAACACTTCAGAAACAGGCATTCGCGTAAAAAGCGATTCCACCGGAACCGGATCACTCATTACGGCAGCTGCCTCGCCGTCAGGAACAGCCACCGCTGCCCGTTGGATGTCGGCCGGAAAGTGGAACCTGGTATCGGCACCTATCACCCAGACCGTCTCTGCTTTCCTCGCTGCCAATCGGGCCATTGAAACCAGCGGAGCTCTTCGGGCCATGATGGACTATAATCCCGGTAAGAACAACTGGAACCCGTTCTTCACCACAGGTGCCGGCGACGGTGCGCTCACTGACGGCCGTGGATTTGCAATGCACATCGGTCCTGCCAATACCGCTGTTACCTTCACCGGATCACTGCAGGCCGGAACAGTCACTGCTACCGGACTTACTCCGGGTTCCTGGAACTGCGTCGGAAATCCATACACCTCGGCTATCGGAATCAACGCGGCAAGTTCTGCCGTCAACGACTTTTTAACCGTTAACTTAGGGGCAACACCCAATATCGATCCATCGTTTGGGGCTATTTATATCTGGGAACAGCCCGATGCCTCGAATAACCAGACCGGAGGATACACCGTTATCTCCAATGTACCGCTCATCTCCCCCGCGTTCAACATTCAGCAGGGGCAAGCCTTTATGATCAAAACCAATACTAACGCCACCTCTGTTGACTTTAATCACGACATGCAGCTTCATATTCCGAATCTGGCACTAAAGTCATCGGCCATCTCGTGGCCGGTTATTCAGCTCTCAGCTACGGTAAACAGTCAGAAGAGTACCACCTACCTCGCCTTTAATGATCAGATGTCCAAAGGGCTTGATCCCACTTACGACGCGGGGATGCTGAACACCAATGCCCCGTTGTCGGTGTACACCCGTTTGGTTGAAGACAATGGAGTTCCCTTCGTGATTCAGTCGCTTCCCGGAAGTAGCATCAGCAAATATGTGATCCCAGTCGGCCTTGAGAGTGCTGCAGGCGGAGAGGTGATCTTCTCGGCCAAAACCATCAGCCTTTCATCCGATTGCAAAGTGATCCTGGAGGATAAGGCAGCCAAAACATATACCGATCTGCAGGCCGGTGTCTACAAAGCCACCATTGCAGCCAACTCGCCGATCACCGACCGCTTTCTGCTTCATACCTCAGCTGAGACAATCCGCAACCTCTCCGTTTTACCAAACGAGCTGAATGCCTATGTATTCGAAAACATGGAGATCCATATTAGGGGAACAGTAACCGGTCAGGCTGTAGCCACGCTATTTGATGCGTTGGGACGGGTCGTGTTGACAAACAAACTCAATGAAGGAGATTTCAATTCCATCCCCATACCGGGTATGAGCAGCGGAATTTATGTGCTTAAGGTAGTTGACCAAGGGGTTATGCATCCGTTTAAATTGCTGATAAAACAATAACGAGCTATAAGTAATTAAAAATGCGTTATGAAGGTGCAGAGCACCAGTGATATTTGTAGCGAATAAAGAAATAGGCATAAAAGGTGCAGAGCACCGAAATATTTTAAAGCAAAGGGTTTTTGATATTACGGTGCTCTGCACCTAACCAACACCTAATGTGTTTATTGCTACAACTATTTTGTAGCTCTACTGCTTTTGGACATTACAATTCCATCGGACATTCCGTCAGCTGACGGATGAATAACCTCCGGTGCAACCGGAGTAAAAAAGATAAAAATTAAATAAAATAAATACAGCTAATTATGAACAGAAAGTTTCTATTTACGATTTTGGCGCTACTAATCAGTGTGGGCGCCTTCTCCCAGAGTGTGGGGATTAACAGCGACGGATCGACGCCCGACAAGAGTGCAATACTCGATATTAGCTCTTTAAATCAGGGATTGCTGATTCCACGCATTGCACTCATGGGTGTTAACGATGCAGCAACGATAGTGAGTCCAGCAAACAGTCTTTTGGTTTATAATGTGACTGACGGCTCAGGGCTGACTCCTGGCTTTTATTACAATTCCGGAACTATTGCAGCACCGGTCTGGAGCCGAATATCCGATACCGTTGCTGCAGGCCAGGGATTAGTAGGAGCTTCAGGCCTCGGTGATAATCAGCTGAAATCAGCAACGTATGGAGGTGGAGTCGCCTATTGGAACAGCACCACTGTTGCTCAGGAATATACTGCATCAGGCACTACAGGTCAAGTATTGACTTCTCAAGGCATTGGCACTCCAATCTGGGTAAATGCAGGTGTACCCTATACCGGAGCTACAGGTGCTGTTGACCTTGGAGCATACGATTTAACAGTAAATACATTAACTATTGGATTCGGTGGCGGTGCAAAATCGACAAACACTGCAATTGGTGTGAATACCCTTGGTTCTAACACATCAGGAATTTACAACACTGCAATTGGTGCTGGTTCTATTTCCTCTAATACAACAGGAAATCAAAATACAGCAAATGGAATGAATGTCCTAAGCTCAAATACAACAGGAAGTTACAACACAGCAAATGGTACTGGTTCACTATACTACAATACAACAGGAAATTCCAATACTGCAATTGGGGTGTCATCCCTTGGTGAAAATTCAACAGGAGTAGAAAATACCGCAAATGGAATGAATTCTATGGCCCGCAATACAACAGGAAGTAACAACACTGCTATTGGAAATATTTCCCTCTTCACTAATATTTCAGGGAATGGCCTTACCGCTTTAGGCAATGGTGCCGATGTTTCAGATTACGGATTAACAAATTCTACAGCAATCGGGAGTGGAGCAAAAGTTGCAGCTAGCAATGCCATTCAGCTTGGAAATACCTCGGTAACCAATGTAAATACCAGCGGTACCTTGACTGCCGGAGCGGTGACCTATCCAAATACTGATGGGACGGCTGGACAATTGCTTACATCCAATGCCAACGGGAAACCAACCTGGCAGGCAGCCGCCGGAGGCGGCGGTGGAAGTGGAATAACCACCATAGCCGCTATCGGAGGCAGTTCAACGGCCAATGGAGCATCTATAAGCGGAAGTACATTAACACTTACCCCTGCAGATGGAACCAACGGGGGTGCCGTTACAAATGGAACGCAAACTTTTGCAGGAAATAAAACCTTTTCGGGAAATACTTCCATTGGAGGAACACTTGGCGTAACCGGGAATATGACGCTTACGGGTACTATAACTGCCGGGGCAGTTACCTATCCAAGTACCGATGGTATCTCAGGACAAGTACTCACTGCCCATGCCAACGGAGTACCAACCTGGGTGGCAGTCTCTGCCGGAACAGTGAACCTGGCAAGCGGTGTTACCGGCACCTTACCCGTGCTTAACGGAGGAACCGGTGCTACAACCTTTAACGGATTAGTAAAAGGCAATGGCACGAGTGCAATGACAGCAGCCACAGCAGGGACAGATTACGTTGTTCCTTCAGGGAATATAACCGGTACTGCAGCCAATGTTACAGGTACAGTCACTATTGCCAATGGCGGAACTAATTCCGCGGCAATCCCTACCAATGGGGGCGTTGGTTACGGCACAGGAACAGCCCATGCGTTTACCACAGCTGGCACAACGGGACAGGTGTTAACCTCTAATGGTTCAGGAGCACCTTCATGGCAGACTGCCTCTGCCGGAACGGTAAATCTGACTTCAGGTGCAACAGGAACCTTGCCTGTTGCAAATGGCGGTACAGGCGTTACAACCTCAACCGGAACAGGGAATGTTGTCCTTTCAACTTCACCAACTTTGGTTACACCCGGAATTGGAGCAGCAACCGGGACAAGTTTGGCACTTTCAGGTACACTTACTGCGGGGGCGGTTACCTATCCAAGCACTGATGGAACTTCCGGACAGGTTCTTACATCAAATGCCAATGGAATACCCACCTGGAAAGTTGCAAGTGGAGCACAAGGCATTCAGGGTATTCAAGGTCCTGTTGGTCCGGTTGGGCCAATCGGAGGACAGGGGTTACAGGGAATCACCGGAGCAACGGGAAACACTGGAGCGACCGGACCGGCCGGACCAATTGGAGTGCAGGGAATACAGGGAATCACAGGAGCAACGGGAGCAACGGGTGTAACGGGAGCAACGGGAGCGAGAGGAGTCACCGGACCAACCGGGGCTACAGGATTAGCCGGGGTACAGGGAACTACCGGAGCCACAGGATCTACCGGAGCCACAGGGCCAACAGGGCCACAAGGTATTCAGGGCATTCAAGGTTCATCTGCTGCCAATGCAATAACCGGGGTAGTTGCGGTTATCAACGGGGGAACAGGAGTAACAACCTCAACAGGAACAGGAGGAGTAGTCTTGTCTACCTCACCAACACTTGTAACCCCGGCTCTTGGGACTCCAACCTCCGGAGTTGCTACAAACTTAACAGGTTTACCTTTGACAACGGGGGTGACAGGTACCTTGCCTGGTGCCAATGGTGGTACAGGAGTTGCCAATACGGGAAAAAAAATTACGCTGGGAGGAAACCTCACCACTTCAGGTGCGTTTTCAACTACATTAACCTCTACAGCAGCTACCACCGTAACACTTCCAGCAACAGGAACCTTAGCTACCTTAGCAGGTACGGAGACTTTAACCAATAAAATCTTAACCAGTCCGACACTGACTTCCCCTCTCCTTGGCACACCTGCTTCAGGTGTAGCAACAAACTTAACCGGATTACCTTTGACAACGGGGGTGGCAGGTACATTACCCATTGCTAACGGAGGAACGAATTCAACAGCAATTCCTACCAACGGCGGCGTTGGTTATGGTACAGGAACAGCCCACGGATTTACCGCAGCGGGGACGACCGGACAAGTATTGACATCCAATGGAACTGGTGCCCCAAGATGGGCTGCTGTAACGGCAAATACGAATGCCAATTTAACCGGACCGATTACCAGTGTGGGTAATGCCACTTCTGTTGCTTCGCAGACCGGAACAGGTTCAACTTTTGTAATGAATACTTCACCAACACTTGTAACCCCGGCTCTAGGGACTCCAACCTCCGGAGTTGCTACAAACTTAACAGGATTACCTTTGACAACGGGGGTGGCAGGCACCTTGCCCGTGGCAAATGGAGGAACAGGTTCAGCCGCACTAACTGCCAACAATATTTTACTTGGAAACGGTACCAACGCAATACAAACAATAGCGCCGGGGACAAGAGGGAATGTGCTCACCTCCAATGGGACAACATGGTCATCTTCCAGTGGTGGCGTACCCTATAACGGAGCTACAGGCGCAGTTAACCTTGGGGCTTATGATTTAACAGTTAATGGATTAACGGTCGGACTTGGGAAGGGTGTAGTTGCTACCAATACAGCCATTGGGAATTCAGCAATGAAATCCAATACAACGGGAACTAACAACACCGCAAATGGGGCTTCTGCTCTATCATTAAATACAACAGGAGTAAATAACACCGCAAATGGGGCTTGGGCTCTTTACTCAAATACAACAGGAGCTAACAACACCGCAAATGGGACTTCAGCTCTATATTCAAATACAACAGGAGTTGGCAATACCGCAAATGGGCTTAACGCTCTTTACTACAATACAACAGGAAGTAGCAACACCGCAAATGGGCTGTATTCCCTCACCTTCAATACAACAGGAAGTGGAAACACCGCAAATGGGGCTTCAACTCTATATTCAAATACAACAGGAACTAACAACACCGCAAATGGGCAGTATTCTCTCTTTACCAACACAACGGGAACTAACAACACCGCAAATGGGGCTTCTGCTCTATCATTAAATACAACAGGAGTAAATAACACCGCAAATGGGGCTTGGGCTCTTTACTCAAATACAACAGGAGCTAACAAC
>CANJNY010000071.1 GCA_947475715.1 Prolixibacteraceae bacterium
AGCATCGCTGCGATATCTTTGTAGCAATCGATCAAAAAGAACCTTGTAAAAGCCACGTAGTGGTGAAATAAGGTGCACCCAGATTCAATTATGCAATTAAATTAATCTACATTTTTGACCCATTCTCCACTGTTCTAACAAAATAATTCCATACCGGATCATTGGGCGGAGGGGCGATGATGGTGACGGGGTCACCGGTGACAGGGTGAGTAAATTCGATTTTACGTGCATGCAGATGGATTCCGCCATCGGTGTTCGAGCGTGAAAATCCGTATTTCAGATCGCCTTTGATGCGAAGCCCAATGGCTGCCAGTTGTGCCCTGATCTGATGGTGACGTCCGGTATGCAGCTCTATTTCAATCAGATGAAACTTATCTGAAGAACACAGGTAACGGTAAGTCAGACTCGCTTTTTTGGATTCTTTACGTTCATTTGGATAGGCAAATGACTTGTTTTGTTTGGTATCGCGCACCAGCCAATGATTCAACTGGGCAGTTAATGGCTCCGGTTTTTTGTCGACCACTGCCCAGTAGGTTTTATGTATTGCGCGATCCTCCTTAAACAGTTCATTGAGCCGTGAAAGTGCCTTTGAAGTTCTGGCAAAAAGCACTGCACCGCTGGTGGGCCTGTCGAGTCGGTGAGTAACACCTATAAAGACATTTCCGGGCTTGTTGTACCTTTCCTTAATATACTCCTTAACTTCATCGCCCAGAGTACGGTCGCCGGTTTTATCCCCCTGCACAATATCCCCGCATCGCTTGTTTATTGCAACGATGTGATTATCTTCAAAAAGAACGGAAAGCTGGGTCATTAAAGAATTAATTATAAGAAAAATATGGATGTTTGTATCTTACAGTTAGCAACTGGCTACTGGCAACTGGTTCTATTGGAAACTGGCTATTGGCTATATTTAGCTCAATAAAGGCAAGCCGAACCTGAATAGATCCTTATCGAAGCCGCTGTAGCAAGTCGCAAGTTGCAAGCCGCTTTAATCCCCTTAGTCGTATTGCTCCTTCTCATTGGGGAAGTTACGTGATTTTACATCCGCAACATAATTACCAACTGCACCTTTGATCTCAGCAGCAAGATTCAGATACCTGCGTAAAAAACGGGGGGAGAACTCCTGAGTCATTCCGAGCATATCATGAATCACCAAAACCTGACCATCCACTCCACCTCCGGCACCAATACCGATAACCGGGATTTTTAATTCTTCAGCAACTTGTTTGCCAAGTTTTGCAGGTATTTTTTCAAGTACAACGGCGAAGCAACCAGCTTGTTCCAGCAGATGGGCATCCTCAATAAGTTTTTGGGCTTCAATCTCCTCCTTTGCCCTGACTGTGTACGTACCATATTTATGTATTGACTGTGGCATCAGTCCGAGGTGACCCATAACCGGGATACCAGCCAGTACAATCCGTTCAACCGATTCGATGATCTCCTTGCCACCTTCGAGCTTGACTGCATCGGCATGGGTAATTTTCATAATTCGGATAGCAGAACTCAGAGCCTCCAGTGGATTTCCCTGATAAGTCCCGAAGGGCATATCCACAACAACCAGAGCCCGGGTAACCCCTTTTACCACAGACTTTCCATGGTAAATCATCTGATCGAGTGTGATTGGAAGTGTCGTTTCATTCCCTGCCATTACGTTAGATGCTGAATCCCCGACAAGAATCACATCTATTCCTGCCTGATCAACCAGTTTAGCCATGCTGAAATCATATGCAGTAAGCATTGAGATTTTCTCTCCATGCACTTTCATCTCTGCAAGAACGTGGGTTGTAACCCTTTTCACCTCTTTTTGTACTGACATAATTTTAGTTTCTACAGTGCTTAAATCTTTGTCAAAAGTAGAAAAAACAACGAATCTGCGGAACGAATTAACTTTTATTCGTTCCGCAGATGGCCGAAACCGTTAAAATTAAGTCCCAGTAAAGGCGAAACATCCTATTTTACACCAATCTTAGCTTCTTTGAGCCTGTCTGACTGAATACATGGGGGAATAAGAAAAATCACGCAAAGACGCCCAGACGCTAAGAAATAAAACTTTGCGGCTTTGCGGCTTTGCGTGATGAAAAAAAAAATGATAAGATGGTGCAACCTTAGATATTGGAAGATTATAGAATCTAATGGTTCAACATGTACGACAATAATTCAACTACCTATTTTTCATTAAACCCGCAGGAAAATTTTCTTTTGATATAAATAGTAGAGCAGCAACCACTCAAGGACAATAGCTCCAAGAATTTCCACCCATGGTCCCATTGGCAAAGCGGTAAAGCCAAGGAAAAAATGGGAGGCATGTTCAAAATCGATAATCGAATGACCCAGGTAGATCGTTATTGAATTCATACCGATCACTTTAAAAAACAATATCTTATAGGAGAACACTCCGTGAGTCCAGTCTTTAACATCTATCGCAAAATAGAAAAGTGATAATAACATTGCACTTATTCCTGCGGTCAGCATATTAAATGGAACGGTCCAGCACGCCTTGATAATTGGATAAAATGGAGAGAGTAACAAAGCTACCGCAATTAATGAAGCACCGCCAATTGCCAGTGTTGCCGCCTTACGTTTTGAAGCGGGTTCGCCATCACGCAGAACAGACCCTGCCAGGGCTCCCATTAAGGTAACGGTGATCGCTGAAATAATGCACAATAACCCTTCAGGATCATAGATTGTCCCATGTAATCTTCCTGGCATCAGCATACGATCGAGCCATGCATTGATGTTCCATTCCCGATCCAATAGAAGGCCGGCACCATGACCAGGAACCGGTACCGCAAGCTGGAGCAAGGCAATTCCTGCCATAATGCCAACTAACCACGCAATCCGGGTTTTAAATGATTTGGTATATAAAACAATTGTAGCAGCGAACAAATACCCAAGACCGATTTGACCTAGCACACTGGCGATACGCATATCCGAAAAACCATCAAAATCGCGTCTTAAATTGCCATTGTAGATAATCCCTAAGATAACCAGTAGTATTCCCCGTTTCAGAATTTTATGAAACAGTGGTTTTCTGTCTGCACCTTGTTCTACCTTCGCGGTGACTGCATAGGGGATAGCCACACCGGAGATAAACATAAACATAGGGAATATCAGATCTTCAAACCGAAATCCTTCCCAGCTAACATGCTCTAGCTGATTGGCCAGCACATTCATCCAGCCCCAGTTAGTTCCTTTAGCCCACGCGGCGATCAGACTTCCTCCGCCAACAATCCATAACATGTCAAAGCCGCGCATTACGTCCAGCGACTGCAGTCGTTCTGACATTTTAGTTTCACTCTTTTTTGTATTCATTTATGTTTAATTATGGGATTAATATAGTTTCTCAAAGTTATATATTTTGACATAAGGTGCAAGTTTGAGCCGATATAGTTTTCAAATTTATTTATTGCTATATCGTTTTAGTTAAGGATGTCAGTAAAGATTCGTGAAATACAAATCCATTTTGCAGCCGACCCTTTAAAATCGCCCAGGGAATTAGCAGGTTTCGAAGGTTCACCGGACCGCTAATTCATCATTGCTTACTTAATCAACAGGATAATTCCTCTGTCGTTTTGTCACAAAATATGACATCAATGCGCTTCGACCGCCATTTTATTATGCCATTATTACCAAATAAAGTGATTTTCAAAACTTGGCACAACGATTGGTGAGGTAAGATTAATCGTAAAAATATTGAATCAACAGTTTTAAAATAACTATAAAAAAATGGGAAAGATTATTGGAATTGACTTAGGAACAACCAACTCCTGTGTTGCCGTAATGGAAGGCAACGAACCGGTGGTGATCCCCAACAGCGAAGGGAAACGTACAACCCCATCCGTTGTTGCATTTGTTGAAAACAGCGAACGCAAAGTTGGAGATCCGGCAAAGCGTCAGGCGATTACAAATCCTGCAAAAACGATCTCTTCAATTAAAAGGTTCATGGGCGAACCTTATACCAATCTCTCAAAGGAGATCAGCAGGGTTCCATTTTCTGTAATTCAGGGGGATCATGATACTCCAAGAGTAAAGATTGATGACCGCTTTTATTCTCCGCAAGAGATTTCGGCCATGGTTCTTCAGAAAATGAAAAAAACTGCCGAGGACTATCTTGGTCAGGAAGTTACAGAAGCGGTTATTACTGTTCCTGCCTATTTCAATGACTCACAGCGTCAGGCAACTAAAGAGGCAGGTGAGATTGCCGGATTAAAAGTGCGTCGTATCATCAACGAACCAACTGCCGCATCTTTGGCCTATGGTCTTGACAAGATGCACAAGGATATGAAGATTGCAGTTTTTGACCTTGGTGGTGGAACCTTTGATATTTCAATTCTGGAACTTGGTGATGGCGTGTTTGAAGTCAAATCAACCGATGGGGATACCCACCTTGGGGGAGATGATTTTGACCAGGCGATTGTAGACTGGCTTACTGACGAGTTTAAAAAAGACGAAGGTGTCGACCTTCATAAGGATGCCATGGCATTGCAACGTTTGAAAGAGGCGGCAGAAAAGGCTAAGATCGAACTCTCAAGCTCTACGCAGACAGAGATTAACCTGCCATATATTATGCCTGTTAACGGAGTGCCAAAACATCTTGTTAAAACACTTACCCGTGCCAAATTCGAGCAATTATGCGACAAGCTCATCAATGCAACGATGGAACCTTGCCGCAAAGCGTTGCAGAATGCCGGTATGACAATTAAAGATATTGATGAAGTTATCCTTGTAGGAGGTTCAACACGTATACCTGCTATCCAGGAAAAAGTTCAGAGCTTTTTCGGCAAGGCTCCTTCCAAAGGGGTAAATCCTGACGAGGTAGTGGCTATTGGTGCAGCTATTCAGGGTGGTGTCCTTTCAGGTGAAGTAACCGATGTTTTATTACTCGACGTTACTCCGCTTTCACTGGGGATCGAAACTATGGGCGGTGTAATGACAAAGCTTATCGAAGCCAATACCACGATTCCAACCAAAAAAGCAGAGACATTTACAACTGCTGCAGATAGTCAGCCTTCAGTTGAGATTCACGTACTTCAGGGTGAAAGACCAATGGCATCAGGAAATAAAACCATTGGACGTTTCCATCTTGACGGACTTCCACCGGCACCTCGTGGTGTACCTCAGATTGAAGTTGCTTTTGATATTGATGCCAACGGTATTTTGCATGTTACCGCAAAAGACAAGGCGACCAATAAAGAGCAGTCAATCCGTATCGAAGCAACAACTGGTCTGACCGAAGAGGAAATCAGAAGGATGAGAGACGAAGCTGCAGCAAATGCAGAATCAGATCAAAAGGCAAAAGAGAAAGTTGAAAAACTAAATCATGCCGACACGCTGATATTCCAGACCGAAAAACAACTCAAAGAGTTTGGCGACAAACTTCCGGCTGATAAAAAAGGGCCTATTGAAGCTGCATTAGAAAAATTAAAGGAGGCACATAAAGTTCAGGATCTTGCAGGTATTGATGCTGCATCCGCCGAACTTAATGCCGTATTCCAGGCAGCTTCGCAGGAGATGTATAATGCCTCCAGCACACAGGGCCAGGAAGGTGCTGCCGGAGGACACCAGGGAAACCCGGGAGCTCAACAACAAGGTCCCAAAGGCGACGGTGAAGTAACCGATGTCGACTTCGAAGAGGTGAAGTAAAGTCGATTAAAAACGATAATCAAAAACAGGAAACCGTAGTAAGCATCTGCTTTACTGCGGTTTTTTTATTTTTTTATGAATTTAATCCGGCAAAATATATTCATGCACTCCAATAGTGCATTTTTTATGAATATATGCACTATTAAAGTGCATATTGATTGCGTTTGTAAAAAACAAACAGCAATGGACAAATTATTTGAAAAGTTTAGCAAACGATAACTCAAATAAAGGATTAATGCAAATCCAAGGTATGCATAATCCTTTTATCGTAAAAGATGCCTTTGAACTTTTTTCTACCTATTGACTGAATTGATCGTTCGAAAACCGACTAACTTATCATACCTCGAAGAGAAGCTATGATAATAAACAAATATCTGGTATTCATTTTCAGTCTCCACATGACTTCCCTCAAGCATGGTATTGTCTATGCGGTTATCTCCGTTTGGAATATAAACATATTGATAGTCGTAAAACCCTTGTTTGAGAGACAGTTCCCCCTGGTATCGTTTAAGTTCATAATTCCACTTCATTTCATTAACCGGAAGGCATTGCCAATCCGATAGTCCGCCAAAGATATAAATATGTCCTCCCGACAACGGTTCTGCAAGTTCGAGTGAAAAATGAACCTGGATATAATCAGACTCAAGATCCGGATCATTGGCACGGTTATTCTTAATCAGGTAGCGGCCATTCATATCGTTTTCAGTAAGGTAATCAGCCGTACGGCGCATCTGATCAGCCCTTAAGGTTAGATGATAAAACGGATCAAGATATTCGGTCTTAATCACTCCCAATCCATTTATGCGAAGATCTTTGGAATCAAAATTCCGGAATTCGTTGCCACCCGGGAAAATATTCTCTCTACTTAGGTCATAAATCAATTGATTATCTCTTACAAATAAAGGTTTAAGATTTACAAGACAATTATCGGTCCTTGAATTCTGCAACATCACCACGCTTACCTCCGTTCGTGGATCAAGGATGTTCATATGTGAATAATCAACTGAAAAATCAATCTCCTGATCACGCCCCTTATATCCCTCAAAGGTCGATTTTTTGACCTCTCCCCGGATTTCAGTTAATGGCTCCAGGACATAAAATCGTCGGGTAAGAACCGGGGTAGTCCGGTTTAACTCGTCAAAAACCGAGAGTAAATAATTGCCCGAAATCAGAAACCGAACCTGCTCGTTAGGAAGAATAAGTTGGTAATTAGTATAATTAATGGTAGTACTTACCGCGGTTGCATAATCGTTTACCGGGTTATCCATGAATCCGTCCATATACTCTGAGGGCAACAACCGGGAAGCATTCCAATCTGTATCACAATGGGTAATTGTATAAAAAAAACTAGAACTCCCTTCGCCTAATTCATCAAACTTCAGAATCAATTGCTGGTCGGTTCCAAGGTCATAGACCGGTTGCGAAAACTCCCATCCCTTGCGAAAAAACTCAACGGTGCGAATATTATCGCGATAAACAGCATTGGTCATTGGAGTTGAATCATTTTTCGGAAGTGCAAAAGCGGCAAAAAGGGGGATGAACAAAAGCGCTGCGGATAACGCAGAGATCCTAAAAGAAAACCGTGTAGGGTAGAACTTATATGACATTATTTATAGATTTACAAATGACAATATTTTAACTATATCTGTAATATTCAGAATTGCAATAGGATGTTAACGGCTAAAATCCGGAGGAGGTGCTGCATTAATCCTTCTTTTGAATTTTTCGGGTTTCATTATAATACCAGCTCATCACCAGGCCCACCACCTGATTGTAATTTTTCACCCCCTCTTCGATATGGTTTGTTTTAAGATAGGCGTTATTCGCAGCGGTTTGTACCTGATCGAGGGTTTTGTTTTGTAAACCCTGCCAGTGACGGCGCTGAAACCTTAAATCGAGTATCACCGGCTTTTCAATCTTTCGGATAAACTCTTTTGAATCCTTCAGATTAGCCGCATCAGATAAAAAGTAAACCAGCAGATTCACATATCCCGAATATTGCAGTCGTTGGTCTGCAGAAGTGGTGCAAACAATAAATGCAGCCAGATTTGCTTCTGCCTCATTGGTAATTCCAAATTGATGTGCCTTCTCATGCGCCAGGACAAAAGGATATTCCATTGGAAGCAGATAATAGTTTAAATGAACCTCATTAAAAAACGGTCCGAAATAGCCACTGACTCCCGATTTTGCAAAGAAGGAACTAAACAACATCGTCTTCGGCCTGCGCGATCCATTCGGATAACTGATCCCCAGAATTGAACTGTTATTCTGATATGATTTCTCAACCAGACTGTCTATCATCGGATAATCATCAGGAGAAATCGGAATATGAGTTAAATTCGTACGCAGAATCATTGAATCGAGAATCGTTCGAAAAACAGTCTCCTCTGACTTGGGCTTCTCCCATCCGACCCGGGTCTCCAGTTTTGGTCTGAAATAGTTAAAACCCCAAATAAGATAGAAAAAAGTATATAGCAATGCTGCAGTTTGTGCTATCCGTAACACCAGGCGGCTAAATTTTACTTTACGGATCAAAGCCATCAGAATTCCGGCAATGACAATTAAAACCGTCGCCATCCAGAATATATCCCACAACGAGAAAGGGATCAAATTGCTCAAATATGAGAATACTATCGCAATAAAAGGATAAATTCCCGTTGAATAATATTGTTCAACAAGTTGTGATTCATGCACAACAAATCCAATAGCCATAAAAACGATTAATGCGGGGATAAAAGGCCAGGCAATCCGGATGAATGGCTTTAATCCGTTTCTCACAATATTAACAGTGCTCGCTTTTAGTCGAAATCCCTTTATTTTAAACATCTTAGCTTACCTTCAAAATCATTTTCAGACTCATAACTGCCAGTTATATTCCGGCTGCTTCTCCAAAATTAGTTTAATAAATCGCCTTTGGGAATAAAAATCGGCAGAAACAGCTAAAATATTTCTTTGTAAAACTACAAAATGATTATCATTGTTTAACTTTGGGGATGATCAATGAGCAACTAAAGTTATCCGAACTAAACGGGCGGGTTAAGAAAGCGATATCCGAAACATTCACCACTCCAACGTGGGTCATTGCTGAAATATCTGAATTAAAGATGAATCGCAACGGTCATTGCTATCTTGTATTGATCGAGAAGGAGACAAACGGTGATGCCATAGTGGCGCAGGCAAAAGCCACGATATGGTCCTATACTTTTCGGATGTTAAAACCCTATTTTGAATCAACAACAGGTCAGCCGCTCACCGAAGGGATCAAGGTATTGGTAAGTGTATCAGTCGAATTTCATGAATTATATGGTTACAGTCTGAATATCCGGGACATTGATCCCACCTACACCTTAGGGGATATGGCCCGCCGGCGCAAGGAGATTATTTCCCGTTTACAGCGTGAAGGTGTAGCAGATATGAATAAGGAGCTTACCCTTCCACTTGTGCCGCAGAAAATTGCAATTATTTCCTCCGAAACAGCGGCAGGTTACCAGGATTTTATCGATCAGCTGATAAAAAATCCGGCAGGATACCATTTTCACATTAAATTATTCCCGGCCATTATGCAGGGAAATCAGGCTGAAACGTCGATTATTGGGGCATTGGAACAAATATACCTTTATGAGAATTTCTTTGATGCTGTTGTTATAATCCGTGGCGGCGGTTCCCAGGCAGATCTTAGCTGCTTCGACAATTATAATCTGGCGTACTTTATAACCCAATTTCCGCTTCCTGTAATCACGGGGATCGGGCATGAAAAAGATGATTCAATCGTCGACCTGGTGGCTCATACCCGGCTCAAAACACCAACAGCAGTCGCTGAATTTCTAATCAGCGGGATAACCCAGTTTGATATCCGGCTCAATGAATTAAAAAACCGGTTTTTTCAGGGAACCGACGAATTAATAAAAATCTTAAAAACTGACATAGAACAACTTACGCGTACTGTTATTCCAATTATCAAGGAGAAAATAGTTAGTGAGAATAGCCATTTAAATAAGACAATCTGGAAATTTGATAACCGGCTGAAGTTATTTATTCAAAATCAAAGCTATCTGCTAGCCAGGACAGAGAGGAGCCTTAAAAGTGAATTCAAGAATTTCGCCCAGATACAACTCCGGATTCTGGAGAGATCAACTCAGGCTCTATCTGTTAATCTGCACCGAATTACCCTCACAAACAAAGAATTGCTTAAACGAAAAATCCAGCGATCAGAAAAATCAGTTCAAAATATCCTATCCGAAAATTTACATTATCTTGAGTTGTCGAAACAAAAGGCGATTTTAATGGATCCTGCAAAAGTACTTGCACGGGGTTATTCAATCACAACCTATAATGGACGTGCATTAAAAGATACGGATAGGCTAACTATTAATGCCCTGATCGAAACAAAACTTTATAAAGGGAACTTAACAAGTGAAGTAAAAACAATCCATAAAGAAGTCTAAAATGAATACAAGTAAGAAAAACACCTCCTACAAAGAAGCGATAACAGAAATCGAAGAAATACTCAAGCAGCTAGAAAACAACGAATTAGATGTTGATGAATTATCTGAAAAAGTTAAAAGGGTATCCCAGTTAGTCACCTTATGCAAGGAGAAACTCCACAATACAGAACAGGAAATTGATAAAATATTAAAGGAAATGGATACTAGTTATCAATAATACATATAAATAATATACTTATGCCATTAATCATCTTATTATATCTATAAAAATTCTAATTTTATGGTTTGAAATTTAAAGATATAAAAACAAGATGGCTGAATCGAAAATTGATTTTTCATTTGAAAACCTTCATTTTTCATGCGAAGGCAACAGTGATTGGGTAGAAGCCCAATTAAATCAGATACTTAGTCGAATACCAAGGCTAAATAATTCCGAATTTAATAATGTTGGTTCCGAGAAATCAGGATTAACAACTGTCCAGGATTCAATAGTAAAAAAATTACTTGTCCCATTGAATAACGAGACGATTAAACGTGGGCGTAAAGGGAAAAATGGAGAAACTATAGCCGGTGTTGAATCTGTTGGAGATCCACTTTTTGAGTTTCTTAAAGAGAAAAATGCAGACAAAAACCAGGTGAAAAAATTTCTTGCCACGGCAGTCTTTCTCCACTCAAAGGGGGTTGAAAAATTTTCCACACCACTGGTATCCAAACTGCTGAAATCCTCTCATATCGAAAAACTAATAAATGCCAGCGATTGTCTGAATAAAAATGAGAAAAAAGGATTCTGCATCAAGGATGAAAAAGAATTTATTCTTACTGACTCAGGGATTCGCTCTATTATCGGAGGAACCGAATAATTAGCTTTTAGGTTAAAAGGAAAAGGTTAAATCGCAAATTCTAATTGAAAATGCGACTTAACCTTTTTTTGTCCCTTTATTATTTCCTAAAATCCGACACTTACACAAAAAATGAAATTCGTCCCTGCCTGCGGGAAATAACCATCCATCTTATTTCTCCTTCCCTCGTACAGGTAGGAATATACCCAGGCATTACTTTCGTATTGCCGGTTAAAGATATTATTGATCAGGAACTTAAATTTAAGCTCTTTAACCAGTTTTTGATCCAGGGTGTAATCGAGCCTAAGATTATTTACAAGATAAGCCTTTAGTTTTCGGTCGTCACCCGAAGTATTGTCGATAAATTGCTTCCCAACATAATTGGTCAGATAACTTATTTCAAATTTCGAACAGACTTTGTAAGTCAAAATACTATTGGCAATTAACTCGGGTGAGAAAGCGAGGTCCGTTTTGCCGAGAGCATTAGGTGTCAACCCACCGTTGTCCCAATCTTCAACATACTCGGTAAAGTTCGCTATTTTATTGCGGCTGATCGTTGCATTCAGATTCCAGTTAAATCTCTTCAGGAACCCGATTCCAGCCATTAATTCAATACCGGCGCGGTAACTCTTATCGACATTGGTCATGATCGGAGCACCGGTACTGTTTATCTGACCGGTATGAATCAGCTGATTGTTGTAATTCATGTAATAAAGGTTAGTCCCCAATGACAAGTTCGATGATTTGAATTTATAACCCAATTCAAAATCATTCAGAGTCTCGAAAGTTGGTTGTTTTCCGGTCTTGTCTGCATCCACAAAGTTAGCCCGATTTGGCTCGCGGTTGGCGCGACTATAACTCAGATAGGCCTCCTGATGAAGTTCCGGAGTATAAAATAGTCCGAACTTGGGGTTGAAGAAGTTATATTTATGGTTCTGACTTACATCTTTTAGTTTTTCATCAATTCCACCAAGCTCATAATTGATATATCGATACTGCAGATCGGCCGTTGCACTGAGTTTTTCGGTTATCTCAGAGGTATACCGGGCATAGAGGTTATTATCCTTTTTCAGACCGGTTCCACGGTACCATTCATAGTCTGTGTTTGCATCACCTGTATTCCTGGCCCAGATCACTCTTCCAAAATGCTGACCGTCATAAACATTGGCGCCACCACCAATACTGATTGAATTCATCCCCCGTTTATACGCCAATGAAAAAATCATTCCATAAAAACTATTATCCAGCCACTTTCGGGTAATCATATCGGTAGTTTCGACACCTGCTCCATTGATCTGAGGATTTGAAAGCTGATAGTCTGAGTAACTCTGATCGGTCTCATATTCTTCGTAATAACCCCTGCCATAGGTATAAAAGGCTGAAGCATTCAGGTTCAGATAAGGATTAAATTTATGTGAAAACTGAAGTTGGTAATTATCCTGCTGGTAATGGTCCACCTGATTTTTGTAGGTGTACAAATTATAGGTGCGACGGTTTGAGTTGAGCATGTTTTGGGTTTGCTCATGCGTATAAAGACCATCTGTTTCATATTGGTTCATTCCGGCGAGATCGTTATTCAGCCTCACAGATGGAACGCCGTTCCAGGCCTGATAGGTTTGCTCAAACCCGGAAAAGATCGTCGCTTTTAAAATTGTATTCGGGGTAAAATACCCTCCGGAAACGAAAAACGATTTCAAATCAGAGGCTCCACGGTCAACAAATCCCGCAGAATTTATCTTTGACATCGATACATCCATGGCAAATTTACCGTTCAGAAGGCCGGTACTGGCGCTCAGGTTATTGCGAAACGTACTGAATGAGCCGGCAGATGTGTTGTAACTTGCCTTAGCTTCGGGATTCAATTTACTGGTTTGTAAATCTATCGTTGCCCCAAAGGCTGCCGCACCATTTGTTGAATTACCCACCCCGCGTTGAATCTGGATGTTCTCTGTGGAGGCCGCCATATCAGGAATATCAACAAAATAGGTGCTTTGAGATTCCGCATCAGACATTGGAATTCCGTTTATTGTAACATTAATCCGGGTGGGATCGGTTCCCCTGACCCTGAAATTGGTGTAGCCAACCCCATTTCCTGCATCAGAGGTAGCAACAAATGAAGGGGTATAATTGAGCAAATAGGGAATATCCTGGCCCAGGTTTGATGCCTGAATCTCCTCTTTCCCAATATTGGTATAAGCCAGAGGGGATTTTTCACCTGCCCTGGCAGCCGATACCAAAACCTCCTCGGTCAACACACTGGCTGGTTCAAGAACGAGTTCAAGATCACTGGAATTGGTCAGTTTGATCTCCCTGCTAAAATTCTTATATCCCACAAAAGTTACTGCAATCGTATACTCCCCCTTTGAAAGGTTTGAAAATTTAAAATCACCTTTGATCCCCGCGGTAGTCCGGTTAAAGGTGTTCTTCAGCATCACGTTGGCACCACTCAGGGTCTCTCCCTGTGAATCCTTTACAATTCCGGTGAGCGAAAACTGCCCGAAAACGATGGCTGCGATTAACTGCAAAGCCATAAATAATCCTAATCGTTTCATTTAAATAATACTTAAAATGGTTAAAAAATAACCAATGAGGAGGTAATAATCGATTCGCCATCCCTACACCAGCATTACCCGGATCAGGTTCGGTGGGTTTGATCTCAGCCCGTATTTTTCAGGCACCCCATTGCGTAAATAAAATAATATCAGGAAATTACCCACAAAGGTAAATCCAGACACTCAGTTGTGAATAATCAGAAGAAACAAGATAAACGGAATGATTTTTCATTTTCCCTTTCCGGCATTACCCGGACAGGTTCGATGGGTTTGATCTCAGCCCGTTTTATTTAGGCACCCCTTATTATTTTGGAACAAAGGTAAGGTAAAAATTGATAGTTACTTAAAATATTACCTATTGTACCTTTAGAACCAAAAAATTAATTGTCGCAGGTGCAATTTCAATCTCAAAACCTTCCTTTATTGGCAATTGAAGTTCTTTTTTGGTTTCAGTCACACTGTTTTTTCCAAATGAATTTATCGTATTAAGCGAAGGTGCAGTGTAGCTGATAAGTTCAACAACCTGAAAGCCTCTATTTTGGGGTAACTGAGTAAAATTGATGTCGGTTGACAACAGTTTTGTTTCTGACAGATTCAACAATGATATAACCACCGTTTTACGATCATCTGAGATCGTGGCCGTTGCATCTGCCAATTTCAGGTTGCCTTCCATTATTGGAGAAATCACTTCAACAGGCAGATTATTTGGCAAAGTATATTTTCGGAACGTCTGTAATGGCGTATAAACAGTCTGGCAAAACGAACCCTCCTTACCGGTCATGATCGGAGCCAGAACATTTACAGTCTGCGCCCAGGTTGCCAGCCCGATAATATCAGAATTACGGTGAAAAATATTCAGGAACTTGGCTGTTGCCAGGGCATGAGACCAGTTATACGTATACTCCAGTTGATAGGTACCTCTCCCCTTGCCGGAATTTGCATCCCAGATTCCCCATTCATCAACAGCAAGTTTTACAGCTTGCTGCCTGGGCGGGAAACGATACCAGGGCGAAAAGTTAAGTGCTTTTTCAGGTACGTTTTTAAGTACTTCTCTTAATGAGTCAAAGTTCTGATTGAAATTCTCAATACTTTGAAGTAAGCCGGAATAGGTCGTATCGGGAGGCATTGCATAAAAATGCACGGACAGAAAATCACATACAGGATTCATCTCTGTCATTAACTTTCTGCCCCAGTTCAGATCCGAAGGATTCCCGTCGAGTGTGATTTTAAGTGTTGGATCCTGAAGTTTCATGAGCTTTATAAACTGCCAGCTATCTTCGATATATTTATCGATATTCTGGTCTTTTCCGGCATCGGGTGCTGCACTCTCTTCGTTTCCAATTCCCCAGTACTTTACATTAAACGGTTTTTCATATCCATGTGAACGCCGCAGATTGGCATAAAACGTATCCTCGGTTCCATTGCAGTATTCCACCCAATTGGAGGCCTCCTCGGGGTTGCCGGTTGCCATATTAACCACAAGAAAAGGCTCTGCACCAATTTGCCGGCAATAGTCAATAAATTCAGCAGTTCCGAAATGGTTATCATTTATCCCTCCCCAGATCAGGTTTTTCCGTTTTGGCCGTTTCCCCTTCTCCCCTACTCCATCCTGCCAATGATAAATCTTAATTACAGTCCCTCCCGGAAATCGCAGAAGGGGTGTTTTTAAATCTTTTACCTTCTGAAGAACATCTTTTCGAAATCCATCCTTCCCCGACAAGGGTGATCCCTCCTCATAAATTCCCCCATCGATACAACGGCCTAAATATTCAATAAACTGACCATAAATAAGCGGAGATACGTTAGTCGGCTGCTGACTTAAGTCAATATTGATTTGAGCTTTAAGGTGGTTTAACTCTGATTTATTCTGACCTTGACCACCCTTTGCCGGGGAAAGTTTTGAGGTCAGGGTTGTTGGCTCTGAAAACCCAATCACTATAAATAATTGGAAAGTGAGAATTAGAAATATCTTCATAATTATTCCGAATTAGATTGAAAACCAATAATTAAACTTAATGAGGAAAATATTGTTTGGTGCGGCATTTGCCAGCCGGCCGGAAGCGCTGTGAAGCGGCTCATTTCCCGGATTCAGATAATCGGTTCGTTCGTTAGACCAAACAATGAAGATCTGAGATCCCGGACGATATTCCCAACGAAAAACCATATTCGAACGGAACTGGTTAAAATTAAAGTCGGGCTTTTTAAAGTTATAATCTACCTTACTGTCGTTATTCTCATCAACCATATATTGATCGTCAGTTACGAGTAATGAATTATTAATGAACCGAAACCGATTATTATAATCTTTAGCCCTGCTCCTGGTTATGATTTTAAAGTCAGAATAGCTGCCCTGTGTTGCAAATGGACTTCCGTAATACTGAAGCGATATCTCCGGGGAGATGTTGTAATCGGCCCGGAATGTTAACCCCAATGTTTCCTGATTGAGCTGACCCAGTATAAACCGGTTTGCAGAATTAAATCTCTTTGTGTCGACATACTGAAGCTTATCAACATTGATGGAGTAATTGAGGTTCAAGGAAAGAAGCAGGGCATTTACCGGACGAACAGTAATTCCTGCGTTGTAATCATTTAAATTTCCCGAATGTTCCCCGGAAAAGGAAGCAGTAGTTGTAAAGTTCATCGTAACCTTTTTCGACTGGTTACTTCGCAGGAAAAAAGTTTCGATCCATTTGGAAGGGATCACCATTGCATCTCCACCGCGAAGAATCCGGTTATCAAGGGAACCATTGAAATATTCCAGTTCATTATACACTCCCCATTTATTTTTAAATTCGGCATAAATATCCATCAGGCATTTTGAATAGAGATATTGACCGCTAAAGTCCCAATTATTAGCCTGTAGCATTTCGATTGTATAGGTCCGGAAAACAGATGCCGGTTTATTTATAAAGTAAGAAAGCTTATTTTTTTGGTTAATCAAATCGGCCGTTTGCAGGTAGCCAATATCATTGAGATCCAACCCTGGTGATCGCCATCCAATTTCGGTTGAATATTTCCATAATCCGCCACTACCTCTTCCTATCTTTATTTTACCACCGTACCCGGACAAGCTGGTCAACGTGCTGTCGAATCTGATATGGCGGGCATCGGGCCGCTGGAAATAACGGGCCGACGAGAGTTGCAAATTTCGAATTGCATCAACATTACCCTGGATTTCGCTTCCGATAACTTTTGCCTCCAGGAAATATCGTTTTTCTTTCCAGAAGTGCAAAAGATCCAATCCTCCGGTATAAGCCCCTTTGTTCAGAAAATTCAGGTCCGGATTAATTAATGAACGGTTTGTAGCTGTCAATATTCCGCCCAACAGGGTGTTGCTATGGTTGAAATCCTGCTGAATCCGGGCAACGGCATAGCTGGTAAATGGCTCTACACTAACCTTTCGGTTACCCGAAGGGGAATTAATTATCGCCTTTTCGTTTGCGGTAAAGCTTTGAAGAACTCCAACAGATAACCCATTAGATGTCTTTCCGCTAAATTTTGCGGCACTTAGAATCGTTGTATTTTCAGGATTTTTGATAAATTCCTTCTCTTTTAGTGCAGGATTAAGGGATGGTGAATGACCGATACGGCGGCTATAAAAAAGGGTGGCATCACCCATGTCAAAGGTGAATATGCTACGTCCTTCCATAAAGAATGGGCGCTTCTCCTCGTAAAAAGTTTCAAAAGCGGTGAGGTTCATCACCGATGGATCGGACTCAACCTGACCGAAATCGGGATTTACGGTCAGATCTATGGTAAAATTACTCCCTACTCCAATTTTGGCATCTAAACCAATATTTCCTATCAACCGGTGTCCTGTATTTGCAAAAGGGTTTCCGTGTTCTTTTTTAAAGGTCCTGATTTCGCCAAGTGAATAGGGTGTCAATTCGATGCGTTGCGCTTTTTTTAATCCGCTGATCCCCCTCAGTTCCCCAAAAAGATAGAGCATTCCCGGCCCCGTCGAGGTTTGTGGCTCCCAGTCACTCTCCTCCTGCAAACGGTCAATCCAGCGCCAGACATGCAGCCCCCATACCTGTTCCTGTTGATTGCTGTAACGGACCTGGCTCAGGGGGATCTGCAACTCCTGAGTCCACGCGGAATCCTCGTAGGCTACCTTGCCATCCCAAACAGCATTCCAGTTCAAGTCTCCAAGTCCTGAATTGGGCATAATAGCATCGATCTTCTGCCTCCCCGCGGTCATATCAAATTCAAAACCCGTGCGGTGATCATGATAACTGTCAAAGGTGATGCCTGCCATATCTCCGGTAAGTTCATCCCGCCTTCCAGCCTTACGGCTAATCTTTTTAGGTTCCTTATCAACAGCTCGAATAGCTACATATAAATTTTTATCATCGTACAGGATCTTCACGAATGTAGGATGAGTCGGCAAAGCGCCCTCGGTAGGAATCCATTCTGTAAAATCACCCGCCCATTTGCCTGTTTTCCAGCACGGATCATCTAAGGCGCCATTAATTATTGGCTTTTCGGTACTTAACCGTTCGGTTGTGTAAACGCGCAGGGCCTTGGGCTGAACCGTTGTTTGTATTGGATCTCCTGCCGCAGGTATATCCCTTCCGGTTGAGATGAAAGGTAAAAAACATATCGAAAGGAGAAAAAATATCGTACTGTAATATCTTAAAAACAAGGGAGAAAAATCCAAAAATCTCATTCTTTTAGTTGATGGGGAAACTTTAATTATCAGCGTGCAAGATAGCAATTTGATTTTATCTCATCCGAACTATCGGGGGTAAACAATTCGCCGATTCTAATATTTAGAAAACCTTATTTTTGAGTAATATAGCTCAAATTTGAATTTTAGCTTCATCGATGACAAGTGGCAACGCACCAAAAAAATGTTATTAAGAGTGTTAACTAATTATTCCCGAAGTATTGAAACCATATACTCACTGTTGTTAACTTTGGAAAAATAAATGAACTGAATGACAATTGATAATTTTCCATCCAAATTACTTGAAAATGCAGTAAACGAGTTTTCCAGACTTCCGGGTATTGGGAAGAAAACAGCATTGCGCCTTGTTCTACACCTGCTAAAAAAAGATGTGGATGAGGTTTTGCGATTTAGCCGATCCCTGACGCAGCTTCGCGAGGAGGTAAAACACTGCATTATTTGCCGTAATATTTCGGACCATGACATTTGCAATATTTGTAATAATCCTGCGCGTGATCATCGGGTAGTATGTGTGGTAGAGAATATCCGGGACGTAATGTCGATTGAAAACACCCAGCAATACCGGGGAGTATATCATGTATTAGGTGGGATAATTTCACCCATGGACGGGATTGGCCCTGCTGATCTGGAGATTGATTCGCTGTTGTCAAGAGTGGGAAAAGGGGAAACCGATGAAATTATCTTTGCCTTAAGCACTACAATGGAGGGGGATAGCACTAATTTTTATATCTTTAAGAAATTAAAAGATTATCCGGTTAAGATCACAACCCTCGCACGCGGAGTCTCGATTGGCGATGAAATTGAGTATACCGATGAGATTACCCTTGGGCGTTCGATCGTAAACAGGATGCTTTTCGAGAACTTTATGGGTTAAAAAAGATGAAAAATTACCTTTCCAATGACAAAATCATCCTCAGGGCCATCGAACCAGAGGATATTGATCTGCTATTCTCATGGGAGAATGACCCCCAAATCTGGGAAGTAAGCCATACTCTGGTCCCCTATTCCAAATATATTTTGTCGCTCTACATTCAAAATGCGGATAAGGATATTTACGAAAGCAAACAATTACGATTAATGATCGATACAACAGATGGAAAAACCATTGGAGCCATCGACCTGTTTGATTTTGATCCTTATCATTCACGGGTTGGGATTGGATTATTAATTTATGCACCCGATAAACGTTCCAAAGGTTATGCATCTTTAGCCATGGAGCTATTAATCCCTTATTGCTTCGGCAAATTAAATATCCACCAGGTGTATGCCAATATTGAAACCGGAAATAAAATCAGTCTGGCACTATTCGAAAAGCACGGCTTCAAAACCTGTGGCACAAAAAGGGAGTGGCTCAGGAGCGAAGAGGGATGGAAAGACGAGGTGATGGTTCAGAAGATTAATGGTTAGTGTTTAGTGGTGAATGGCATTAACCATTATTTCGTTATAATCGGGTATTTCCGCCAAAAAGGTATAGTTCTGCTGATCCTGATTGAAGCGGCAACAATAATGGGCTAATCCATTGGTTACAATCAGGTAGCTCACCCTGAGCCCAAGATTATATCTGGCGATCTGATCAAAAACCTGCTGGGTTATCTTCACCTCAGGAGCCTTACATTCTACAACAACAAGGGGATTGCCCGACTTTGAAAAGAGTACAATATCGGTTCGAAAGTCTTGCTGGTTGATCCTCAGGGATCTCTCAAGCGCTACCAACGTTGAAGGGAAATGCTTTATTTCAGTTAGATATCGTGCAAAATTCTGCCTCACCCACTCTTCGGGAGTAAGGATGATCCATTTACGACGAAAACCATCAAAAATTTGCTTTTTACCGGTTTGCTCCCTGATGCGAAAAGAATATGAGGGGAGATTAAGATCCATAATCATTCTTTTAATATAGGCACTGTTTTGTTATCAGTTCGTTAATTACTGCCTTAAATCCTTATCTGTTAGCGACAAATATAATTCAATATTTGAAGATCGGAGCAAAAACAGAAACAGATTTAATTCTCTTTTTGATTACCTTTGTTTTAAAATTATTTTAGTAATACAAAGGCTATAAGATCTTAATTCAGTAATGGACCGATTTCTTCATGGCGTGAATTAAAAAAATGCCACCAAGGCACCAAAACACCAAATTCCACCAAAATTCTGATGAAAATAAAGATATTTTTGTACAAAATCGAACTATGAAGACCAAAGAGGAGATTGTACGGAATTGGTTGCCCCGATATACGGGTAGAGAGCTGGAGGATTTTACACAACACATCATTCTTACCAACTTTCAGAATTACGTCGAGAATTTTGCAGAGAAGTTCGGCGTTCCGGTAATCGGCGAGGAGAAATCGATGCCTAACGCCAGCGCACACGGGATCACAATCATCAATTTTGGTATGGGCAGTCCCAATGCAGCTACAATCATGGACCTGCTTAGCGCGATAATGCCCGAAGCGGTCCTCTTTTTAGGAAAATGCGGAGGGTTAAAGCGGAAAAGTGAACTCGGTAGCTTTATTCTCCCGATCGCAGCAATCCGAAGCGATGGAACCTCAAATGATTATCTTCCAATTGAGGTTCCGGCATTACCTGCATTCAGTTTACAGCGGGCGGTCTCCTCAACCATACGGGATATGGGTCTCGACTATTGGACCGGCACCGTTTTCACAACGAATAAAAGGGTTTGGGAGTATGACGAGCGGTTCAAGAAATACCTCAGTAAGACCAGGGCCATAGCTATCGACATGGAAACGGCAACAATATTCACAGTTGGTTTTTGTAACCAGATACCAGCCGGGGCTTTATTGCTTGTCTCGGATCAACCGATGATTTCAGCAGGAATTAAAACGGCAGAAAGCGACAGGGAGGTAACCCGTAAATTTGTGAATCGTCATCTTGAAGTTGGAATTGGAGCCCTTACCGAGATAATCAATGATGGCCGGTCGGTAAAACATTTGAAATTTTAATTAGCATGGATTACAACCAGATTATAACCGATTTAAAAGCAAAAAAATATTCCCCGGTCTATTTCCTTGAAGGGGAAGAACCCTATTTTATGGATCAGATCAGCCATTATGTCCTTGAGAATGTACTTACCGAAGAGGAGAAAGGATTTAATCAATCGATCCTATATGGCAAAGATTTGAGTATTGACGCGATCCTCACCGCAGTTAAAAGGTTTCCAATGATGGCAGAGCGGCAGGTTATTGTGATTCGCGAAGCTCAAAACATCAAAAACATTGAAGAGCTGGCGACCTACGTCGAAAACCCCATGCGGTCAACACTTCTAGTGATTAACTACAAGTACAAAACGATCGACAAACGGAAGAAACTCTATAAGGCTGTCAATAAAAACGGGGTCTACATGGAATCCAAGCCCCTGTACGACAACAATATTCCGACGTGGATCACCAAATATCTCAAGGAGAAAAACCTTGGCATCGACCCCAGGGCTGCGCAAATGATTACCGATTTTGTGGGAAGTGACCTGCAACGAATCGTCAATGAGCTTGAAAAAGTGACTATTTCGATGGTACCGGGAACCAGTATCATGCCCGAAGATGTTGAAAAAAATATCGGGATCAGTAAGGATTTTAATATTTTTGAATTTCAGAAAGCGCTTGGAAGTAAGGATATCCTAAAATCAAACCAGATCATTAACTACTTTATCGACAATGAGAAACTAAATCCCTTGCCGGTAATTCTGGGGATGCTTGTTGGTTTTTTCCGTAAGATTTTGATTTACCACAGCATAGAGATGAAATCGGACCGAAACCTGGTAGCGCAAAAACTTGGTGTAAATCCCTATTTCATTACCGATTACGTGAATGCCGGGCACAATTATTCCCTTGACAAGGCCATTAATATCATTTCGATGATGAGGGAATGCGATCTGCGGTCAAAAGGAGCACGTGGCGGAAGTACTCCTAACGGAGATTTGCTGCGTGAACTTGTATTTAAAATCCTTCATTTATAACATAAAAAACGATGACATTAATATTGGTTCTGATAATTAGTTTAATCTCGGCATTTGCCTTTTCGCAAGGGGAAGTTATGGCAAAAATGCAGTTCAATGCCTACAAGATTTATCATCGCAGGCAAATCTACCGCATGGTTACCCATGCATTCGTGCATGCCAACTGGGAGCATCTGATCGTAAATATGATCGTCCTCTTCTCATTTGGAAAAAACGTTGAGCATTTTTTCGGGATATATTTTGGCGCCCTGGGAGGGGCTTATTACCTGTTTCTCTTTTTTGGATCTGTGATTTTTTCAACGCTCTATTCGCTCTATAAAGAGAAGAATAATCCTTACTACAATGCAGTGGGAGCATCCGGGGCCGTTTCGGCAATACTGTTTACAGCGATTTTCTTCGATCCGTGGAATAACATCTATTTTTTTGGCATCTTACCGATTCCCGGAATCATTTTCGGAGGACTTTACCTCTATTATTCGTATTACATGAGCACCAAAAAAGCAGATAATATTGGTCATGACGCCCATTTTCTGGGGGCAATCTTTGGATTTTTCCTCCCTATTATCTTAAAACCATCCTTAATGTTTCTATTTTTCGATTTACTCTTTGGCAGGATTTCGCTGTAGTTTACACGACCTCTGACCCAAAAAGTTCGGAAAATCAACAGCTAACAGAATTGAACAGATACTTATGAAAGGCGGCTTTAACCTCTTCAACGGCAAATTCTATCGCGAAAGTGACCATTTGTTTACCGGAACGGATCTGCAAAGGTTAAATGAAGGAATATGTGAATCCTTCAGGGCTGAATATAACCTGGCACTTTTTGCCCGGGAGAACTATGACTACCTTCTCGATTCACTTAATGATATTGGATTGGCTGTTCCAAATGAGTGGGATTTACCCCGTTTCACAAAAGATGTGTCGAGGTTATTGAATAAAAATCATCTTTACCTTGCTGCTAAAATAACGATCCATCTGATTCCTGGTGTTTCAGGCACCGAATATTTAATGACGGCAAAGGAGATTCCTGGCGGATTTTTCAAGGTTACAGATGTGGGATTACTTATCGACTTTTACGACGAAGGGGCCAAGGGAACCTCCAACTACAATGCCTATGAACCATCAAGCAGGATTTTGTGGGCGACCGCCAAAAGGGCTGCCAATACCCTGTCGCGAAATAACTTAATCCTTCTCAACAATAAAGGATTTGCCTGTGAATCGATCGAAGGCTCATTCGGCTACCTCAGAGATCAAACGGCTATTTTCCCTGCCCGGGAGTCGCAAGGATACTCCCCACCGATTCTAAATGTTGTGAAAAATTGTGCTGAGGAATGCGGCTTTACCATCGAGGAGAAAAAAGAGATCAAGCGCGAGGAGCTGCTCAATGCCGATGAGCTGTTTTTAATTAATAACTGTTATGGCATTCAGCCCGTTTTAGGATTGTATGCCCGACGATATTACACTACAGAAACACTCCAGATTGCACAAAGGTTGAGTGAAACGGCACGGAAAGAAAACAGTTCCGAATAGTTAAATTCCCTTTTATTACCAGATAATTCACTATCTTTAAGTTAAAATTTTATCCAATGGTACGGATAATTGCTTTTGTAATTTTAAGTTTGCCGGTTATACTTTTATCGTGGTCGGCCATGCTTCGGGTTAGGAGCCATGGTTTTTACCGTTTCTTCAGCTGGGAATCTATTCTCTGGCTGCTGGTTTGTAATCTTACTTATTGGTTTGATGACCCATTTTGTTTCCGACAACAATGTTCGTGGATTCTTCTGATTATCTCCTTTTACCTTGTCGTTTCGGGGGTAATCCTTTTAAAGATAAAGGGTAAACCCAATTCTAACCGGGCTGAAAAAGGGCTTTATAAATTTGAAAAAACTTCGGAGCTTGTCGATACCGGAATCTATAAATACATCCGGCATCCGCTTTACAGCTCACTGATCTTTTTGACGTGGGGAATATTTCTGAAGCAGATCACCCTCCCATTATTTATAATTTCTGTAATTTCAACCCTATTTCTATGGTTCACATCTTTATTTGATGAAAAAGAGTGCATCAGCTATTTTGGAGATAAGTATAAAAGTTATATGAAGCGGACAAAGCGGTTTATTCCGTTTGTGATTTGATCCAAATAGCTACTCTCCAATAAGTTTTCGCGCTTCAATAAAAAAGTTTCTCCGCCTCATTGATGTCAATATCGATTCGTTCAGCAAGTATAGAAATTTGGCATTCGGAATTAATTCGAGTTTGGATCTTCGGGGAAATTCTGCCACGTTTCGTAATGGCCTCCTGCCTTTTTGACACTTTCGAGCCAGAAATTTTTATTACTTTTCATGATCAACAGCGGGTCGGCATCCAGGACAAGCCATGAATTTTCGACAATTTCATTGTCAAGTTGTCCGGGGCTCCAACCGGAATAACCCACAAAAAACTTCACCTGGTCGGGGCGTGCCAAACCTGTTGCCAGAGAAAACTTCAATGCCTCAAAATCGCCCCCCCACCACAATTCACCGTTGATATGTAAACTTCCTTCAATCAGTTTACCCAGTGTATGGATGAAAAACAGGTTGTCGCTAGCTACCGGTCCACCCACAAATAACTCAGGGACATAACCGTTGGGCATGATCAGTATTTCATTCATCTTTGTCTCAAAGGGCTTATTTAAAATAAAACCTACTGCCCCGCTGTCAGAATATTCGACGAGTAAAACCGTTGAGCGGCTAAAGAAATTCCCCGGCAGGAAGGGCTCAGAGATCATGATCCTCCCCTTTTTCGGGGCAAGTTTTCCCTTTATCTTAAAGAAATCGAAATCGATTTTCATAGTGTCAATTTTTACTTCTTTTCGATAATTACAAAAATATCTTCGTTTTTTTTCTTCATCAGGAACTGCTCCCGTGCAAATTTTTCGAGGTTTTTGGAACTCGTCTGAAGCTCCTTTAAACGCTCACTGTCTGCAAGAATCTTCTCTTTATAATAGGTGCTTTCAACGCGGTATCGCTTTACTTTATTCAGATTCTGCCTCAGAAAAAGGATGTTATGATCATCCAGAAAGATCATCCAAACACTAAAAACCAAAAAAGCGAACAAATATTTGTTCCTGATGGTTTTGAAAAATGCTTTAAGGATAACCGGCTTCATTTGCAATTAAATATAGGTAAAATAAACGATTAAATAATTAAAAATCCGGATTTAAAAATCTGCCAAAAGCCATTCCGGATACAAATTAACGGAATCCTCTTCAGAATAAAAAGGAGTAGGGGGATAAAGTTTTCCACC
>CANJNY010000072.1 GCA_947475715.1 Prolixibacteraceae bacterium
ATGAGGGGAGGAAATTCTGATCCATGGTGCCGTCATTCAGATAATCCCTGTTGATTTGCCAGTGAATACTGTTTTTCAGGATGGTGAAAAACCACGATTCTTTGATTCCAAAAGTGCTGGGCCCATAGCTGATATTGGAGATGGTTACACCATTTTTTGCAATTTTAATCACCGGAATTGAAGTTGAAATTGCAGAAGAAAAATATTGTTTACCCTGTGTAAAGCCGGTAATAACACCGTTGCCATTGGTCACAACCTGATTGCCTTTAATTGTCAGATTTTCGATTTCACAACCCTTATCACATTTTAAACGAATGGAAATACTCCCGATACTGTCGGAAACAGAAATCGTCTTTAATGCCTTGTCATACTCAATAATTGATTTAATCTTCTGAGCATTAATGGTGAATGAAAAACAAACGAAAAGAATAATCAGAGTGATAGATTTCATTTTTTATTCAATTTAAGGATCAACCAGGCAAAGATTATGAGAACATGTCTTATTTTATTAATCAAGAGCTTTCAGAAAGTTAAATTTAAAAAAGCGCCACCAAAACTCCAAATCACTAAAAAGGCACCAAAGTCAAATATGAAAAATGCAAGGATCAAAATGCAAAGCTCTTGTTGGATAGTGGATTAAAAAAATCTCACTTTTGACCTTTGCATTTTGAATTTAGTTTTCACTTCGGTATTGTTAAAGGCAGATTCAAATACGCCAGGCCAATACTCCTTCGCATATGACTTGTACTGTTTCCTCCCGGGGCATCGTACAAAACCGCCAGTTTACCTTTGTATCTGATTACTGATGGGAGTCCGATACATCGTTTTGACCATGTACAATTTTGGCCGTCAAGCACCACCGCCTTGTGTTGGGGATCCCATTTATTCAGATCTTTTGACCAGTATACCCAAATGGCATCTGTATATTCCCCATTTTCATCCAGTCCAATATGGTTGGTGAATAAAAACCAGGTTTGATTAGTCTGCTCAAAATAGATGGATGAATTTTCGACCTGCTCCTCCGGTGGCACGATAGGCGCCGGATCTATTTTCCATGGACCATCCAAATTCGTTGTACGTGCAATACAGATTGTCCGCTTCACCGTGAAGTCGGCTGCCGAGAAGAACATCAGATATTGACCATTGTTTTTCACAATAAATCCCGGCGATGTTGTTGAACTGTAAAACGAACCCTCTTTGGGTCCAAACGGAGTGATATCGCGCCGCTTTTTCCAGGGGCCATAAGGGGAGTGAGATTCGGCTTTCATATTCAGGTATGGAAATGAAGGGATCAGATTCGGCGATGAGGAGACATTGGGAGTGCCGAGGTAGAACATATGCCATTTATTCCCGTCAAAATAGGTCGTTCCATAGCTGGCACTTTTAGAATCGGGATCGTCCTTGCTTCCAAGCTGAAGAACAGGACCCCTCTTCTCCCAATGAACAAGATCTTTACTGATTGCCAGTGAGGTAAGCCAACCTTTTGGCCCGGCAGCATCGTAGTGCATACAAAAAGTAGAGTCATCCGCCTTGAACAACCACAGATCGCGGGCACCAAGAATATCGCAGGAGTCGGGACCATCACCATAAGCCATTATTATCCCGGCATCCCCGGCATTCATCCGGTATTTACACTCAGGGCGGCCATCCTTATACTTCGGAATAAGAGAGACAAAGAGGAAAATTCCCAGATAGAGTAGCTTAATCATAACTTATAGGGTTTGCTGATATCCCGATAAAATTAAGAATATTTTTGACACCTTTCAGTTCCGCGTTTAAAACCTAAGGAACTACAGAAGAGGATGTTCTAATGGAACATGCATTGAAATAACCCAGTGCCCCGTTACTAATGTTCGATGTCGGATTAGCCGGAGATGCCGATTGCCCCCCTTCCCTTCCTGCAGTGCGAAAATATTCATAGACATTCTTATCTACCGACTCAAGCCAAAAACCAATATTGTCACCGGTTTTTAACTTAATATCGGTATCACGCGGACGGATCAAATAGGTTATGATCTTCCCTTCGCTGAGGCGGTCATCGGTAACATTGATATCAGGCTGCTTCACATTATTTACGAACAGGATTAAACGGTAATAATTATTAATATTTGGAGGATCATTAAAAATAACCCCTGGATAAATATTGTGTCCGAAGAGGCTATTTTGAAAATAGATCTTTCCTATCGTCACAGGCTCAGGCATGGTGGAGCTTGCAGTATAACTTTGGCCATAAGCTGATACCACAAGGGTATATGTCTGTCCGGGGTTACCCATCATTGTGGAGGTTGCATAAGTTCCGGGTTGCTTTTCGGTCAACTGTTCTGAATATCCAGAGTTATCATTAATTACAACTGTTGCCCCTGTAACGGCAGGATAGCTGTTAGATTGATCAAAATTCACTGATTTATAAATTTTCACAATAGCGGGTCCTGGCTGATCATACATATTACCTTCAATAACAATTTGGGGTGATGCCGAATTTAAATCAATCTTAATGACTTTCTTACAAGAGAAAAGCAAGCTGATTACAACCAGAGCGAAGGCTACGAGTATTCTGTTTTTTCTCATCTGATCAGAATTTAAAATTGTAGGTGAACGACGGAACAAATTTGAATAAGGTGGTCTGGATTGCCTCTGTTTTTGAAGGATCGCTCTTATTATCCTGGAAAGTGATCGTATAGGGATTTTCATGCCCATAGGCATTATAAAGGGAGAAGCTCCATCCCGATTCAAATCTGGCTGTTTTTTTCCTGATCCAGGTAGCCCCAAGGTCAAGACGGTGGTAGGCCGGCATACGGTTGGCATTGCGATCTTTATAATAAAACATCGTTTTTCCGTCAATTTCATATTTTCCGCTTGGAAAGGTTACTGCATTCCCGGTATAATAGACCCACGTGGCCGAAAAAGTCCACCGTTTACTCAAGTCGTATATGCCAACAACCGAAATATCGTGCAGTCGGTCCTGTCGGGCCGGAAACCAGCTATTTTTGTTGATTTGGTCAAATCTTCGTTCTGTTCGCGAAAGGGTATAACTGATCCAGCCATTGAACTTTCCGGTTTTTTTCTTTAAAAAAAGTTCCAATCCGTAGGCACGACCCTTCCCAAAGAGAATCTGAGATTCTACATTATCATTAAAATTAAGTTCAGCTCCATTTTTATAATCGATCTGATGCTGCATATTCTTATAATAAATCTCTGAAGAGAATTCATAGGTGTTTTCGTTAAAATTCTTATAATACCCCAATGAAACAAGATCTGCAATTTCCGATTTTACATTATTACTGCTGGGAATCCACAAATCGGTAGGATTCCCCGAAGTCGAATTGGAAAGCAAATGAAGGTTTTGCACATTTCGGGAATACGACCCTTTTAATGAATTCTCAGGATTGAAAATATAATTCAACGTGGTACGTGGTTCGGGATTAAGGTAAGATTTAACAACTTCGCCGGAGCTGAACCTGGAGGTAGCGGCAACTTCTCCATTTTGGTTATAGGTATTAAAATTCCCGGGCCCCATTAAATTGAACAGACTAAATCTTTGACCATATTCCACACTAAACTTCTCAGAGAAGCTATAGAGCTGGGAGATATAGAGTGCATGTTCAAGGGCATATTTATTTGTAAGACTTTTCAGACTCACATTGGTAATGGCTGTTATAACGCCTGGAATAATCTGATGGTAGCTCTCACTAAACCCAAATTTAAGCGAGTTGTTTGTCCCTCCAAAATATTGAAAATCCTGTTTTATAGTATAATCCCGAATCCGGGATATGATGTTCATTTTTACACCGCTGTTGATATTGATCTGATAATTGTAATTGCTAAATATCAGCGAAGTATTCGAAAACAATCGTTCAGAAAACAGGTGATTCCAACGAAGCGTTCCGGTGCTGTTTCCCCAGTTAATGCCGAATGTATTTCCAAATCCCAACACATCTTTACCGAAATATCCGCTAAGATAGATTCTGTTTTTTTCATTAATTCGGTAATTAGCCTTCATATTCAGATCGTAGAAGTAGAGTCTGGCCTGATTCAACGCGGTATCCTTCGAAGCCTTGAGAAACATATCGGCATAAGTCCGACGGGCAGAGATTATGAATGAACCTCTCCCCTTGACTAAAGGACCTTCGAAGAGCAATCTGGAAGAGATCAATCCAATCCCACCACTAAGGCTATACTGTTTGTCGTTACCATCATTCATCTTAATATCCAGAACCGAGGATAGTCGCCCACCATATTCCGCCGGTTCATTCCCCTTATACACCGAAATATCTTTAATGGCATCCGAATTAAAAACCGAAAAGAAACCCATCAGGTGGGAGGCATTGTAAACAATCGCTTCATCAAGCAGAATTAAATTCTGATCTGATGATCCCCCCCTCACATTAAAGCCGCTTCGCCCCTCGCCTGCGGCCTGGATTCCGGGTAACAGCTGAATCGTCTTTAACACATCCTTCTCTCCAAATAAAACAGGAATATTCTTTATCTCCCGGGTATTGAGTTTCTGAAGCCCCATACGGGTGTTTGTGACGTTCTCATCTTTACGCCTTCCATAAACGACCACTTCGTCTAATTCACGCGGCTGTTCAGAAAGAGAGAAGTTCACCTTCATCGGATGATCCAATTTTATTAACTGAGCCTGAGGCTTATAGCCAGCATATTGAGCAGTAATTTCATATTCACCCGAAGGAAGAGTGATTGAATAATAACCATAATTATTCGTCCCTATACTTTTTGCAGGTAATTCCCTGACTGACAATACTGCTCCTATTAAATCCTCACCGGTAACGGCATCTTTTATTTGACCGCTGATGGTCAATCGTTGCTGAGCGAAGAGTGGTGATGTAAAAACCAGAAAAATTAAAATACAAAATCCAGTTCTCATTTTCATCCCAATATTTTGAAGAATAATTTCATTCCTAAATAATTTGCTTTTTATTTTTCTGCAAGAATACGAAATATTGAAGGATAATGGAGTGAAAATATTCTGGTCCGGACATAAAAAGGCCGCTTCAAAAGAAACGGCCTTTTTATGTGAAAAGTTAATACCCCTTGAGAAAATTATTACAAGGATTCAAAGGTAACTATCAAAGCTAAAATTGGTTTTGCACCATAACGGGGATCTGCATAGAATAGCACTGCATCCATCTGGGTATCCGTTAATTTTGTAATGATACATTCAGTAGTGAAATCCTGAAATCCAAGGAAACCACCATTGGTAAAACTCATTGTAATCACACTTGAATAGGTTACATCTCCAAGCGGAGTGGAAACCGTGAAATTTCTTGGCTCATTAATCTTAAATGTTGCCCCTGTTGGTGGTGTAAACGATGCGGCATAAGCCAGTCCAGCAGGTGCATAGTTTACTGCCATAGGAATATTATTTCCCATGCAAAAAGCCATACTGGAGAATATTCCGCCCCCTTTTGAATTAATCGCCATAGATCCGTCACCCTTGAATACATACTCATCATTGTAAGCCTTGGACAATCCAACTGCGGATAAAATGCCACCGGCATAACTTCCCACCGTGGTAAATCCTGCATTTGCATAAGCAATAGTGAAGGCTGCAGCAGAACTGCTTAGTCGCCATTTTTTGGAACTGGAACCATCATCCCCACCAGTTAAGAGCTGTATTTTTGTCTTTGGAGGAATTGTAACCGTATTGGTAACAGTTGTCCTGCCTCCAGGACCTATAATTGAAAGGGTAACGGTAAAATCTTTGCCATATTCCCCATATGTATGAACAGGAGCATGTATCGTGTTAATATAACTACCATCCCCAAAATCCCACTCATATTTAGTGGCATCTGTAACAACGGCAGCAAATGTGACCACACTCCCCTTAACAGTGGCTGTAAAAGAAACTGTCGGCAATTGGGTCTCTTTTTTACAGGCTACAATAAAAATCAGCCCTAATAAAAATAAGCTAACCAGTTTGAAATACTTTTTCATAAAAAACATGTTTAAAATTAATTCCGTAGATTTTAGTTGACAAATTTAAGATAAAATGATAAAAAACCATAAAATATATAGAATATTATTAACTATCCAACTTTAATCATAATATATTGATATTAAATAATTTACATCTGTATTTTGATCTTAAAAACTGAATCGCTTATTGAATTTCAACCCTTAAATGCAAAAATCTGTTAAACGGTTCGAACGAAGGGGGTGAAAATAGCAGATTTTCTTTGGTCATCCTTCATGCTAAATCGGTATATACCTGAAATTTTTCAATTCAATAGCCACACAATTGGGATAAAATTAAGCTACTCTTCTGTTTTATTAGCCGTCGTAGGATGTAACATCGTCAATTGCAAAACCACTGCAGCCAGGACAAAAATCGACAGAAGTGCAATATCCCGACTTAGGTTGCCTGAATCAGCCGATTTACCCAAAAAGGTGGTGATTAACGCTCCGGTGGAGATCCCTGCCAGATTCATCAGGCCATATCCCGTAGCCCGATAACGCGGGGAGGCAAACTGGCATAGGATCGGCATGCAGTTTACGTCAAAGATACCAAATCCTAAACCGAACAGTGAAGCACCAAGCATGATAGGGAGAAAAGTATGGCCAAAACCAATCAGCAAAACAGCCGGAATAGTCAAGCTAAGACCTAATGCACCAGTAAATATTCGCCCCCGCAGACTTCGTTGAATCCACCTGTCTGAGACCAAACCGCCAATCAGCACCCCCACAAGGGATGACATTGCCATTGTAATGGTAGAAAGCGGACCGGCATGCGACATATCAATGTGCAGGTTATTGGCAAACAGGGTAGGCAACCAACTTTTTGTTGCCCATCCCGGTAAGCTTGGTGCAGAAAAATAGAATAAAATGACCCAAAAGGAGATATTTCCAAGTAAAATACCCATCCCCTTAAATAATTCCTTAAACTTTTTCACAAACGAGTCAGTTAACTCATGGGTAATGATATAAGCTTTTTTCTCCCTCAAAAAGAGGATTAGGATAACACTGTAAAGAACACCTATTAATCCGAAGAGATGAAAGGTGGTTTGCCAGGAATAGCTTCCGGCAATGGTAGCCCCAAAACCCCCTAATGCTTGTCCAAGATAAATACCGGTCATGTGTAATCCTATCGCCAGTGACCGTGTTTTACCCTGGTGATAATCGGCAATAAGTGCCAGTCCTGCAGGCATATAAAATGCTTCACTGACTCCCATTAGTGCACGAAGGATATAAAGCTGATCGAATGTTTTGGCAAAACCCATGAGCAAAGTAACTGTTGACCACACAAATAAGCTGCCAACAATCATCCATTTCCGGTTAAGACGATCTGCAATAATTCCGGAAACAGGGCTCATCAGGGCATAAATCCATAGAAATATAGCCATTAGCCGTCCAAAATTGGCTGCGGTATTCAATTCTGCAATATCGATCATCATTGACGGCTTCATGGTTGATAGCATTTGACGATCCAAATAATTAAGTAGCGCTACGACCCATAACAAGCCAACCACGAACCACGGGTACCATTTTTTTCCTTGCATATAGTTAATCTGATTTTAGTTATAGTCAATCTGATATTGTAAAATTAAAACTTCTGATCATTTTATTTAAGATATTTTTCAAAAAAATCATTCATCTTTAGTTGAGAAAAATCGTTTACCCGCTGCACAACATCCATGGCATGAGGCCATAAGGGCACTTTATAATAGACATTGGGAACACCTAAACTGTCGAGTTTTGCTTTTAAAAGATCAGACTGGCTCACGGGAACAAGATCATCCGAGGTGCCATGAAGGATCATTGTGGGAGGATTATTTTTAGTTACGTATTGAATTGGTGAGGCCTCTTTATAAAGTCCGGGCATTTCGCTGAAGGGATGGTTCAAAAACCGGATTATTAAGGGCTGATTTCTTGCATAGTCGGTAGTGAAATCAACAGGTCCGTAGATGTCGACAACCGCCTTTATCCGATGAGGGCTATGCGGAACCGCTACGCTATCCCCGTTTACGATAGGTTTTTTCCATTCATAAGCGGCCAGAAGTGCTAAATGAGCTCCTGCTGATCCTCCGATTAACGCAATCCGGTCGGGATCATAACCGTAATTTTCACCGTTTTTATACAACCATTGCACCGCATCGGTAACATCTTCAACGCAAGCCGGGTAGAAGCCATCTTTTATAAGCCGGTAGGAAATTGTGGCGGTCATATATCCTTTTTTGGCAAAAGCCACAAGATAAACAAGGTAATCGGCCGGTTTTCCCTGACTCCAAGACCCGCCATGAATAAATACGAGTAACGGTGGCGGTTTTACACTGTTTTTAGGACGGTAAATATCGAGCTGAAGTGACTTTCCATTGATATTTTTGTACTCGACACCTTTAATCACTTCGATATCGGCAGGAATCGCAGGATTATTGTTGATAATTTTTTCCAATCCAATTCCAACGGCAAGGTATCCTGGAACTGTAAAATGATAACCAACCGGGGGACTATCCGAAAATATCGCAGACCAGGTTCTCGGAATAATCAAAAGCATAAAACAAAATGCAATTGATAGGAGTAATCCATAAAAAATACGCTTGACAATCTTCATAAAAGCCCCTTTTATTATAAGTATTTTTCAAAAAATGCGGTCATCTTTGCCTCAGAAAAGGTGTTAACCCGTTTGATAATATCCATGGTATGAGGCGATAACGGAACCTTATAATAGATATTGGGAACTCCCAGACTATCCAGCCGTGATTTTAAAAGATCAGACTGGCTGATTGGAACAATCTCATCTGATGATCCGTGCAGAATCATCGTCGGAGGATTGTGCTTATTCAAATAATGAATTGGTGAAGCTTCCAGATAAAGTTCAGGTGCCTCTTCGAATGATTTACCCATAAATCCGGTAACCGTTGAATTGGTTCTCGAAAACTCTGTTGTGAAATCTGCGGGACCATAAATATCTACCACTGCTTTTATGTGATGATTCGGAATTATTGGAGCAAGGGAATCTGCCAGTGATCCCTTTCTTTTCCAGTCATACCCCGCCAAAAGTGCCAGATACGCACCGGCTGAACCACCGATAAGGGCTATCCGGTCGGGATCGTAACCATAGGTTTCTCCATTTTTATAAAACCACTGAACCGCATCGGTAATATCCTCAACACAGGCTGGATATGGCCCATCTTTGAGAAATCGATACGAAACAGTGGCGGTCATATACCCTTTTTTTGCAAATGCGACCAGATAAACCAGGTAATCAGCACGGTCTCCGTTACGCCAGCCACCCCCATGAATAAATACCAGCAAGGGAGCTGCCTTATTCAGATTTTTAGGTTTATAAATATCAAGCTGTAACGATTTCCCGTTTATATTCTTGTATTCAATATTCTTAAATTCTTGAATATCTGAGGGAACATCAGGTATTTTGTTTATCATTTGTTCCAATCCTACCCCAACTGCAAGATAGGTCGCAGCAAGAAAATGATAACCCACAGGCGGCTTGTCGGGATTTAACGCCGACCAGATCCTGGGTGTAATAATCAGTGAACACAGGATTACAAGAACCCACAAAAAACCAGATAATAGGCGTTTAAAAAATTTCATTTTATTCATTAGATTATTTTTGCGGGTACGATTAAATTGTAGAAACGGTCAGCTGTGCGTCTCTACAATTTATTGGTACGTCTCTATATTTATCTGTGTATAACTGCAATTATTCCAGCAGATCAATTTAAATCATGTGACTATAATTATTTGCAGATCAATTTAAAATCCTGAGCCTCTTAAAAATTAAAAGCCGGTTTAATAAATCAGAAAATAGTAATTGACACATTTCCAAATTAACAAATTGCCGGATTGTCACATTGTCGAATTACCACATCACTTCTGATTCAACTCTCCCAGAATTTCCTTTACATTTTTATGTAACGTCGGTGCGGTCTCCGATCCCAATGAATTTACTTCACCATAAGGAGCGCCATCCCGGCCATAGGTAAACGGAGCTTTTTCATCCCATTGGCTTTTAGGAACGATATAACCAATCTCATCGTTGGCCAGTCCAAACACAAATTTATATTTCCCGATCATTAAATCCCTGATAGCGGGTACTTCCACAGGTGAAATCTTAAAGTCTTGTCCTTCAGGAGCCTCTACCCCTCCATTGAGAATTTCGGGATAAACCTCTCCGGGAAAAGTGGTAAAGGAGAGCGGTCCGATATTAAAGGCAGAAATCTCAGTACGCATCTTCATCCAGCCGGTAGTTCCGCGATCGAGAACGCCGGTGGCTGTTCCCAGTTCAAACATACCATTGTCGATTGGTAACAGCAGCGTGCGGACAATTAATGAAATAGCAGCCACATCGATGGTATCGGTCGACTTAGCCATCGCATTGAGTGCCACTAAAGCCAGTTGTTTTCCCTGTGCCTCGGTCTTCTCATAGGTTGGCTCCTTAAACTCCTGGCCCGTAAATGGATCCTTAATGGTAAGACGCGGGTGGGTGGTCATCAATCCGCCAACAGCGCCATTGATATAAACACAAACTCCGCCAATACCGGGTTTTGCCAGGCTATCCCCGTTGAATACTCCCTTTTCAACCCCCTGACGGACATAATGACAAAAGTCGGAAGAGATCAATAGATTATCGCTCCACAACGTCTCAGGATGATCGGCCCATGCTACCAAGGATCCCAGGGTGGTACCATTTTCCTTATCAACAGCCTTGATCATTCTCATTCCCGAATCGAAAACCTCAGGTTTGCGGGTGTCAATAGCCTGCGAAAGTGCACCGGTAAGGTCCTGCGAAATTTCCAGTCTTGCCGGACGAATTCCTTTAACTGCTGTAACTATCGATTTTACAACCTGAGTTTTTACATACTCCATATATTGTTTGTTAATCCCGCTTCTGAAATGAGAATCGCCCCAAAGACCCAACAAATCAGCACTTTCGTGAGTATGTGTTGACGTGACTATGGTGTATGTCACTCCGGCATCAGCGGGAATCCGGCCACGGATATCGATAATATCGTCGTTCATAAAGCCTATGGCGTCGAGCACTACGATTGCCAGACGTGTTTTACCATCGTCAATAATCATGGTCCTGGCCCAGGTGTCATCATGAATTCCGTTGGCAGCGCGGCTGTTACCGAATCCGGCAATCCACACCCCATCAAATACGCCATTGCCATTTCCATCGGTAAACGTATCGCCATCTTCGGGATGGTATTCGGCATCCTTATTTTTATCCACCCAACGGTCCGGAACTTCAGGGGTAATTGGGAATGCCGCAAAACCTGCTTTAAGGGGAGCAGGAGTGGTGTTTAATATTTTCTGGTCGGCCTTATATCCGGGATTACGGTCTCTTAAATTTGAGTAAACCCAAAAAACGGCAAGGACGATTATCGCAAGAAGGACATAGGCCAGAGCCTTGAAGAATTGTTTCATGAATTTATGATTTTGTTAGTAAAAGTTCAATTTGATTGTTTGTAATTTATAAAAATCTGGCTGGCTACTTGCAACTGGCTGCTGGCGGCCGCTAGTTGCAAGCCGCCAGCACCCCCCTTTCATTTTGCAGCCTTCTTCTTATAATGCGCTTCCTTCGCATCATCTTCATCATCCATATCTGGCCCTTTTTCAATTTTGCGCCAGTCGATAGTTTTATTATATTTTTTCATTGCCAATTCAGCGTTAAATATACGGGCATCATGACGTTCGAGCGTGTATGGAGTATAATCGGCTTTAGGGGTGAAAAAATCCTGAAGCAAGGAGGCAGTTACATCAAAATGATTGACATAAGGGACATTTAAGATGTTGTAGATTGTTTTAAGGATGGACCCAAAATTAGCATGAGTATGCGAAACATAACCTTTTTTCACGTAGGGACCTTCCATCATCAGGATAGAACGATGGGCATCAATATGGTCGCTTCCTCCTTGTGGATCGTCCTCAGTAATGATCACGAGCATATTTTTCCAATATTTGGTTCTGGATAGAAAATGTAAAATTCGACCAACAGCCAAATCATTATCTACCATAAAAGAGTGTGGCATATAATAGCCATCAGCAGGTCGGGTTCCGGCGCCATGATCATTGGGAACCTGCATAGTTAGCAGTGAGGGTAGTTTTTCTTTTCCCTTGATCCACTTATCGGTAAACTCTTTTTCAAACTGGTCCATGCGATATTGATCAGGAATATTGGTATTAAAACCGGCATAGTTATGACTGGTTCTGTTGAAGAGTGCTTTTTGCATTGGAACCATCACCCCATGGCCGCCGCCTGTATTCACATCATACCACTCCTCACGGTTATGTGCCGTTTCGTTAGCTTCTCCAAAATTATAAAATTCAACTTTTGCCCGGTCAAGTGCTTCCCAAAGTCCACCCGTTTCAGCATAATCCTCAGGGTCCATACTTCCCGTTGAACCGGGATGACGTCTGCCTGGTGCCGATGAGAATATCTTTGCCGTTTTGGAAACGCTCGAATTAGCTTCTACCCATTCATTGGGAATTACACCCATCATCCAATGATGGCCATGTATCGAAGCATCACTGTCGCAGTAATAGTTATCCGAAAAGGAGAACTGTTTAGCTGCTTTATGATGGTTAGGACTAATGCGCAGGTTTGGAAGTTTTCCTCTTAATGAATCGGGAAAAGTATATTCGCAATTTACACCCAAACGGGCCATGGTACTGTCACCTTCAGCATTCTTGAGCTGTCCGAAAACCTCGTCATAAGTCCGGTTCTCCTTGGTGATATAAACAATATATTTGATCGGTGATTTACGCACTCCCGGAAGCGGAGGCAAAGGATTTTTCCCGTCATCGGTAATGCGTGTACTCTTAAAGGTATTATCAACGGATTGTTTGGTATATAAGGCAAGTTGAGCGCCATCGGGATTCTCAACTTTCTGAAAACTTCCAAGTTGAATTTCTCCAATATAATCGCCCTGCGGCGGGGTAACAAATCCTATCCCTCCATTAGGCCCTGCACCAAGACCACGGCAGGTGATAATATAGATTTCTTTATCATCTTTCGATAGTTGAACCCGCGTAGGACCCCAACCCGATGGAATTAATCCTTTGGTCGTTTTGGAAGCAACATCAATCACGGCAACAGCATTAAACCCGAGAAGTGCAACGTAAAGTGTCTTCTCATCGTTACTTAATGCCAAACCAAAGGGAAGCAATCCACGGAATTTATCGATTCTCGAATCAACTTTAATCGGAATATCACCCAGCAATTTATGATTTTTATAGTCAATAATCGAGATATTATCATTTGTAGCATTTGAAACATACGCGTACTTTTCGCCAATTACTATAGAATTTGGACTGGCACCACCGGTAACTTCTGCCCCTTCAACCATGTGACCTATCTGGTGACCGGTCTTAAACTTATCCACTACTTTATTGGTATTCAAATCAATAGTGAAGACACTCATCGCATCAGGATTTAGCGGACTGCCAACACCTGGAATCTGACGACCTTCAACAACGGTTCCGTTAATAGACTCTTTGGTATTATCTCCGTAAGGATGGTGTGATATCATCAATGAATCTAAATTGGTCGGTGTTGCACCGGTAATCAACGGATAAGAATATGCCCCAACATTAGCCACGAGCACTGTTTTTTTATCGGGACTAAGTGCCAAACCGAATGGTTGACGACCTACAGGAATCGAAGCTGTGATTTTTTTTGAGACAAGGTCAATGCGCACCATCCTGAAATTTCCGCGATCAAGTACGAGAAGCTCATTATTTGATTCATTCAATACAAGGTCGGAAGTAAAACTGTCAACATATTTCTGACCATCAACGACACCATCCAGCGAAAGGGAGTCAAGCCGGGCCAAACTTTGGATGTCGTAAATAATTACTAAACCATTATCACCCCCACTTAAATAAACCGTGCGGGAATCTTTTGAAAAAGCCACACCAAGAAAAGATCCATGTGTTAAAGGTGATTTAATTTTTTGATCATAACTTGGAACACGAATCTTGTCCATCGTGGGAAGATCTACAATCGTGAACACACCATTATGAAGGGTTACCGACTTTTTACCATCGGGAGAGATCGCCATTCCAAAAGGATCGTTGGTGATTCGGATAAATTTACCTGCGGGGGTTAAAAATCGTCCGCTGGGCAAAATCGAGGTTCCTGATTCATTGATAACAGCAAACTTATTTCCCGCAGGAACAGTCAGAATATCAAATTGATTTTGTGCTAAAACATGTTCTGAAAAAAGTGCGCACAAAAAGAGTACAAAAAAAAGAGTCGTTATTTTCATTTTAATTTTTTAAAGACATTAGTTCAACTTTAAAACAAAGATCTGCTGTTTTTGATCATGTTTCCCCGTAATTGTAACAAGTTTGTTATATGCGATTGTTTTATTATCATTTGACCATATAAGATTGGATGGCTGGTCGGTCGTGCGGGCAGTAATTCGTTTGAACCGCTCCCCAAACGGACGTTTCGAAACCTCGGTGATCACAACACTGTTATCCCAGACATAGGCAATGTGGCTATTATCTTTACTCCATCTGACACCTGTCTGAACATTTGAAGCGTGTTCTGTGATCTGAACAGGCTCGCCCCCTGCGGGTGAGATCAGAAAAATCTGCTGAATGCCGTTTTGATCTTTTGCAAGATAAGAGATAAACTTCCCATCTGATGATGAACGGACCACTCCCCCACAACCGGGATATTTCGATTCCGCAGTATGGGTCAACCGCCGTTGCACGGTCCCTTTGGGCGGCATCATCGCGGTAGTACGTGTGCCTTCGAGCGGACCATATTCACCCGGCACATTGATCGAATCGGGAATGTCAACGACAAAAAGCTCATCCACCGGGTTTCCATTCGTATTATTGACCTTTCCGATAAAAGCCCGGGCAACCTGAATGGTTCCATCCGGTTTCTGATAACCCGGCATTCCTATCCAACTGTCGCCGGCGGCATTGCTGATCTCATCACTACCAGGCTTTGGGCTGGGAACCACCCTCACAACCACCGCGCTAAACCATGGCCCGGCAACACTCTCCTCAGGGTCGTTATGTCGGAGCACGACACGATGGCGTTGATTTGATACCGCAATAGTCCTGAGATTCCATTTTACACCGGTTGAATCTTCCAGCTTCTTCATGATCGCATCGTTATAGGTATACCCAACCCATTTCCCGTCACGACTCCATTCATGACGGTGGGTTCCGCCCCTTAAAGCGCCGGGTGTAAATGGGGATGTAATATCGCGTGCATCCATTAAAATCGGCACATTCGGCTGATTGTCGCTTACAATCACACCGGTTCTGCGCCATTGCTGATACGGATTTTTCGCTGTGCACACCGGTAACCCATGAATGAAAATCACCTTGTTTTCTATCGGATGATAACTCGCGGCACCTGCTCCCGGTCCATAATCATGGTTGTCCGGAACGCCAAAGAGCACCTGATTCTCTCCCGTTTCAATATTCACCCTTTCAACCGAAGGACTTCCTCCGATTCCGCCAACTCCGGTACGGGTATCGTAAACCAGCCACTTCCCATCAGGTGAGAAGTTATCATTGTTATCCAGATCGTGGTTCCTCGAAAGATCCTTCGTTAGTTGAACCTCCGTTTTATACGATTCAGAGGTGGAGCAAGCTCCTAAAGTTAGTAGAACAATCAGCCATTTATAATTCACAATATTTAGTTTTTATCAGTTATATAATCTATTTCTTAGCGTGTTCCTCTCGCTCAACAGCTTCATCATCCATATCCGGCCCCTTCTCAATTTTTCGCCAGTCGATCGTCCTGTTATACCGCTTCATCGATTTTTCGGCATCATAGACCCGCGAATCGTTCAGTTCAAGTGAATATGGCGTATAATCGGGTTTTGAAGTGAAGAAATCCTGCAATAACGAAGCAGTGACATCAAATTGATTGACATATTTCACATCCAGAATGTTATAAATCGTTTTGAGGATGGATCCAAAGTTTGCATGCGTATGCGAGACATATCCTTTTTTCACATACGGACTCTCCATCATTAATATGGAACGGTGCGCATCGATATGATCAACACCACCCTGAGGATCATCCTCGGTAATGATTACCAACATCTCTTTCCAGTATTTTGTTCTGGAGAGAAAATGCAAAATCCGGCCAACGGCCAGATCGTTATCGGCCATATAACCATGGGTATAATAATAGCCATCCTGCGGACGGATGCCGGTACAATGGTCGTTGGGAACCTGCATCGCAATAAAAGCGGGCATTTTTTCTTTCCCGTTGATCCACTTATCGGTAAACTCCTTTTCGAACTGGTCCATCCGGTATTGGTCGGGGATATTCACATTAAATCCGGCGTAGTTCAGACTTGTCCTTTTGAAAAGTGCCTTTTGCATCGGAACCATTACCACATGCGATGCACCTGTTTTGGTGTCATACCATTCGTCGCGTACGTGAGCCGTTTCGTTAGCCTCACCAAAGTTGTAAAACGGTACATTTGCCCGTTCGAGTGCTTCCCATAATCCACCGGTCTCGCCAAAATCCTCCGGATCAACGGCTCCGCCGGTCCCGGGCCACCGTCTGCCAGGCGCCTTTGAGAAAAGCCTGGCGGTTTTCTTCGTTGCAGCGTTTGCCTCAACCCATTCGTTAGGCAAAACACCCACCATCCAGTGATGACCATGAATAGAAGCATCGCTATCACAATAATAATTATCGGAAAACGCCCACTGCTTAGCAGCTTTGATATGATTTGGTGAGATCCTCAGATTTGAAAGTTTCTGCCTCAGCGAATCGGGAAACGTATATTCGCAATTGATTCCAAACCGCGCCAAAGTGCTGTCTCCTGCCCCACTTTTGAGCTGACCGAAGATCTCATCATAAGTGCGGTTCTCCTTGGTAATGTAAACTACATATTTAATTGGTGATTTCCGGATACCGGGTAGCGGAGGTAACGGATTCTTCGCATCATCAATAATCGAAACACTTTTAAAGGTATTGTCGATAGACTGTTTGGTATAAGTTGCCAGAGTATTTGCGTCAGGGTTAGCGACCTTTTGAAAACTACCAAGTTGAATATCGCTAATAAAATTGCCCTGAGGAGGCTTAACAAAATCCTTTCCGCCATTTGGACCGGCACCTAAACCGCGACAGGTAATGATGTAGATCTCCTTATCATCGTTCGACAGTTGAACCCGCGTGGGTCCCCATCCGGAGGGAATTAAGCCTTTGGTAGTTTTAGAAGCCACATCGATTACGGCAACGGCATTAAATCCCAAAAGTGCCACATAAAGAGTTTTTTCATCCTTACTTAATGTGAGGCCGAAGGGAAGCAAACCCCGGTATTTATCAATTCGTGAGTCGACTTTAATCGGAATATCACCGAGCAACTTATGATTCTTATAGTCGATGATTGAAATATTGTCATTGGTTGCGTTGGAGACATACGCATATTTTTCGCCTACAGCGATCGAATTAGGACTCGCCCCTCCCACCACTTCGGCACCTTCGATCATTTGACCAATCTGATGACCGGTCTTGAATTTATCCATCACCTTATTCGTGTTCAGGTCGATTGTGAACACACTCATCGCATCGGGATGCAAGGGGCTTCCCACGCCCGGAATCTTTCGCCCCTCAATCACAGTTCCGTTTATTGATTCTTTCGTATTATCTCCGTAAGGAAATTGAGAAATCATGATTGAATCGAAATTTGCCGGAGTGGTACCGGTAATGAGCGGGTAGCTGTACATTCCGACATTAGCCACAAAAGCAGTTTTGTTATCGGGGCTAAGCCTTAACCCGAACGGTTGGCGCCCAACCTTGATTGAGGCTGTTATTTTTTTAGTAGCCAGATCGATTCGAACCATTCTGAAATTTCCGCGGTCGAGGACAAGTAACTCATTATTCGATTCGTTTAAAACCAGATCGGAGGTGAAACTATCCTGGAAATCAACTCCTGCCACCGTTCCATTCAGAGAGATTGAATCGAGTTTGGTTAAGCTTTGGATATCATAAATAATCACTGAACCATCGTCGCCACCACTGAGATAAACCGTTTTTGAATCCTTCGAAAAAGCAACCCCCAGGAATGAGCCATGCTTCAAGGGTGATTTAATTTTTTGATCATAACTCGGAACCCGAACATTAGCAAGTGATTGCACATCTATAATTGTTATCACACCATTGTGCAGTGTGACCGATTTTTTCCCATCGGGTGAGATTGCCAATCCATAAGGTCCATTCGGGATCCGCACGTATTGACCGGCAGGTTTCACGAATCGTCCGCTGGGTAGAATGGAGGTACTGCCAACATTTATTTCGGTAAATTTATCTCCGGCAGGAACCGTGAGGATATTCACCTTATTTTGTGAAAATACGGAACTAACCAAAAACAAAAGACACCCAGAAGCAAAAAAACCGGACAATAAGCTCATACGAATAATTTACTTAAGATTCAGGTATTTCAATACCGCCTCATTGCCCACCAGTGCATTTGCCGGCATCGGATGTTCGCTGTTAAAAACCCGAAGTTCATCCTCCGGAAGGAAGGTAATAAAGCTTTCGTCGAAACCGTTTTTATAGGGGATCTTCCCAATATTCAGGTTAAGATGGTGTGCTAAAAAGGTATAGGCGACCGAACGTTTGTTATAGCCGTAATCATGCACTTCGGCGGGGAAATGGACATTTTCGATCCGGTTCTCGCCATTATAAAGGGCATATACTTTCTGAAGATAAGGATATTCCACGCGAGGTGTATTTCGGGTCCAGTCGCTGCCATCCGAAATTAGCAACATCGGTCTCGGAGCGCACAGTGCGGCAATCTCCACATTATTGGTCTGATGATCTTTACTCCGATGGATAGGCATGCCACTCTCGCAGGTGCAGCCACCAAAGAAATGGGCAGAAACCATCACCGCCGGCACCGAAACTTTGATCCGTTTATCAATCGCTGTAATTACGATGGTTTGGGTACCGCCTCCCGATTCTCCGGTAATTCCAATGCGCTCCGGATCGACATCGGGGCGTGAAAGGAGGTAATCAAGCACCCGCTTGCTATTCCAGGTCTGTAATAATAAGGCGATCGGAATATCGTGCGTAACCTGTTTCGAATCGGCATAACCAACCATATCATATACAAAAACAATTGTACCCATGCGGGCCAAAGCGGCACAGCGGGCCTGTACTTCGGCCATTAACCGCCTGTTTTTCCAATGGCCATGAGGACTCAGAATCGCGGCATTTTGAGCTGCCGGAGTAAGTGGCTTATAGATATTTCCGGTGATATAAAATCCGGGAAAACTCTCAATAGCTACATTTTCAACCACATAGCCATCGCCGGTAAACGTATGGGTCACGATTAGTTTAAAAGCATTGGTAACCTTGGGCATTTGATTGAACTTCAGCCCGGTCAAAATGCCGTTACGAATAACATCTGCCCGTTTTTCCCACGATTCGAGGTTATTCCATTCCGATGCAAACTGTTTCAGCTTCAGATTTCCCTCATCTTCAGTCCAGTACTTATCGCGGCATAAATAATTATCCTGAGAAAATCCATTCACAGTAAAAACTAAACACACACCAAAGATCAGGTATTTCAGGGTTTTTAAAATCTTCATTAGCATCAATTGTATTTAGTTATCAAACAGTTTTTAACGAATTGTTTGTCCCCTAATTTGGGGAGTCAGAGTTGAGCTAAAAATATACTTGCCCGGGGCCAAAAACTTCAGCTATTTTGGATAATGCACATTAAATATTAACCATTCAAAATTCCGGAAAAATTTTGTAAAAAAAATCTCAGCAGGAATTTTTAACTCTTTATACAAAGATTTGATCATACCAAGGGTTAATTTTCTCCTTTCATTCAATATTTCACTCACACGACTCTGGCTACCTAAATATTGGACCAAATCCGCTTTTGTCATACCCATTTGTTCCATCCGAAATTTAATGGCATCAACCGGGTCAGGCGGAGCAATTGGGAAATATTTCATCTCGTATGATTCGACTAAAGTTACCAGAAGATCCAATTCATCGCCCTGCGGAGTATCCTTTTTTGCTCCCCATAATGTCTCAATTCTATTCATCGGGAAATTATAATCCTGTTCCGTTTTAATTGGCCTAATTTCTATAATCAAATTATTTTAACATCTGTATTGACGTTTTAATTCATTAGAAATTAACCAGTCTGCTGCTTTTACTTCATGGTACCAGGCCCGCAAAGAAACCTCGGAATCAGCATACTCTGGCGTTTCAAAAAATTCTTTTAACGTTCTGAAGCCAATGACTCTTATATTGCAATGATAAGTATTATTTACCAAATTGGGATATTTTTATAATTTTTCCCGGATTGGATTATACGTATTAAGAAAAAAAAGATGTCGTATAAAATATTAATTAACAGGAAGGATATAATGTCGCATGTTCACTAAGCAATCTGTCACCGCTATGCGGCTAGGATTTGTGTATTTACGCAATTTTACCAAACTTGCGGTGCGATGCACCTAAGCTCCCAAAAGCCGTGTAACGGCGTAAGGTTTGGTAAGAAGGATAACTAGAGTAAGAGTTAGTAAGCCGCTTCGCGGCGACAGAGTTGATTACCAACCAACGTTTATTTATAAATTCGGCAATAAATTATTCTCATTACTTAAATCCTTCTTTATACTTAAGCAGATCGTCACAGAGACAGATAAATTTATTTTAAAAATCGGTTAATTCCGACACAATAATCAGGCACGGGGAATTTCCAAAATTCGTTTACTTTTATCCCGGAACTAAAATAAAACCCAAACTATGAAATTCCTCCATTTAACAGCCCTGCTTTTAATCCTGTTCGGCATCGAAAATCAACTCTCTGCAAGTGCAAATAGCCCATTATCACTCATTCCGGCACCGGTGTCGCTTACACGTCAAAACGGAAACTTCACCCTCACGGCCGGTACCAGGATCATCGTTTCCCCCTTGAATAATGAGACCCGTCTCGCTGCCGACCTGCTTGCCCTTTTGGTGAAAAATCCCACGGGTTATGCTCCTGCAATTTCAGAAGGGAAAAAACCGGCTGACGGCTCGGTGTTGCTGATTCTTGACAACTCCATAAAAAACGACGAAGGATATACCCTTGAAGTGACTCCCACAGGGATTACTGCCAAGGCAAAAACAGCGGTGGGGCTTTTTTATGCGGTTCAAACCATCCGCCAGTTATTGCCCACTGAGGTTGAAAAACAGACCATAGTCGCGGGTTTAGCCCTTACCGTTCCGGCATGCACCATTACCGATGAGCCCCGGTTTGCCTATCGCGGCATGCACCTCGATGTGGGTCGTCACCTGTTTCCGGTTACCAGCATCAAACGCTATATTGACATGTTGGCGCTGCACAAGATGAACACCTTTCACTGGCATCTTACCGAAGACCAGGGATGGAGAATCGAAATCAAGAAATACCCCAAACTGACCGAAATTGGGGCTTACCGCAAGGAGACCGTTGCGGGGGCACAGAAAAAAGCAAACAACACCTTCGACGGAAAACCTTACGGCGGATTTTATACCCAGAATGAGGTGCGCGAGATTGTAGCTTATGCCGGATCTAAATTTATTACCGTCCTGCCCGAGATTGAGATGCCCGGACATGCCGTTGCGGCACTCGCCTCCTACCCTGAATTATCGTGTACCGGAGGTCCTTTTGAGGTGCGCAAATTATGGGGCGTCGACGAGGATGTTTTCTGTGCAGGTAACGAACAGGCATTTACCTTTCTTGAGGATGTTCTAACCGAGGTGATGGAGCTGTTCCCATCAAAATATATTCACATCGGCGGGGATGAATGCCCCAAGAAACGTTGGGAAAAATGTCCAAAGTGTCAGCAGCGCATCAAGGATCAAGGGCTAAAGAATGAGCTCGAGCTACAGAGCTATTTCATCCGCCGGATTGAGAAATTTGTAAGTTCCAAAGGGCGCAATATCATCGGATGGGACGAAATACTTGAGGGTGGGCTTGCACCCGGAGCCACTGTGATGTCGTGGCGTGGCGAAGCGGGTGGCATCGAGGCTGCAAAGTCCGGGCATGACGTAATCATGACACCGGGAAAATACACCTACTTCTGCTACTACCAAAGCGAGAATCATGATGGACAGCCCCTTGCCCTTGGAGGTTATGTCCCTCTTGAACTGGTTTACGGATATAATCCCACACCAAAGGAACTGAATCCTGAGGAGCAAAAGCATATTCTTGGCCTTCAGGGATGCCTCTGGAGCGAGCAAATTCAGACCCCCGAGATACTCGAATTTATGGCTTATCCCCGCACCTTTGCCATGGCCGAAACCGGCTGGACTCCCGATAATGGGAAAAACTTTGAAAACTTTGTGTCACGGCTGGAAGGTTTGCATAAACGCTACGATGCGATTGGAATATCCTATTTCAAGGGAGAATACCGGGATACCAAAGCGGCGAAGGAACGAAAGTAAAAACTGACCTATTTCACTTTTTAAAGAATAATAATTTATTTTAAAAGAATAAACGCAACTTAAAAACTGGTTATATGACCTTGCGTCGCGCACTAAATTTAGCTTTCATAATCGCAGGATGCCTCATGCATTCTCCTGGAATATTTGCACAGCCGCAGAAAATCGATTCGCTTAAAATAGAACTAACTAAAGCCAGTACAGATACGACCAAAGTACGAATCCTTATCCAATTGTCGCAAGCCCTGGTTTCGAATGATCTTAAACAGGCCAATAAATATTCGGAACAGGCAATCACCCTTGCCGCGAATGAGGATTCATGGGAAATTCAGGCCGATGCAATAAGCAATTCGGGGAAGATACTTTTTGCTGCCGAGTTGTACGATCTGGCTGCAAAAAGATTCTATGAGGTGACTAATCTTGAACCAAAGCACGAGAACAATCTTCTGGTTATTTATGCCCTTTTTAATCTGGGTACAATCCGTATGATCTTAGGGCAGTATGATAAGGCTGAGGAGATACAACGAGAGGCATTTGATAAACTTCAAAAATACCATGCTTCCAGAAAGGAGGAAACTCCACCGGATGAAATAATCAGCTTTTACAGTAACATGGCTTATATTTTAACAGAAACAAAATCGAATGTTAAAGCCATGGAGTTTATAGATAAAGGAATTAATTTAGCCCGTAAAGACGAGGGACAAATTCAGGGCTTGTCGAAATTATTGGTTTTAAAAGGGGATGTTTTAATTAATGAAGGCAAATTTTCAGATGCTCACAAGGTGGCTAACGAAGCCTTTGAGCTAAATATAAAATCAAACGATCTGCTTTATCAGTCAATTGCGTTGCGAAGTCTGGGTGTCATTGCCGATGAATTAAAAATGCCGTTAGAAGCCCTTGACTTTTTTAAGAAGGGTTATAATCTGGCCGTCAAAGTTGAAAGCCCCGCATTGATCAAAGCCAATTCAGAGCAACTCCATCTCCTTTATAAGAAATTAGGAGAAGCCGATTCGTCTCTAAAATATCTGACTATTTCGACAGATTACAAGTCAAAAGAGAAGTTTGATCAGACCAAAATAGAGTTAACACGACAGGAGATTACCGATTTTTTCAAGAAGCAATCGGAAGAGGAATTAAAAAAGCATAATCTGGAGATTCGTCGTTTATTTCTGATCTTAACACTATTTATTGTCCTGGCCGGATTTTTATTGTATTGGTATATTATCATTAAACGGAAGCACCGGATTGCCGAACAGCGAAAAACTAAAATTGAAAGGGAAGCTCAGAAACTCGAATCGGAAAAAATAATCCTCGAATCGGACTTATATAAGAAAGAGAAACTCCTGGCGACTCAGGCTATTGTTAATATTCAAAAAAATGAAGAGATCGTAGAGATGGTTGAAAAACTAAGATCTCATCATAGTACCCGAAATTCAGATAGTGACAAGAAGTTTATCGCCAATATTATCCAGGATTTAGGGCGTTCACAAGATGAGAACAGATGGAATGAATTTGAGATCCGGTTTAAAGAAGTCCATCCCGATTTTTCGTCAAAATTGCAGAAATTACACCCCAACCTTACACCTAACGAGCGTCGGATCTGTGAATTCTTACATTTAAATATGACCTCCAAGGAGATTTCGGCAATCACCACACAAAGCCCGCAAAGTCTCGAAGTAGCCCGTACCCGGCTGCGTAAAAAACTGGGAATCACCAATCAGGGGATTGGACTGATCGAATACCTCACTTCACTCTAACCTGAGTGTCTTGCAAACCAAAAACATACTAGTTCATGCAGCGAGGGTCCGGCTTTAAGTCAGACCCTCGCTGCGTTAATGCTTCCGGCCACCGGATCTGTACAGCACCAATCTTCGTTTATTTTTAGCTTTTTATTGAATTGTATTGGTTTTGTATGGGTACTAAATTCCAAAGATCCCTGTTCAATGCCTTAGATTTGCACCATTAATATTTTTAACCGGTACAACTTTGTAAAGGGTATAATTCTGCGTATTTAATTAAAACCAAAATCTCATATTCAATGAAAAAGCAACTTCTTATTTTTCTTCTTGTCATCGCCTGGATTTTTCAGGTTCAGGCTTCAATTCCGACAACGGAATTAAGCGCTCCCGGAGCCCCTCTTGTGCCGCCCCCCTCCGGCATCTTAGTGAGTAATGTTGCAGGTGTGATTACCTTTACCCTTCCAAACAGCGGGAGTACGATCAGCGATTTACACACCTCAGTTTCCGGCGATACCTTAACTATTACAGCTTCCAATACCCAAAACTTTTTAGGGATAGATGGAAGTATGATTTCGGGATGGACCAGTAACTACTCTTCCACGGTTAAAATTGCCCTTTCAACCTTCACCACTTTTGCCGGAATTTCGGTAGTTGGAGGAACAGGCACCAATAACGTTACCATTGGATCCGGCGGTATCGACCTGAGCGCAGTCACAGGAGGCACAACCGATCAGTCGGTTAGCATCGATATTCATTCGTCAGGAGATCAACTCACGATTGCCAATCCAATCATCGCTAAAGGTGCCGGGAGCATCGAGCTAAAAGGGTACGCAAGCTTTTCAATTGACAATGGTCTCAAATCGACTGGTAAAATCACGGTGGTGGCAAACGGAAATATCTCCTCTGCAGGAACTGGAATTAATAATACAGATGGCACCGGGGTTGACCTTACCAGTACTAACGGGACAGTAAGTATTTCAGACAATGGATTGACGTCTAAAGGAGAAGTCAATGTGGTTGCCCACGGCAATGTTACAGTAAGTAATTATGGAATTAATAATTCTTCAGGAACCGGGAATTTGTCAATAACCAGCACAGCAGGCGGACTTACTACTACAGACAACAATC
>CANJNY010000073.1 GCA_947475715.1 Prolixibacteraceae bacterium
ACCGGCTTCATTTGCAATTAAATATAGGTAAAATAAACGATTAAATAATTAAAAATCCGGATTTAAAAATCTGCCAAAAGCCATTCCGGATACAAATTAACGGAATCCTCTTCAGAATAAAAAGGAGTAGGGGGATAAAGTTTTCCACCGGTCACATGTGAAAATTATGAAAAGGTGAAATAGCTGTTCTTTATTCTAATGATAATACTTTTGACAATCCGGTTTTCACCTCTTCCATTAGCGTCGTGGGAACACTTCCATTTTTTTTATAAATCATAGTTTTTTGAAAATATCGTGAAGGAAATATCTTCGGCATTGAGTTGCAGCCGGACTCTGAACAAAACCATCGGCACTTATAAACCTCCCAACCAACGGATCATACATCCTGCCATTTCCCGATTTGCTTCGCTTATCGGGATTAGTTCAACTAAGGCTTTTGTTTCGTTGCACTCACAAAAACCAAGTTTCACTGAACAGGCATCAAAGCTGTATTCGTTTACCGCATTTGTTGAAGCGTTTATAACGTGGGTAATATTGCCCAGATAATCACGAAGAAGATAATAATATGTCGTAACTCCGTTTTGTGTTGTAGCTGCCAAAGGAGCCGAATATGCATCCCCGCCAAGATAGGTGTACTCTTTGGTAATTCCGGATGCGGTTTCTTTCATATTGTTGCATTGCGTTCATTCCTTTTACGGTATAGTGTACTCATCCCCGAGCTGAAATGGTTGCCATTTCCCGTATGAAGCAAATAAATTAGGCAAGTTTTATTTCTACCTTTTTATTGATTTCAAGTCTTAAAGATGACAATATAACTCTTTTACTCACACAAATACACGGGAGTTGTGAAACTCCATAAACTTCACAGCTCTGATGTACCAATCTTCCAAATCGGTGTACCAGGATTCCAACTCACAGATCCTGATCGATACAAAGCAGTTCACATCCCCGCCATTGTTTTATAAAGATTCCAATTCACAGATCGGAATCTCTGTAAACCTGCCTGAAGCTGCGACGTTGCTGTGCAAAGCCTTGAATCAGCCCCTATTTTCAAGGGACTTGCAGTTCCGGATCGGTAAATTTCCCAATGGATATTCAAATCCGGAGCTCTGCAATTCAATTTTGAATAAAATTTCTTTCAACTGAAAAAAATTACTGCACATCCAAAGAACAATTAAGCAACACTGAAGCTTACCACTGCACGTTCGAATAATTATTCTGCTTACCTGATTAACGGAGGAGCAATTTGGAAGTTATTTTCTGCTCAGCCGAAGCTATAAGCTGCATCATTGTAGCTAACTGCTGATTATTAATTTATGATTCCCGAAAAACTCGCATCAGAATTGATTGAATAAGGTAAATAAGGTTTTCGGGGATTAGAATAACATAATGCTAATAAGGTAAAAGAATTCAAATAAGGTTTTTTAATTAACGTACCTATGAATCGGGTTAAATTTATAAAAGTCATTATATATACAACAAGAAATCTTTGTAAAATCGTTGATATATGATTATTGTTACTCCATTTAACTAGAACCCGTCAACAATATCGGGAAGAAAATTGGGATACATAAAATCGGTTGCCGGAACGAAGGTCTCCTTGATCGTCCGAATAGAGACCCACCGAAGCATGTTAAATACCGAACCCGCCTTATCGTTTGTTCCTGATCCTCTCGCTCCGCCAAATGGTTGCTGTCCCACCACCGCCCCGGTAGGTTTATCATTGATATAAAAATTTCCTGCTGCATTGCTCAGCCGTTTGGTCATGTGTTCGATCGCATAGCGGTTTTGGGAGAAGATTGCCCCTGTGAGTGCATAAGCTGAAGTAGTATCGACCATGGTCAGGGTCTCTTCGATCTTAGTATCATCATAGACAAAGATTGTCACAACAGGACCGAAAAGCTCCTCCTTCATCGTAATATAGTCCCCTTTTTTAGCGAGAATAACCGTTGGCTCGATGAAATAACCGATGGATTTATCACAATGCCCGCCATAAACTACCTCTGCATCGGTGTCTTCTCGAGCCCTGTCGATGAATCCTTTGAGTTTATCGAACGACGCCTCGTCAATCACAGCGTTGATGAAATTAGTGAAATCCTCGGGAGGCCCCATCTTCATCCGTTTAAGCTGTGAAACTGCAAATTCCCAGGTCTCGGCCCAGATTGAGCGGGGAACATAAACCCGTGATGCGGCAGAGCATTTTTGCCCCTGGTATTCGAATGATCCGCGAACAATTGCCGTAGCAAGGGCCTTGGTATCCGATGTCGGATCGGCAAAGATAAAATCTTTTCCGCCTGTCTCCCCGACGATCCGGGGATACGATTTAAACCGGAAGATATTCGCTCCGATTGTTTTCCAGATATCCTGAAAAACACCGGTTGACCCGGTAAAATGGATCCCGGCAAAGTCGGGATGACTAAATATGATCTTTCCTGCCGCAGGTCCCGAAACATACACAAGGTTAATTACACCGTCGGGAAGACCGGCCTCCTTTAAGATTTCCATGATCACCGCTGCCGAGTAGATCGCCGTTTTAGAGGGTTTCCACACGCAGACATTTCCCATCATAACCGGAGCGACGGGGAGATTCCCCGCTATTGAGGTAAAATTAAAGGGAGTTAAAGCGAAAACAAATCCTTCAAGGGGGCGGAATTCGTTATAATTCCACATTCCGGGATTCGACTCAGGTTGCATTTCATAGATCCGGGTCATACACTGAACGCCAAATCTGTAGAAATCGGCCAATTCACAGGCGGCATCGATCTCTGCCTGATAGGCATTTTTGGATTGTCCCAGCATGGTGGCTGCATTTATTTTTGCGCGATAGGGACCAGCAAGTAAATCGGCAGCCTTTAAAAATATGGCTGCCCGGTGTTGCCAACCCAGTTCAGCCCAGGCAGAGCGGGCCTCCAACGCTGCATCGATGGCCTGAACTACGTGTGTTTCATCACCCTGATAGTAATACCCGAGGAGGTGTTTTAAATCATGGGGGGGATATATTTCTATTTTAGTGTTACTCGTGACCTCTTTTCCGCCAATATACATCGGCAGTTCAACAACCTTTGAACGCATCTCTGCGATGGTCATTTTAAGCTCCTTACGTTCGGGTGAACCCGGATAATAACTCTTAACCGGCTCATTTTTGGGTACAGGGACATGGAAGAAACCTTTTGACATAACTTTTGGATTTGAATTTATTCACAACTTTAAGCCAAGAACGCTGTTATTCTGAGGACAAAACTAAGGGTTAGTCAGGACAATTTTGCTAATAAAAATCACCTTTTAAGCTTCCTTCTATTTTGAAAAAAGATTAAAAAAAATAATAAATGAGCTGCAGTTTTAAACCTTTATCAGAACAAAGTATCCAAAGTGAAATTCAATTCAAGGAAATGGCCGATTAAAGATTGATTAGAGGTTGTGGCAATAAATCCATAAAATTCCTACGAAAGGGTATATTAATTGACTGGATGGAACCTAATTCCATATCATTCAATAAGCAGAGCCATGCTTTTAACTGCAGTTAAAATAAAAATTCTACTATTTATTAAAATGAAAATTCTATCATTTCAGGCTTTTTTCACCTGTTGTATAGGCACTGACAAACAAAATTTAAAACATCCAAAAGGGTAATGAAGAAGATTATATTAATGATTTCAATTTTTGCAGCATTATTAATGGTTTGCAATAATATCGTTGTGGCTCAGGGGTATCCTCACCCGGGCATGGAGAGTATGATACCGAAAGAAGCTGAGATTACCGGGATCATTACCGATGGAAGCACAAGTCAGACAATTCCGTATGCCAGTGTTGCAGTATATAAATCAAAAGATTCAACCTTAGTATCAGGAGTGCTGAGTCAGGAGAACGGAAGTTTTACTGTTAACAAATTACCTTATGGAAAATATTTTATGGTCGTAACGTTTGTTGGTTATAAAAAGCATAAAGTAAATGACATTCTGCTGACCCCTGCAAAGAAAATTGCAATCTTGGGAGCCATAAAAGTAAATACAGCAACCACTGCGCTGAAAGAGGTTGAGGTTGTATCAAATGTTGCAGCAGTATCCTATCAGATTGATAAAAAAGTGATTAACATAGGGCAGACCGTTGCGGCAGCCGGGTCAACCCTGGCAGAGGCACTTCAGACTGCCCCATCGATTCAGACAGATGTGGAGGGAAATATTACACTGCGTGGAAGTTCAAATTTCACTGTTCTGGTCGACGGAAGGCCATCCCCCATAGCCGGAAGCGAGGCATTGCAGCAAATACCTGCAAACCTGGTACAAAATGTTGAGATTATCACCAATCCGGGGGCAAAATATGATGCTGAAGGGAGCGCCGGAATTTTAAATATCATCATGAAGAAACAAAAGGTCCAGGGTTCAAGTGGCTTTATAAATTTATCAGCCGGGACAGGTGGCAAGTATAGCTCGAATGTCAGTCTAAACTATAAAATTTCCAATTTGAGCTTTACACTTGGCGGCGATTTTACCGATAATAAATCTCCATTTACCAATATAATGGATAATCGGCTAACCCTTAGTCCTTCACTTGTAAAAAACCAACAGATCAATGGTAATGGAGATATGCATCGCTCGGGAAAGGGACTAAATTTTGCAATCGATTATGCAATCAACGATAAAAATTCGTTGACCTTAACCGGAAGTCTCGGAGACCGAACATATGGCAGGGGAATGTCTGCGTTATATCACGATTCGTATAATGGCGCAAATGACGTTTACTACTTAGACAGCTCAAATCCGTTATTTAAAAGGAATTACCAAAGTCTTAATCTCGACTACCAGTTAAAACTTGACAAAAAAGGGCAAAACATCTCTGCATCAGCTTATTATACAGGCGGACCGAATAACAACACGAGCACCTTGCAGGTTGACACCACCAATATTGGGGGGATTAAAGGGGGATCACTGACACAACTATCAGCACAAAACAGCAACGACAAGGAGCTGCGGACGAAGATTGACTATGAACTTCCGGTTGGAGTTAAAGGTAAATTTGGTGCCGGCTACCAGGGACGTTATGGGAATAATGATGGGGAATACACCCTTCGAAATAACGGGGCCGAAGATATTTCGCAGCACGACAAGCTAAACTACAAAGATCAGTTTCAGGCAGGCTACGTAACCTTTCAAAACTCAATGCCCCTGTTTGATTTTCAGCTTGGCCTGCGCTCCGAATATGAAAGAAGGGTACTTAACCAAGAGATACAAAATAAAGCCTATAAACTGGACCGTATCGATTTCTTCCCAACGATTCATATAACCCGACAACTTCCCCTTAAATTCCAGGTGCAGGGAAGCTTTACACGGCGTATTAACAGGCCTATGCAATGGAATATAAATCCGTTTGTGGTCCATATCGATCCACAGTCAATACGTCAGGGAAATCCCGATCTGCTTCCTGAATTTACGAATTCATACGAATTAAACCTGGAGAAAAAATTAAGCGATGCATCACTTCTTTCTGTCGAAGGTTTTATGAGACAAACCAATAATTTAATTCAACAATACAGCGACTTTAATTCAAATACTCAGATAACAACCAACACGTTTAAAAATATTGATTATGATCGTTCAATGGGTGCTGAGTTTATGGCAAATCTCGAATTGTATAAATGGTTCAACCTCAACAGTTCGTTGAGTCTGTTTAAATATCAGATGTTCGGAACTGCGATTGCAGGGGTTGCAAACAGCACCAATTCGTGGAATCTTCACTTCACTCCAACATTTCACCTGAATAAATCAACAACGGTTCAGCTGATGTATATGTATAATTCTCCGGGAATTACAGCACAAGGTAGCCGTTCAGGATTTTACACCTCATCGCTTGGAATTAAAAAGAGCTTTCTCAAGAACAAGGCAAGCCTCAACTTAACGGCACGCAATATCGTTGGAAATACGATCATGACTTCCACTACGATAAGTGAGAATCAATACCGTACCGGAAGTTTCAAACGTGAAGCACAGGTTTTAATGTTAACCTTTAGTTACCGGATAAACAATTACAAAACCAGGCAGAGTCGCCGACAGAATGGTGATGATTCAGGAGGAAACAGGGAGTCGGATATTGAAGGCGGAGGATTTTAAACAGCTGTATTTAAGGTGAAAAAATTAAAAGCAAAGTAACCGGGAGTTGTGAAAAGAGTTAAATAGGATTACCACTGAGAACCGCTCAGTATTTTACAATAAAAAACACCCTTAAGATTCAGAATCTCAAGGGTGTTTTTATAGTTAGTAACGGAGTTATTATTTCTTTTTAAGCCACAGCCCTTCCATTGCTTCAAGGGTCATACCCTTGGTTTCAGGAACGATTTTCCAGACAAAGATAAACGAAAGGATACTCATCAGGCCATAAAACCAGTAAGTTATTCCTCCGCTGAATTCCATCATCGCGGGATAGGTGGATGAAATAAAATAGTTGGCTGCCCACTGAGCTGCAACGGCAATTGCAATGGCACGTCCTCTGATCTTATTTGGAAATATTTCAGAAATAAGCACCCAGCAAACCGGTCCCCATGACATCATAAATGAGGCCGTATAAATGATAATAAACACCAGGGTGCTAATGCCGATAATCTTCATGAAAGCCAATGCACCGATTGCAAACATACCAATAGCCATTCCGATTGAACCGATCATCAGCAGTGGTTTACGCCCATGTTTATCGACAAGGAATACGGCAAGAGCAGAAAAAACAACATTGACCAGCCCCATTACTACGGTCTGCAGCATCGAGGTGTCTTTTCCTGAACCCATACTTTCAAAAATACGGGGGGCATAGTAAAGTGCCACATTGATTCCCACAAATTGCTGAAATACACTTAACAGAATCCCAATAACCACGACCAGCTTTCCGAATGCAAAAAGCTTTTGAGAGGAAGCCTCAACCGATTTTTTGATATCGAGAAAAATAAAAGCAGCTTTTGCCTTTCCATTAATCTTGGTTAAAATAGCCATCGCCTTGTCGGGTTGGTTATTTAACGCCAGATAACGGGGTGTTTCAGGCACAAAAAACAGCAGGACCGCGAAGATTGCAGAGGGGATAGCTGCAGAGGTGAACATCCAGCGCCAACCAATTGCATTGATCCACTCAACAGTTTGTCCGTGAGCAATTCCATAATTCACAAAGTAGACAACCAACATCCCCGAAATAATGGCGATCTGGTTAAGCGAGACCAGCCGTCCACGCATCTCTGCAGGGGCAATCTCTCCGATATACATCGGGACCACTGCCGAAGCAATACCAACACCAATGCCCCCAATAATACGGTAGAAGTTGAACATAAACAATAATCCCATCGTTGGGTGACCCTGAGTAAAGAAAAATGCTTCGGGCCATCCTGAACCTATTGAGGAGAAAAAGAACAGAAATGCAGATAACAACAATGAATTTTTGCGACCTAATTTGGAGGCAAGTAATCCGGAGACCATTCCCCCCAAAATACAACCGATAAGCGCACTTGAGATTGTCGCGCCATGTGCCAGCGTCCCAAGTCCAAGACCATTAATTAAGTAAGCCTGAATAGATTTCTCAGCACCTGAGATAACTGCAGTATCATATCCGAACAGAAGCCCTCCCAAGGTTGCGACCATCGTAATTCCAACCACATACAACGAGCTATGTTCTTTCATTGAATCAAATATAAAAATTGATCAATTGCTCGAATTTCTCTTGTTTACCGCTAATTTGAGCAGGTTCGCCCAGGTCAGAAGCAATTTCGCGAAGATCCTCAAATTTGAGTTTACCTGCTTCAAAATCGGCACCTTTACCTGCGTCGTAAGAGCTGTAACGTTCTTTTCTGAGTTTAAGATAATCAGATTCTTTGAGAAGTTTATCTGCAATAACCAATGCTCTGGCAAAAACATCCATACCCGAAACGTGAGCGATAAAGATATCCTCAAGATCCGAAGATGCTCTGCGTGTTTTTGCATCAAAGTTGATACCACCGTTAACAAAACCACCTGCCTGAATAATTTCGATCATCGCTTCGGTTACCTCGTAAATATTGGTTGGAAACTCATCGGTATCCCAGCCGTTCTGATAGTCACCCTTATTGGCATCGATCGATCCGAACACCCCCGCATCGGTGGCCATACGTAATTCATGTGTAAAAGAATGACCGGCTAAGGTCGCATGATTAACTTCGATATTCATTTTAAAATCGTTTTCGAGTCCAAACTGACGCAGGAATCCGATAACAGTCTGTGCATCAAAATCATACTGGTGCTTAGTTGGTTCCATTGGTTTTGGCTCAATCAGGAAGTTTCCTGTGAAGCCCTGTTTGCGTCCATAATCACGAGCCATCTGAAGAAAGCGGCCGAGGTGTTCAATTTCCCGCTTGGTATTGGTATTGTGAAGCGTCATATACCCTTCGCGACCACCCCAGAAAACATAATTGGTTCCACCCAATGCGATTGTGGCATCAATAGCATTTTTCACCTGAACAGCGGCATTTGCCAAAACAGAAAAATCGGGATTAGTTGATGCACCATTCATATAGCGGCGGTTCGAGAATACATTGGCAGTGCCCCACAGCAGTTGAACTCCCGATTCTTTTTGCATCTGTTGCATTACAGGGACAACCTGGCTCATCCGTTTCTCAATCTGAAAAACCGAACCATCGCCCACGATATCGGTATCATGAAAACAGTAATATGAAGCCCCGATTTTGGTAATAAATTCAAATGCGGCATCCAGTTTGTTGTAGGCAGATTCCAAAGGATCAGCGGCACCGGTCCACGGAAATGTTTTGGTTCCCGGACCGAAAGGATCACCTCCATCGCCACAGAATGTATGCCAGTATGCGATGGCAAACCGCAAATGGTCCTTCATCGATTTTCCATTGATCATTCTTGATTCGTCGTACCATTTAAATGCCAAAGGATTTCTCGACTCAACACCTTCAAATTTAATCTTTCCTATTCCGGGAAAGTACTCTTTACTACCTATAAATGCATCCATAACTATTTAATTTATTTATTTAAATTATTGTTTATATTTAATTTTTACATTTTCAACAAAATATCACTGGTCTTAATCCTTTATAAATTTATTCAGGTTCTGATTCCAGATTTGATAAGCCTGATTAACCTTTTCCTGCTCAATGAGGTCCGGCTCGACTATTTCAAGTTTTTTCAGGCCGGCGAAAGCCTCGTCAAATGAGGAATAATATCCGGCACCCACACCCGCGCCACGTGCTGCTCCGGCAGAACCGTCAGTATTGTATAATTCAATTGTAACACCGGCGATATTGGCCAATGTCTGACGGAAAACCGGGCTAAGAAACATATTTGCCTTGCCGGCCCGGATCACCCTGGCCTCAATGCCGATTCCTTTCAAAATATCCATTCCATACTTAAACGAGAATACGATCCCTTCCTGTGCAGCCCGGAACAGATGACCCTGATCGTGCCGGTTAAAATCGACGCCGCAAATCTGAGCTCCGATATTTTTATTTCCCAGAACACGCTCGGCGCCATTCCCAAATGGGAGGATCGAGAGTCCGTCAGAACCTGTTGGAATTGATGCAGCCATAGCGTTCATCTGTTCATAGGAGTAACTCTTATTCCCCCCGTTTTTATTCATCCACGAATTCAGAATTCCGGTTCCGTTAATACAAAGTAAAACACCTAAACGATCAGCCACTGCAGAGTGATTCACATGAGCAAAGGTATTGACCCGTGATTGAGGATCGTATTTGACCTCGCCACTAACGCCATAAACGACACCAGATGTGCCGGCAGTTGCTGCAATCTCACCCGGATTTAAAACATTAAGAGACAGTGCATTATTAGGCTGGTCTCCCGCTCTGTATGCTACAGGAATCCCCGGCTTTAAGCCGAGTTCCCCGGCGATTTTGGCCGAGACATGCCCCTGGATTCCAAAGGTATCAACCAGTTCAGGAATAAGCTCCTTCCTAAAGCCATAATAATCGAGAACCAGATCAGATACTCCATTCTTTCTGAAATCCCAGAACATCCCTTCCGACAATCCGGAGGCCGTTGTTCTGATCTCTCCGGTAAGCATCATGGAGATATAGTCTCCCGGAAGCATTATTTTATCAATTTTCTCATAAACCGATGGTTCATTATCCTTTACCCATTTGAGCTTGGAGGCGGTAAAATTTCCCGGGGAGTTTAGTAATGAATTCAGACATGCCTCATTACCAATATCCTGAAAGGCTTTATTCCCGATTTCTGTTGCTCTGCTGTCGCACCAGATAATCGAAGGACGGAGCACATTTTGGTTTTTGTCAACTATCACAAGCCCATGCATCTGATAGGAAATACCTATCGCAACAATCTTATCGCCAGATATTTTAGCCAGAGACTTTGCTTCAAGAATGGCAAGTTTGAGGCTCTCCCACCAAAGTTCAGGCTGCTGCTCTGCCCATCCCGATTGATTGGCAATGATCGCCATTTCACTTTTAGGATAAAATGAAGACCCTTCAATCTCACCTGTTTCACCATTCAGAATGGAAGCCTTAACGGAAGAGCTTCCAATGTCAATTCCTAATAGATACATCTCTTTTTGATATTGAAAATTTATACTAAACCTGTTCTGTTGCATTATGAACGTTAAAGTGAATCCCTGATTATAAGTTCAGTCGGAACCTGATAATCGAGTTTTTTATTCGCCGAAGCAAATTCTGCGGCCTTTTGGCCCATCAATTTGAAATCTGTTGAGATTACAGAAATCCCATCCGAAATAAACTTTTTCATCGGTGTATCGTTGTACGAAAGGATGCCGAAATCGTCACGAAGCCTGAATTTTTTACTGTTTGCCTGTTCCAGAATTGCTGCCAGGTCTATATCTTCAAAAACAAGATAAACCTTACCTACCTGAATATCAAGATTTTTAATATCATATAGGATACTAAACTTCAAATTATTATCATCGCAAAAACGATTCACATTTTCAACCGATTCTATCGGATGAAATGTGTATTCGGGATATACACAGACCAGTTCATTGTACTTTCTGAGCAAATGCCATCCCGATGATAAACAACGATAAACAGATTCACCAAAGTCCTGGTATACCTTTGCCTGTCCCACCGTAGAATGGATCTGCCAATCAATCAACAGCAACTTATCGGGGTCAATCTCCCTGATTATCTCGGGAATCTCAGGATGATTGAAATTCATTATGATGTATGTATTGAACTTCCCTGCACTGTTTCTTATGATTGATTTAAACAGATCAAAATTATAATGATGAAAATTAATATCAACCATCACATTGCGTGAAAGATTCTGCTTGAAAGCGTTATATAACACCTCCTTGTAGGCTTTAAATGTATCGAGAAACAGAAAGACCTGCCTTTGTGAACGGGTAACAAAATAACCTCTGTTCGGGATTGCTTCAACAATTCCCCTGCGCTTCAACTCGGTATAACTTTTAAATACAGTATCCCTGGATAGTCCCGATTCCCTCATAAGGTCATTAACAGAAGGAAGTGCATCCCCTTCATGAAGCATTTTGTAATTGATCGATCGCTGCAAAGCGTCAACCAGTTGCTGTACTTTGGATATCCCTGAGTCAAGATTAGGTTTAAAACTGAATTTCTTCATGCATAAAAACTAGCGAACAAGCTGTTCTGATCCGTTCTGCAAACTTAATCTTTTATTTATGTGGCCATGATATTTTTTTGATGTTATTAAACATGTAAATTAAGAATCGGGCGCAAAGATCTTATTTGATTCCGGCGAATAAAAATCCCAAAAATTAAGTATCTTTATGCTAATCCATCTGATTAATAAAAACTGCCATGAAAAGTCTATACTTAATGCGATTTATATTAATCGTAATTCTTATGTCCGGCAATGGAATCGTTGTAAAAGGACAAATCAGTCCTGACAAGAAAAACAGATCGATTTTTATCACCGGTGTGACTTTCGATAGTAAAACAAAAGAACCACTGTCAGGTACAAGCCTCAGCATTAATAACAAACACAGTTTTACGACCAATGAAAAAGGAAGTTTCTCATTCTATGGATTTCCTAATGATACAATCGTTTTTACCTATCTGGGATATAGCCCTATCCTGCTAATAGTCCCTGACTCACTTAAATCGGAAGAATATGTCATGGGGGTTTTTATGCGGGAGTCAGCGATAAAATTGGCAGAAATCATTATTCTTAGGCGGATTGGCACCTCCTCAATTATGATTAAACCTGTCAAAACGGATCAACGGACGATGAATATTGCTCAAAACAATGTCAACAGGGCAGTGGTCGAGGGATTGACACAGGCCCCGAAGGTTTATGATGCAGAGATGAATGCACGGAAAACGTTGCGCTCCCAGCAAATACACAATGAATATAAAGGAATGCTTGTTTCGCCCGAAAATGGAGTTGGATTCTCGACTCTGGGATACAAGACTTTCAATGTGATTTACGGAACACCAATTATCGCACCGGGAAAAATTGCCAGAGAGATGATCTCAAGCAATGAAAGTTCGCTGTTGATTAAAAACTATGAAGCATTTCAAAAATCTAAAAATTAGTTTTCTACACGTATAAAATCCCGGTTGGGAATAAAAATCTAATTTAAAACACGCTCTAAGTTTGAATTAATCGTTTATTAATAATCAAGTGGCTAATTCCTTACGAATAGTGCCTTAATGATATGCCACACCATGGCTGGATTCTCCTTAAGCCGGCGAGTTGAATATCCAAACCATTGAATACCGTATGGGACATAAACACGAAGTTTGTGTCCTTTTGCGATAATTGACTTTCTCAAATGTGGAGTCACCCCGTATAACATCTGAAATTCGTATTTATCTTTGGTTATCCCGAGCTCACCAATCACCTCGTAGGCTTTATTAATCAAATACTTATCATGCGTTGCTATCCCGACATAAATTCCGTTCAGGAGCATAAACCTCAAATCTTCAATAAAATGATCCCGGATCTCCTGGTGCCCTTTAAAAGCCATATTTACAGGTTCGATATATATTCCCTTGCAGAGTCTGATATTCAAAGGGGCAGCGGCCTGGTTTAAATCAAGAAGACTTTTTACGTCTGCAAGAGTACGGCGCATATAGGCCTGTAAAACCAACCCAACACGAGTTGGAAATTCTGTTTTTAATTGTCTGAAAAGGGCTATCTCAATGGACGTACAATCCGAGTCCTCCATGTCGATTTTTACCAACGTATTGCATCCATCGGCAACTTCAACCAGTTCACGAAGATTTCTATAGCAAGCTTCTTTGTCGATTAAGAGGCCAAACATCGAAGGTTTAACCGAAAAATTACCGTTAATCTTTTCTTCGGTGAATCTTTTAATCAGCACGATGTACTGTTCTTTATAAAGGTCTGCCTCCTCCAGATTCTTAACATACTCACCCAGCAAATCGACAGTGACCAAAGCCCCCTCAAGATTTAATTTACGTGATTCAGCCAGAGCGTCACCGATGTATTGACCCGAAATATAACGCTTTGAAAATAACCAGACAATTTCTTTCGGAATATAGGGAAGCATTTTAGCTATCAATTGATTAATCATTTCATACCGGATTTGCGTAATAATATAGTATCAGTTTAACGAAATAAAAGTAGGATGAGTAAATTGTCCGATCTATGATGTTTATCAATACAAAAGATCATTTTAAATGATTTTTCTCAGCCAATAACTCAACAAAAACAAAATCTGTATCTTTGATTGTTGCATCGACTTTTCGATTATATTTGTACCTCTAAATTTATTAAAGAGAAAAAACCATAAATGCTTTTTATGAAGAACTCGACAGTTGTTAATATCGTTTTATCGCTTGCAGTGGCAGGCCTTTATATTATCTACTTTAGTGGAAACCACAAGGAAAAATCGACATCGTCAGGGAAAACAAACGGAACGAATAATCAGTTAACTGTGGCTTATGTAAAAATGGATTCCATGCTCTTCACTTATGAACTTGCAAAGAAGCTGAATAGCGATTTTGCAGAGAAAAAAGAGACATTCCGAAAAGAATATACCGATAAAAGGATGAGATTTGAAAAAGATGCAGCGGCTTTTCAGGAGAAAGTTCAACGCGGAGGATTCTTGACCGAGGAACGCGCTAAACAGGAACAAGAGCGCTTAGTAGGTCTCCAGCAGGAGATACAAAAGCTTGATTATGAGCTGACTCAGAAATTATCTGAAATGCAGGGGCAGATTAATCAGCAAATTGTAGATAGTATCTCATCCTATTTAAAGAGCTATAACGCAATAAAAAAATACGATTTCATCCTCAACAGTCAAAGCATGCTTGAAGGATCAACTCAGTTCAATATTACCAAGGAGGTTACTCAGGGATTGAATGACAGTTACAGATCGAAGGCAAAATAAACCGACAAAAGTGGTCCGTTACTCCGGCGTCAGTTAAATTGTATTATTAGACGGAGCAACAGATATTTCATAGATTGTTTGCGTCACTATTTTAATCTGCAGAACGATCAATATTTCAGGCATCCGGATAAATAGCCACAGAAATGCGATATTTCTGTGGCTATTCCATTACTATACAAGCAGGATATCTGCAGTCTGGATTCACCAGCAGACTGTTATCAACCAAAGGAATAATTATCTCTCCTGATGTTGATCGCACGGTGTCTCCAAATTACTTACAGGAAATTAAAGGGCAATTGACTTAAATCCTTAATACAACTGCTTCCTTAAGAGCCTCTGTCTATGTAAAACAAGGGGAAATAAACGGCCACAAAGCAGGCGAGGATTTCTACTTCCCACCAGTTTAATCGACTTTGGACCCTAAATATCTGTCAAAATCCCATTTTACAGGAAATTTTCCATTATTTGACCATATTGAAACAATTCTGAAATAATAGGATGTTATATTTGCAAATTATTATTTAACAATGGATTTAAATTTAAGTAAATCAACCACAGGCAGGATTGTCCGGGAAAATCTGGATTTCTTAATCCCCTATGCCGTATTTTCAGCATTAATTATAGTTCTTCTTGGGATCTATGGAAACTCTCAGTTATTTCTTACTGTAAATAGTCACCATTCGGGATTTGCAGATATCTTTTTCAAATACCTGACCAATTTAGGGGATGGCGTCATTGCGGCAATATTGATCCTGGTATTGCTATGGATCTCATTTCGGGAGGCGCTAACGTTCTTCATCGTTACCATGGTTATAACCATTATTGTCAATATCTTTAAGGACCATCTTTTCCCTGAGATGGATCGTCCGGTAGCCTTTTTTGGAACCTCAGAAGTAATCCACCTCGTTTCAGGATATGATCCTCCCACACTAAGCACCTTCCCTTCTGGTCATTCGGCAACGGCATTTAGTGTTGCTCTTTACCTCTCATTTTTCTTTAAAAACCGGGCAGTCAAATTTCTTCTTTTCGTCGTGGCACTTGGTGTAGGCTATTCGAGAATGTATCTTTCAGCTCATTTTCCGCTGGATGTGGTTGCAGGAGCGGCAATAGGGGTGCTTACAACTTTAATGTGCTTTACTCTTGGCCGTAAGTTTAAAAGTCCCTGGATGGACCGGAAAATTAATTTCCGACCTAAGATTTTAGTCAGACAACAAATAGTATGATTAAAAGGATCGCTATGGAAACCCGTTTAAGGGTTTTGATTGTACTGGTTGGCCTGCTGTTGTTTTTACCTTTTAATGGATTGGTTCATTTATTCGATTGGGATGAAATTAATTTTGCGGAATCGGCACGCGAGATGCTCGTTACAGGAAATTACAATACGGTAAGCATCAACTTTGTCCCTTTTTGGGAAAAGCCCCCTCTTTTCATCTGGATGCAGGTAATCAGCATGAAACTGTTTGGAATCAATGAATTTGCAGCGCGATTTCCCAATGCAATCTGTGGTGTGCTGACCTTGTTGCTCCTTTTTGAAATCGGGAAAGGGTTAAAAAACTACAGGTTTGGTCTGGTTTGGGCCTTAGCTTACGGCGGATCAATCTTGCCTTTTTTATACTTTAAATCGGGAATTATAGATCCCTGGTTCAACCTTTTCATTTTCGGATCACTCTATTTTGCATTTCTCCATTTCAGGCAACTGGAAGTTAACCACAGTAGGTATTTAAAGGTGATCTACGCTGCCTCCCTTCTTGGTTTAGCGGTTTTAACCAAGGGGCCGGTCGCAATTTTATTATTTGGAGCTTCCATATTTATTTATATTCTACTTACACAAAAACTTAAACTGGTCAGGTTTTCCGACCTGCTGTTGTTCGTATTGGTATTAATCCTCTCCGGAGGAGCCTATCATATTTATCAGCTGCTTGCCGGCAATTCCCAGTTGGTTTATGATTTCTTCAAATACCAGATTCGCCTGATGAAAACCGAGGATGCCGGCCATGGCGGAAGTATTTTATACCATCCATTAGTCTTGTTTATTGGAGTATTCCCATCCTCTATTTTCGCCCTTAAAATATTCTTTAAGAAAGAGAGTTTAAACAACGACTTTCGCAGGTTGATGATTATTCTTTTTTTAGTTGTCTTAATCATCTTTTCTTTGGTTCAGACAAAGATTGTTCATTACAGCTCACTTTGCTATTTTCCACTAACTTACCTTGCCGCAGTTGCAATTTATGATATTTGTTTCAAGGGGGCCAGGCTAAGCAAACTAAACAAGATATTGCTGTTGGTTGTAGGAATGATTTATGCCATGATTCCGGGGCTTCTGCAATTGGTTGGTAACGTTATCTCACCTGAAGTTTTAAAAAGATTTATTCATGATGACTTTGCCATTGCCTGTATCGACCGGACAATACATTGGGGTGGATATGAATTTCTTATCGGGATATTGTTTGGAGCAGCGTTAGTCACTGCTGTTTTATACTGGAAAGGGATCCGGCAAATAGGAACGATATTAGCCAGCTCTGTGTTATTTCTCTTCCTGCTGATGGTGCTTATCGTGCCAAAAATTGAAAAGTATTCTCAGGGACCTGCCATTGCATTTATTGAACAATTTAAAGATAAGCCTGTTTGGATTACGACCATCGGATATTACAGTTATGCGCCGTTTTTTTATTCAAATAAGATGTCCCGAGGGTGTAAGGATTGTAACGAAGAGGAGTTCTTCTTACGTGGCGTCACTGACCGAGATGTTTATTTTGTAACAAAATCGACTGCCTTGCAATCGGTTACCGATCAAAACCCCCAGCTTGAAGTTGTTGAGAAAAGGGGTGGGTTTGTATTGCTTAAAAGAAATGATAAAAGGATAAATAATGATACTAAATAAGACAGTTGCTGTTGTAATGCCGGCCTATAATGCCGAAGAGACGCTGGAGATGACCCTCAACGAGGTCCCTCGTGATATTGTGGATTATGTAATCCTTGTGGATGACAACAGTAAGGACGAGACCTCTGTGCTGGCATCAAAGCTCAATATTCAATACGTGATCAGGCACGACCGGAATAAAGGTTACGGAGGAAATCAAAAAACCTGTTACAATAAAGCTCTCGAGATCAATGCAGATATCGTTGTAATGTTACATCCTGATTATCAATATACTCCTAAGCTTATTCATTCGATGTGCTATCTGATTGCGAATGGTGTTTATCCGGTAGTGTTTGGAAGCCGTATACTGGGAGTTGGTGCACTTAAAGGTGGCATGCCGCTCTATAAATATATTGCAAATCGTTTTCTGACCCTGTTTCAAAATTTTATATTAGGTCAGAAATTATCGGAATACCATACCGGATACCGTGCATTTAGTACCGATGTTTTGCGTAAGATCAAATATGAAAAGAATTCGGATGATTTTATTTTTGACAATGAATTTATTGCCCAGATATTTAATGCAGGTTTTGAAATCGCCGAAATAACCTGTCCGACCCGCTATTTTGAGGAAGCCTCATCGATTAGTTTTCTCAGGAGTGTAAAATATGGACTAGGCGTATTAAAAGTGACTGTGAGATACCGACTCCACAAATGGAGAATTTTAAATTACAGCCTGTTAAAGAACTAGACCTATAATTTTAGCTGATTTATATTGGATTTTAAATATAAAAAGAGGGTCTCTCAATAATTGAGAAACCCTCTTTTTATCTGTGGCTGAGTAGTCTGAGTCTTATTCGATTGTGACTAACAACGTATTTTTAGGAACTCTGTCCCCTGTTGCTACTTCAACACTTTTAATCACGCCATCGAATGGCATCTCAACTTTGGTATACATTTTCATTGCATCGAGTGTCAGGATTGCCTGACCCGACTTCATTATCTGACCGGGAGTAGCAAAAACCTCAATCACTGAACCCGGGATAATTGAACGAACCTCTTTGGGATCTAAAGCCTGCCATTTCTTACGTTTTTCATATTTCGTAGTTGTCAAAGTCAGATACCTTGCACTGTTGACTACGAAAATCTGATAATTCGGATTTTTTTCTTCCATAAGTTATTTTTTAGCAAAAATTTGGATCAGAACGGCGGAATACCATGTTTACGGGCAGGACGCGGATCAACTTTACTCGATGACACTTCGAGTGAATGGATGAGCCTGGCTCTGGTTTCTGCCGGTTCAATCACCTCATCGATATAACCCTTTGAGGCTGCAACAAATGGGTTTGCAAACTTATCTTTATACTCCTGTATTTTTTGTTTACGCATTTCTGCCGGATTTTCTGCCTCCTCGATCTCTTTTTTAAATACGATATTTGCAGCACCCTCGGGACCCATAACAGCGATTTCAGCTGTTGGCCATGCGAATACAAAGTCGGCACCAAGATGACGTGAGTTCATTGCGATGTAACCACCGCCATAAGCTTTGCGGATTATTACCGTTACTTTTGGAACAGTGGCTTCACTGTAAGCATAAAGAAGTTTGGCACCGTGTCGGATCACACCGGCATGCTCCTGATCTACTCCGGGTAAATACCCCGGCATATCTTCAAGGGTTACAATCGGGATGTTGAATGCATCGCAATAACGGATAAAGCGGGCAGCCTTGTCTGAACTATCGCAATCGAGCACCCCTGCCAGGTACATGGGTTGATTTGCCACAAATCCGACAGTATTACCCTGAATGCGGCCAAATCCAATTACAATGTTGCGTGCAAAATATTCCATGATTTCGAAAAAATCGGAACCATCGGTAACTGCCTTAATAATATCGCGTATGTCGTAAGGATGGTGGGGATCAATCGGGACAATCTCTTCAATACTTGTTTTCGACAAAGGTTCCTGAACAGGAAACTTCAAGGCTTTTTGAGCGTTGTTCCATGGAATAAACGTTATCAGTTTCTTGATTTGCTCGAAACATTCGTCTTCACTCTTGGCAAAGAAATGAGCATTTCCAGTTATTTCGCTATGAATCATCGCACCTCCCAGGTCTTCCATCGAGATCTCTTCGCCAAGAACCGATTTAATTACGCCGGGTCCGGTAATAAACATCTTGGAGATATTCTCAACTACAAACACAAAATCTGTGAGTGCGGGTGAATAGACCGCTCCCCCGGCACATGGTCCAAGGATAACTGAAATCTGAGGAATTACCCCTGATGCATTGGTATTTCTGTAAAATATTTCGCCATATCCTGCAAGCGAGTTTACCCCTTCCTGAATTCTGGCACCACCTGAATCATTGATTCCGATCAGTGGAACGCGCATTTTAAGCGCGTGATCCATAATTTTTGTGATCTTACGGGCATGCATCAAACCCAATGATCCACCTGCAACGGTAAAATCCTGAGCATAGATTGCAACAGGCTGGTTGTACATTGTTCCGGTTCCAATAATGACACCATCACCGTGCAATACCTTTTTCTCCATGTCAAAATCACGTCCGGTGTGTTCAACAAAAAGATCATACTCGTGAAATGAGTTTTCGTCAAGAATGGCTTTAATTCTTTCCCGGGCAGTTTTCTTGCCCATCGCCACCTGCTTCTCAATGGCCTTTTCGCCACCCCCCTGCTGAGCCTCCTTCTTGCGTTTACGGAGGTCAAGGATGTTTCTCTTAAATGACATAAGTGTGTTTTAAATTACTAATTGATCGAATGTTACCAAAAACAAACTCTTTTTGGGTAAAAATCCCGGATGCGAAAGTACAACAATTTATACTTTCAATGCTCCGTTTCTGAAATTAAAGTTGCTAATTCTTTCTAAATCAAAGAATAGACTATCCGGGTGAAAAATTCAAATTATTTTGAAGCCCACCGGTAAAGACCGATTGCTATAAACGAATAGATCAGATTTGGAAGCCAAACGGCCAGCAAGGCATTGAATCCAACTTTAACGGCAAAGATCGTTGAGACCTGCATGAACATGATATATGAAAAGCTCAGGAAAAGGCCGATACCCAAATGAATTCCCAATCCTCCTCTCATGCGGCGTGAAGCGAGTGAAACACCGATAACCGATAAAATAAATGTACTAACTGGTCCGGCAGTCCGCTTGTAGCTCTCCTGCTCATAACGTGCGACATTATCCACTCCACGTAATTTAAGATCCTTTATATAGGCATTGATTTTCCAGTAATCCATTGTCTCCTCCTTGGCATTTTGTTGACCGAAGTCAGCAGGTAACATCCGCAAGGTTGTATCCATTGATACGCCTGTTTTAATAACCTCCTGCTCAGCGCGCATATCCCGGATGTAATAATTTTGAATAACCCATTTCTTCTTATCCCGGTCCCACTTAATACTTTCAGCCATTAATTTAGTCACAAGCTTTTTCCCGTCAAATTTCTCGATCGAGAAACGGTATCCCACATCCAGCCTGTTATTATAGCTCTGCATATAGACATACATCCCCGGTTCCAGCTGGCGGTGGATATTTTTGTCAACATTCACAAATTCGTTATTGATATAGGTATTCCTGAAATTTACGCGTGCATCTGTAGCCGAAGGGATTACAAAATTTCCAAGAATCCAGGACATTCCGGCGATAACACCCGAGGCAATCATATATGGCCTCATCAGTCGTCGATAGGAAACACCACTTGCAAGAATCGCAATTATTTCGGAGTTATAGGCCATTTTACTGGTGAAGAAGATCACCGCAATAAATGTAAAAAGGGCACTGAAGAGATTCGCATAATAAGGGATGAAATTCAGATAATAATCCAGAATTATTGCCTTAATCGGTGCATTTTTAGTAATAAAATCATCTATATTTTCAGACACATCGAAAATAATAGAGATGCTAATTATCAATGCTATTGCGAGAAAGAAAGTCCCCAGGTATTTTTTTATGATGTACTGGTCGATTCTTTTAATATACTTAGTGACCATCCCGTATTCAGTTTAAGTGAAAATTATAGTGCAAAATTTCAAAGTCGTTTTCCGATCTTTTTGACCATCTCCTCTTTCCAGGGTTTGAACGTCCCGTTCAGAATCTGCTTTCTCGCTTCGCCAACCAGCCACAGATAGAAGGCCAGATTATGCATGCTTCCAATCTGCGCTCCCAACATCTCTTTGGCATTAAAAAGATGGCGCAGATAGGCTTTGGTATATTGATGATCGACAAATGAGGTTCCTTCCGGATCAATTGGAGAAAAGTCATCCCTCCACTTATTGTTCTTAATATTTATAATTCCATTTCGGGTAAAAAGCATCCCATTTCTTCCGTTTCTGGTGGGCATCACACAATCAAACATATCGATGCCCCGGTCGATAGCCTGAAGGATATTAACCGGAGTACCCACCCCCATCAGGTAACGTGGTTTGTTTTGCGGCAGAACTTCATTCACAACCTCGATCATCGCATACATATCCTCCTCCTTTTCACCTACCGAAAGTCCGCCTATGGCATACCCGTCGGATTCAAAAGAGGCAACATGTTCCGCAGCCCGTCTTCGTAAATCTGGAAAAACACATCCCTGAACGATTGGGAACAGCGATTGGGAATACCCATATTTTGGTTCAGTTTCACTGAATCTTGTAATACACCTTTCAAGCCACCGTTGTGTCAGTTCCAATGATTTTTTGGCATAATCGTAATTGGCATCACCCGGGGTACATTCATCAAAGGCCATAATGATATCTGCTCCGATAGATCTCTGAATATCAATTACATTTTCCGGAGTAAACAGATGTCTTGACCCGTCAATATGAGACTGAAAACGGGCACCTTCTTCACTCAATTTACGGATATCGCCCAGTGAAAAGACCTGAAATCCTCCACTGTCGGTTAAGATAGGTTTGTCCCATCCGTTAAATCGGTGCAGTCCCCCTGCCCTTTCAATAATGTCTATTCCTGGCCGCAGATACAAATGGTATGTATTGCCAAGGATGATTTGAGCACCGATGTCTTCTTTCAGATCTCTGAAGTGTACACCCTTGACAGAACCAATCGTGCCGACTGGCATAAATATCGGTGTATCAATCTGGCCATGAGCCGTTTCTATTTGTCCTGCCCGTGCTTTTGAGAACGGTGTAGTCCCTTGAAGTTCAAATTTCATTTTCAAAATTTCGCGTCGCAAAGATAGACAATAATGAAGAATATCGGGAAAAGTGAAAAAAATGTAAAAAACAATGAATGTTCGGATGTCTATTTGTAAATTTGCCACACTTCGTTGATACTAATTATGATTGAAATAAACGGTTTTACATTTGGGGTGACAGAGTTGGTGCTCCTAGCGATATTTATTCTAACACTTTTTATTCAGTTGTTTTACCAACTGTTGTTATCACTGTTTACATTGAGTGGTAAGAAAAAAGAGAAGCCAATTGAATATCCCTCGATATCTGTTATTGTTCCATCACGGAACTATGAGGATCATCTCAGAGAGCTAATCCCGTCACTACTCGAACAAGACTATCCTGATTTTGAAGTTGTTGTTGTAGACGATTGTTCTGCTGATGGTACTGAGTGGTACCTTTCCGAACTTAAATTGGTTTCTGCCAGGCTAAAAACATCCCGGATAATACAGGAAACTGATTTTCCGAATGCCCTTGTCATAACTATTGGAGTGAGAGCTGCCACAAAAGAGTGGCTTATTTTTCTCAATCCACTGTGCCGGGTAGGGGGAAATGATTGGCTTAAATCGTTTGCCACTGCCTTGCACCCGAAAACAGATGCAGTATTCGGATTTGTGAAATACACCAAACAAGACGGGGGGATGCAGAAATTTTTCAGATACGAAAATCTGAATTCCTATCTCCTTCACGGATCTGCCCGATACCTTGGGTTACCTATGCCGGTCTATGATATTAATATCGCCTACAGAAGGGAGCAATTTCTTAATCTTAAGGGATTTGCTGCCGTACTTGATGTCAGGTTCAGTGAAAATGAGTTATTCATTAATAAACTATCGGGAAGAAAAAACACCAATTATCTGCTCGACCGTTCAAGTGTAATTAATTATGGCGGAGATACCGATTCGCAGGATTGGATAAATCAGAGAAAGAAACAGCTATACCTTAAAAGAAAGTTTACAATCGGCCAAAGAGCATTTTTATTTGTCAATAACTTCAGCCGCCTGCTTTTTGATGTATCGTTGATTGCACTGTTGATACTCTCACCCTGGAGACTCTGGATTGGTGGAGTTGGACTGTTTAAAATTGTCAATGAATTAATCTGGGGTGTAGTTGGAATGAAACGTCTCGGGGAAAAGAAGCTTTTCCCGGGATTGCTGATCATGAGAACTATTCTGCCAGTCATCAATAGTTTTTTATCATTCAAACAGCTGTTTTCACGCAGAAAACGTAAATGGTAACAAGACTAATTCACCTCTGGCTTATGTTGAATATTTCAAAATACTTTCCCCAATTAACTGCTGAGCAAATTCTCTGTTTTGAAAAAATGGAGCCGCTGTATCGGGAATGGAATGAAAAGATTAATGTTATCTCACGAAAAGATATTGACGCACTGTACGAGAAGCATGTTTTGCATGCACTGGCTATTGCCAAAATAATAACCTTCAGACCGGGCACTCAAATTCTTGACGTTGGTACCGGAGGAGGGTTTCCCGGTATTCCACTGGCAATAATGTTTCCAGCAACCGAGTTTACCTTGATCGATTCAATCGGTAAAAAAATCAAAGTTGTTCAAGCAGTTGTTGATGAGCTTAACCTAAAAAATGTAAATGCGATCCATATCAGGGTCCAGGAGGTAAAAAAGGAGTTTGATTTCGTAATTTCAAGAGCGGTAACTGCCTTTCCCGATTTTGTTTCAATAGTAAAGAATAAAATTTCCCGCAAACCCCTCAATTCCCGGCCAAACGGAATAATCTATTTGAAAGGTGGTGATTTTGAGGATGAAATAAAAGATTTTAAAAATTCAATTGAGGTCACGGAGATCTCAAATTTCTTTAGTGAGCCCTATTTTGAAACAAAAAAAGTGATCTACCTCCCAATAAACAGGTAAACGATTGAAATAAAATTATTCTAAATCGCTTTTTACTTTGTCAACAACAAAAAAAATCCTATTTTTGCACTCCAAATTAGAAAAGAAATAGTTTTAATTAATAAAATATTATTCCGAAATGAAAAGAACATTTCAGCCATCGAATAGAAAAAGGAGAAACAAACATGGTTTCCGCGAAAGAATGTCAACCGCTAACGGCCGCAAAGTTTTAAAGGCGCGTCGTGCCAAAGGGCGTAAAAAACTTAGTGTTTCAGACGAACCACAGCATAAGAGGTAATTTTTGTAGTTCCGTTAAATCACACAAAATGTGTGGTAGAGACGTAGCGTGCTGCGTCTCTACCACACATTTTGTGTTTATTGAAATATTCTGATTAATTTTGTTCGCTCTGAAAAATCTTTGAAAATCAACTTATTCACATTTGAAACTTCATACATGCGGCTAAAAGAATTCATACTGGATAGACCAATCCTGAAAAACGTCGGAATTGCTGTATTATTGACCATTGTGTTAATCTGGTTTACACTATTTATGCTCACCCTTTATACCAATAAAGGGGAGATTTTCCCTACCCCGAATCTCAAAGGACTAACGGTAAAACAAGTGGAATCACTTATCAATGATCGGAATTTTCGGTATAAAATCGAGGACTCCGTCTATCGAAAAAACTTTATACCAGGAACGGTTATATTTCAGAATCCATCCGCAGGACATAAAATAAAGCCTAACAGGCTAATATACGTTACCCTTGCTTCAATTGCCCCTGAGCAGGTCGAAGTGCCCAAGGTTACCGATGTATCCATTCGCCAGGCTAAAGAATTACTTGAATCCAAAGGATTTGCTCTTGGGGATTTAGTATTTCATCCTTCCGAATTTGATGATCTGGTCCTTGAACAAAATCATGATGGCCAGGCTGTTGCTCCGGGATCACGATTGCCAAACGGGTCGGCAATTGACCTTGTAAT